>NZ_CP130721.1:0-300000 GCF_035984415.1 Streptomyces sp. NBC_01296 | reverse complement strand
ACGAACGCGTCGTCCAGCGTCTTCGAGAAGTCGATGAGCATCGCGGTCTGACCGGTGATCAGCACCTCGGCGGAGGTCTGCTCCTCCAGGCCGCCCGCGAGGGCGCGGAGGTTGTGGACGAGGTCCTCGGTCTTCTTGTCGGCCGGACCGGTGGTCGGAACGACGTTGAGGATGGCGGTGTCGCCGGCCTCGTTGGCGACGGCCGGGGAGACCGAGGCCACCCCGTCCACCTTGGCGAGGGCCTTGCCGACGGTGTCGCCGGCGGCCTTGGCGTCCTTGGCGCTGACCGTGACCATCAGCGGGCCGTTGAAGCCGGCGCCGAAGGACTCGGACAGCATGTCGTACGCCTTGCGCTGGGTGGTCTCCGTCGACATGGTGCCCTCGCCCGGCAGGCCGAGCTCCAGGCTGGCGGCGGGCACCGCGAGCGCACCCAGGCTCACGACGCCGACGAGCAGGACGGCGACGGGGTTGCGGAGCACGTAGCCGGCCCAGCGGGAGCCGAGGTTCGGCTTGTTCGGGTCCTTCTTCGCGGCGCGCGCGGCGGCCTTTGCGGCTCGCTTGGCGGACACGCGCTGCTTGCGGGCCGACAGCTGCCCGCTCCAGAACAGGTGGCGCTCGCGGCGGGGCAGCACCTTGAACGGGGCGAAGCCGAGCAGCGCGGGAACCAGCGTCAGCGCGATGAGGACGGCGACGGCGACCGTGCCGGAGGCGGCCAGGCCCATCTTGGTGAGCAGCGGGACGTTCACGACGGACAGGCCGGCCAGCGCGATGATGACCGTGAGGCCGGCGAAGACGACGGCCGAGCCGGCCGTGCCGACGGCGCGTCCGGCGGCCTCCTCGCGGTCGCGGCCCTCCGCCATCTCCGAGCGGTAGCGGGAGACGATGAACAGCGCGTAGTCGATGCCGACGGCGAGGCCGAGCATCATCGCCAGGGTCGAGGTGGTGGCGGAGAGCCCGAAGGTGCTGCCGAGCGCGGTGATGCCGGAGATGCCGATGGAGACGCCGATGGTGGCGGTCAGGAGCGGCATGCCGGCCGCGATCATCGAGCCGAAGGTCAGCAGCAGGACTATGGCGGAGACCAGGATGCCGATGCCTTCGCCGGAACCGCCCATCTCGGCCTTGATCTTGACGGCGTCACCGCCGGCCTCGACGGTCAGTCCGCCGGTCCGGGCCTTCTCGGTGATCTCGTCGAAGGCGTCGTGGGCCTCGTCGCTCACCTCGGGGCCGGGGACCTTGTAGGTCACCACGGCGTAGGCGGTGGTGCCGTCCTTGCTGATGGTGTCGGCCTGGTAGGGGTCGGTCGCGCCGATGACCTCGGGGGCCTTGGACAGGTTCCCGAGCAGCTCGGTGACGCCGGCCTTGGGGCCGTTGTCGGAGATCTTGGCGCCCTGGGGGGCGCGGATGACGACCCGGGCGCTGGCGCCGGTGGCGCTGGCCGCGGGGAACTTCTCCTTGAGCAGGTCGAACGCCTTCTGCGACTCGGTGCCCGGCATGGAGAAGGTGTCGGCGGGGGGCGGGGGTGCGGAGGACGCCGCGACTCCGACGCCGCCGAAGATCAGCACCCACAGGACGACCAGCAGCCATCGGCGCCGGAAGGCCAGGCGGCCGAGTTTGTAAAGGAAGGTGGCCACGGCGAGTGGACTCCCATCGGATCGGCAGAGCAACAGTCAGGACTCAAGGACAATAACAAACCGCTCGTGCGGTTTTCTTAACGGCGATGGTTTTGCGCCACCCCACCGGCTTCAGCCACGGAACGCCGTGCGGAACCACTCACACGGTTCGATCCAGCACGAGCTGAGAACCCGTCGGAAGTTCACCGGAGGCCGGTGGCGGCCCGCTCGAGCCCCGCTCGAAGGCAGGCAGCACGAACGCCCGCGGCCCCCTGATGGTCAGGGGGCCGCGGGCGCTTCGGCGTGACGGTGCGGTCAGAGAACGGCGCCTTCCCTCGTCCTCCTGCGCAGAGTCGGCCGGCTGGACTGGGCGAGGTCCTTCCACATGTCCGACAGACCGGTGATGGTGCGCGCCGCGAACAGCCTGCGGATCGACACCTCCTGGTTCAGCTCCGCCCGGATCAGGCCGACCAGCCTGATCGCCCGCAGCGAGTTGCCACCGAGGTCGAAGAAGTCCTCGTCGATGCCCACCCGGTCCAGCTCGAGCACGTCGGCGAACGCCGCGGCCAGAACCCGCTCGGTCTCGTTGCGCGGTGCGCGGTACTTCGCGTCGAACTCGGGCTCCGGCAGCGACGCCCGGTCCACCGTCCCGTTGACCGTCACCGGCAGGCGTTCCAGCACCGTGAACACCGACGGCACCATGGACTCCGGCAGCCACCCCGCGGCGAACCGGCGCAGCTCCTCGCCCGAAACGGCCTGGCCGCGGACCGGGACCACGTAGGCCACCAGCCGCTGCTGCCCGGAACCGTCCTCCTTGACGACCACGACCGACTGTGCAAGGCCGCTGTGCTCGGACAGCACCTCTTCGACCTCGGCCAACTCGACTCGAACGCCACGTACATCGACCTGGGCGTCGGCCCGGGCCACGTACTCGAGCCGGCCGCCGGTGCCCCAGCGCACCCGGTCCCCGGTCCGGTACATGAGCCCGCCGGCCGGACCGAACGGGCAGGGAACGAACCGCTCCGCGGTCGGCCCGGGCTGCCCGGCGTACCCACGGGCCACGCCGGGGCCCGCCACGTACAGCTCTCCGGTCACGCCGACGGGGACCGGCGCCAGCCCCGGACCCAGCACGTAGAGGGCGGTGTTGTCCATCGGGCGGCCGACCGCGGACGCGAGGCGCACCGGTTCGTCGGCAGCCAGGCGCTGGCACGCGGCGAAGACGGTCGTTTCCGTCAGCCCGTGGCCGGTGACGATCGTCAGCTCGGGGCAGGCCTCGCGGACCCGGCGCAGCGCGGCCGTGGACACGCGGTCGCCACCGGTCCACACCTCGCGCAGCCCGGCGAAGCTCTCGGGGCGTTCTGCCGCGATCGCCGAGAACAGGCTCGCGGGCAGCCACACCGTGGAGATCTCGTGCGCCGCCCGCACAGCGGTCAGCGCGTCGATGTCGAGCTCTCCCGCGGGAGCCACGACCACGCGGCCGCCGTTCAGCAGGGGCACCCACAGTTCGAGGGCGAGCGCGTCGGCGGTGTGCGGCGCGTGCCACAGCACGGTGCCGTGGCCGGCCTCCTTGCAGTGGCGGTCCTTGACGAACCGCTCCATGTTCCGGTGCGTCACGGCGACTGCGGTGGCCGCGCCGGTCGTTGCGGAGCCGTGCATCACGGCCAGCAGGCCGTCCTGGTGCGAGGGGGCCGCAGCCTCCGGCGCACCGTCGTTCTCGTCGGCGGCGCTGTCCGGGGGGATGTCGTCGAAGACGACCGCCGGAACGTCCAGGCCGGACGAGACTGCTCCGGCGGTCGCCGCATCGGTCAGCAGGGCGCGCGCCGAAGAGCCGGCGACCTGCGACGTGATCTGCTCCGCCGGGAGCGCCGGGTCGATCGGCAGGTAGGCTCCGCCCGCCTTCACCACGCCCAGCAGGGCGACGGCGAGGTCCACCGATCGGGGCATCGCCACGGCGACGACCGTCTCAGGGCCGACGTCGCGGCGTCGCAGCGCCTCGGCCAGACGGCTCGAGCGCTCGTCCAGCTCCCGGTACGAGACCTCCGAGTCGCCGGACAGCATCGCGACGGCGTACGGGTCCCGCTCCACCTGCCGGGCGAACAGCTCCGGAACCGTCAGCCCCGGCAGCGGCGCGTCCGTGTCGTTCGGTGCGGTCAGGACGCCGTCGCGCTCGACACCGCTGACCACGTCCAGCGCGCCGATCGGCTGCGTACCGGCGGCCACCACGGCACGGATGTGCGCGATCAGCTCCTCGCCGAGGAAGCGCAGCTCGGCGCGGTGGTACAGGCTCGCGGGGGCGTCGAGCCGGATGTAGAGGTCGCTGTCGGCGCTGCCGTCGGTGTAGACGCCGATCGACAGTTCCTCGAAGGTGCCGGTCGTCGCGCCGGAGTAGCGCGCCGGGCTGTCGCCGAAGTGGAGCTGCTCCACGAACTCGACGACGTTCATGACGGCGCCGAAACTGCCGCGGCCGCTCAGGACGGTTCCGCTCGCGCGCTGGATGTCCGAGTAGTGGCAGGCGGTGTGGCCGAAGAGCTCGTACGTCTCGTCGACCATCGCGTCGGCGATCTCGGCGAAGGTCGCGCCGAGCGGAACGGCCACGCGCACCGGCACCACGTTCACGGCCAGGCCGGGCGTCCTGCTCGCCACGCCGACGCGGTTGCCCACGGCCAGCGAGAGGAGGAACTCCGGACGGTCGCAGCGGTGCCGGAAGAACACCGCCGCGGCCGCGGTGAGCATCTGCGACATCCACACGCCCATGGACGTCGCGGTCTCGGTCCACACGTCGGCCTCGGCGCGCGGAACGGTCAGCGTCCGGCTCACCATGCCGATGGTTTCGGCCACCTCCGACCAGCGGTCGGCGCTGCTCATCGGCTGGGAGAGCGCGGCCCGCAGCGAGTCGGACAGGGCGACCCGCGGAACCTGCGCGGGCGCCGGCGCATCCTTCAGGTAGTCGCGCCAGAACTCCGTGTCCTCGGTGAACTTCTGGGAGGCGAGGTACTCCGTCGCCTCGGCCGCGAAGGACTCGGCGTCCCACGGGTGCGCCAGCTCCGGTACGTCCTCGCCCCGCAGCAACGCCGTGTAGACCTCGGCGAGGCGCTTCGAGAGCAGGCCGCCCGCGCCGAACCCGTCCGAGATGAGGTGGTGGTAGGCGATCACCAGGAGGGAGCGGGCCTCGGCGAGCTTGACCACGCCCAGTCGGAACAGCAGGTCCTTCGACAGGTCGAAGGGCTGGCGCACCATGTCCGCCAGCGCTTCGCGCGCCGCCTGCTCGGGATCGGCCGCGGCACTGAGGTCCAGGAAGAACGGCCGCCAGTCCCCCAGTTCCCGGGGTACGAGGCGCAGTCCGCTGCCGTCGTCGACGAAGTTGACGCGCAGCACCTCCGCCTCGCCCATCACGTGCAGGAATGCGGATTCGATGACGGCCGTGTCCAGCTCACCGTCCACATCCCACATGGTCAGCGCATGGTTCGGCGTGTCGGGAGCCATTTCCTGCGCCCGCCACATGCCTTTATGCGCAGACGACGCACCGAACGAACGCACACAGATCAACCCCTCAGCAAAAACAGGCCCGGGAATCGGAGACCTTCACAGATCACCCCCACCTTCAGGGAAGTGGGTCAGCCGTTCAAGACAACTTGGTGCCGGCCGGGACGAACCGCTGTGGAGCTTGCGGTGTCCCGCCGGCGGGACATTCCTACGCGGCCATCGAGGACGTGACGTGCTCGGCGATCCGCCTCGGTGACGGGAACTTCAGGACCAGGTTCGCCCTCAGCTTGAGTCCGGTCGATGCGGTCAGGCGCTTGCTCAGCTCCACCGACAGCAGCGAGTCGAACCCGATCTCCTTGAACTCCTGGTCGGGGTCGAGCGACGCGCTGGAGGGGTGTCCGAGCACGACGGCGACCTTCTCGAGGACGTGCTCGAGCACGAGTGCCTTCGCGTCGTCGTCGGAGAGGGCGGCGAGCCGGTCCGGCAGGGGCACGAGCTGGTCGTCGCCTGCCGGAGCATCGGTCGAGGGCACCTCCGCCGCCACCGCCGTCTGCGAGGAGTTCAGCCAGTACCGCTGCCGCTGGAACGCGTACGTCGGGAGGTCCACCCGCTCGCGCGTCCCGAACAGGGCGTCCCAGTCCACCGATCCGCCCCGGACGTGGAGCTGGGCCAGCGAGCCGACCACGGCCTCCACCTCGTCCCGGTCCCGCCGCGAGGAGGACAGGACCAGCGCATCGTCCACGTCCTCGACGATCTCCTGCACCGGGACGGTCAGGACGGGGTGCGGGCTCATCTCGACGAACACCCGGAAACCGTCCTCGGCCAGCCGCTGGACGGAGGTTTCGAAGAGGACCTTCTCGCGCAGGTTGTCGTACCAGTAGCCGGCGTCCAGCCGTGCGGTGTCGATGACCTCGCCGTGGAGGGTCGAGTAGAAGGGCAGCGTCGACGTCTTCGGGCTCACGTCGGACAGCGGGCCGATCACCTGCTCGCGGACCCGGGTCACGTGGTGGGAGTGCGAGGCGTAGTCGACCGAGATCCTCCGGGCCTGGGCGCCGTCGGCCTTCATCTTCTCGACGAACTCGTCGAGCGCGTCCGGCTCCCCGGACACCACGACCGAGCGGGGTCCGTTGACGACGGCGATGCTCAGCTGGTCGCCCCACGGAGCGAGACGTTCCGCCACGACCTCCGCGGACTCCGCGACCGATGCCATCCCGCCGTGACCGATCAGGTCCAGCAGGGCCAGGCTGCGGAGCGCCACGATCTTGGTGGCGTCCCTCAGCGACAGCGCACCGCAGACGTAGGCGGCGGCGATCTCGCCCTGGCTGTGTCCGACCACCGCGGCCGGTTCCACACCCCAGGAGCGCCACAGGCCGGCCAGGGACACCATCACCGAGAACAGCGCCGGCTGGACCACGTCCACCCGGTCCAGCGACGGCGCCCCCTCCACCCCGCGCACCACGTCGAGCAGCGACCAGTCCACCCACTCGGACAGTGCGGCCGCGCAGGCGTCGAGGCTCTGTGCGAACACCGGGAAGGTGTCGTACAGCCGGCGGCCCATGCCGACCCACTGCGACCCCTGCCCGGGGAACATGAAGGCGACACCGCCGAGTTTCCCGGCCGCGCCGCGCACCACCGCGGGGGACTCCGCGCCCTCGCCCAGCGCCGTCAGCGCGCTCAGGAGCTCGTCGCGACCGCCGCCCAGCACGACCGCACGGTGGTCGAACCGCGACCGGCTCGACAGCAGCGACGCGCCGATGCCGGCGACGTCCGCCTGCGGATCCGCAGCGAGGAAGTCGCGCAGCCTGCCCGCCTGGCCCTGCACGGCGGCCGCGCTCTTGGCCGACACCACCCAGGGCACCAGCCCGCCGACGACGCCCGGGACCGGAGCCCGCTCGTCCGCCTGCTCCTGCTGCGGAGCCTCTTCCAGGATCACGTGCGCGTTGGTGCCGCTGACGCCGAACGAGGACACCCCGGCCCGGCGCGGACCGTCCGCCCGGGTCCACTCACGGCCCTCGGCCAGCAGTTCGACCCCGCCGGAGGACCAGTCGACGTGCCGCGAGGGCGCGTCCACGTGCAGGGTCTTCGGCAGGTACCCGTGGCGCATGGCCATCACGGCCTTGATGACCCCGCCGACCCCGGCGGCGGCCTGGGCGTGACCCATGTTCGACTTCAGGGATCCCAGGAAGAGCGGCCTGCCCTCGGCCCGGTCCTTCCCGTAGGTCGCCAGCAGGGCGTCCGCCTCGATGGGATCGCCCAGCTTGGTTCCGGTGCCGTGGGCTTCGACGAGGTCCACCTCGGAGGACTTGACCCCCGCGTTCGCCAGTGCCCGCCGGATCACCTTCTCCTGGGCGCGGCCGTTGGGAGCGGTCAGCCCGTTGCTGGCCCCGTCCTGGTTCACCGCGGAACCGCGGACGACGGCGAGCACCGGGTGGCCGTTGCGGCGGGCGTCGGACAGCCGCTCCAGGAGCAGCACGCCCACGCCCTCGGCCCAGCCGGTCCCGTCGGCCCCGTCCGCGAAGGCCTTGCACCGGCCGTCGGCCGACAGTGCGCCCTGGCGGGCGAACTCCACGAAGGCCGCGGGCGTCGACATCACCAGCGCCCCGCCGGCCAGCGCGAGCGAGCACTCCCCCGCACGCAGTGACTGCACCGCCATGTGCAGGGCCACCAGCGAGGACGAGCACGCCGTGTCCAGGGACACGGCCGGCCCGGTCAGCCCCAGCTCGTACGCCACCCGGCCGGACGCGACGCTCAGCGAGCTGCCGTACAGCAGGTAGCCCTCCAGCTCGCTCTGGCCCGCCTCCAGGAAACGCCACCCGTACTCGGTGGAGCTCACCCCGGAGAAGACGCCGACCTCCGCCCCGCGCACGTCGGCGGGGACGATGCCGGCGCGCTCGAAGGCCTCCCACGACGTCTCCAGCAGCAGGCGCTGCTGCGGATCGGTCGCCAGCACCTCGCGCGGGCTGATGCCGAAGAAGTCCGCGTCGAAGCCGGCGACGTCCGCCAGGAACCCTCCCTGGCGTACGTATGCGCTGCCGACGGTGTCGGGGTCCGGGTCGTACACGTCCCGCCACCCGCGGTCCGTCGGGAACGCGTCCACGACGTCCCGGCCGCTGCGGATCACGTCCCACAGCTCCTCGGGCGACGAGACGCCTCCCGGGTAGCGGCAGGCCATGGACACCACGGCGATCGGCTCGCCACGGCCGGCCTTCAGGGAGTCGTTCTCCTGGCGCAGGCGGTCGCGCTCCTCCAGCAGCGCGCGGAGCGCCCGCTGGACCCGGTCCCCGCCCTCCGCCGTCTGATCCGCGGAGTTGGTCATGTCACTTACCTCTTCTCATCCAGAGCCAGGTCGAGCAGCGCGTCCAGGTCCAATTCCGACAGTTCGTCCGCAGCGGTGTCCGCGGCCGCCGCGGCTGCGTCGCCGTTCGCCCCGGGCGGGTTGGCGCACGCCAGGACCAGCTCCAGGAGGCCTGCACTGCGCAGGCTGTCGATCGAGACGTTCCGCAGCACTTCGCGGATCGCAGCGTCCTCGTCCGCGCTCGCGTCCGCCTCGGGCCGCAGCAGGCCGAGCAGGTGAAGGCCCAGCTCGCGCGGGGTGGGGTAGCTGAAGACGAGGGTGGACGCCAGGCGCAGTCCGGTCGCGGCGGCCAGGCGGTTGCACAGCTCGACCGCGGTCAGCGAGTCGAATCCGAGCTGGGTGAACGCCTGGTCGGCGTCGACGGCCGCGCCGGACGGGTGTCCGAGCACGACGGCGACCTGCTCGCGGATCCAGTCCAGGGCCGCTGCCTCCGCCTCGTCCGCCGGCAGGGTGACCAGCCTGGCGGACAGGTCCGCAGAGCCGCCGTCCTTGGGCGTGCCCGCCCTGGCCCGGCGCGGACGGCCGCCGTCGACGAGGCCGCGCAGCAGCGGCGGCAGCTCGTCGGAGGCCTTGTTCCGCAGCCCGGCGACGTCCACCCGGGCCGGGACGAGGACCGGCTTGCCGCTCGCACACGCCGAGTCGAACAGGGCCAGTGCCTCGGGCGTCGGCATCGGGGCGATGCCCATCCGCCGGAGCCGGGAGAGATCGGCCTGGTCCAGGTCCTCGGTCATGCCGCTGCTCTGCTCCCACCAGCCCCAGCACAGCGAGGTGCCGACCAGTCCGGAGGCGCTGCGCTGCGCCGCCAGACCGTCCAGGAAGCCGTTCGCCGCGGCGTAGTTCGCCTGTCCTGCGGTGCCGAGCGTGCCGGCGAGGGCCGAGAACTGGACGAACGCCGACAGGTTGTGCCCCCGGGTCAGCTCGTGCAGGTTGGCCGCACCGCCGACCTTGGCGCGCAGCACGTGGTCGATGCTCTGCGCGGTCAGCGATTCGACGGTGCCGTCCGCCAGCACGCCCGCCGCGTGCACGACCGCCGTCAGCGGGTACCGGGGGGGCATGTCCGCGAGCAGGTCCGCCAGGGCAGCCCGGTCCGCGATGTCGCATGCCACGACCCGGACGGCGGCGCCCGCCTCCTCGAGGTCCGAGACCAGCTCGGGAACCCCGTCGGCGGCCGTTCCCCGACGGCTCGCCAGCACCAGGCTCCGTACGCCGTGTTCGGCGACGAGGTGCCGCGCCACCAGCGAGCCGACGCCGCCGGTGCCGCCGGTGACGAGCACGGTGCCGCCGCCGAAGCCGCCGCTCAGGTCGAAGACCAGCTTGCCGACGTGGCGCCCCTGGCTCATCTCGCGGAACGTCTTGCGGGCGTCGCGGATGCTGCGGACGGAGATCGGGCTGAGCTGCACCCGTCCGTCGGCGAACAGCTCCATGACGTCGCGGAACATCTCGTGGATGGTGTCCGGGCCCGCCGTGCCGTAGAGGTCGAAGGCCCGGTAGTCGACTCCGGGGTGGTCGGCCGCGACCTGCCGGGCGTCGCGGATGTCCGTCTTGCCCATCTCGATGAAGTTGCCGCCGCCCGGCAGCAGCTTCAGCGAGGCGTCGACGAAGGTGTGCGCGAGGGAGTTGAGTACGACGTCGACACCGCGGCCGTCCGTGGCCTCGAGGAACTTCTCCACGAACTCCAGGTCGCGCGAGGACGCCAGGTGCGCGTCGTCGAGGCCCATGGCGCGCAGCGCGGCCCACTTGGCCGGGCCGGCGGTGGCGTAGACCTCGGCGCCCACGTGCCGGGCCAGCTGGACGGCGGCCGTTCCGACGCCGCCGGCCGCGGCGTGGATCAGGATGCGCTGCCCCTTTTGCAGCTTCATCACGTGGAAGAGCGCGTAGTAGGCGGTGAGGAAGGTGCTCGGCACGGAGGCCGCCTCGGCGTGGCTCCAGCCGTCGGGGACGGGGGCCAGCAGGCGGTGGTCGGCCACGGCCACGCGGCCGAAGGAACCGTTGAAGATGCCGGTCACCCGGTCGCCCGGGGCAAGGCCGGCCACGTCGTCCGCGACCTCCAGCACGATGCCCGCGCCCTCGCTGCCGAGCCCGGAGTCGAAGTCCGTCCGTTCGATGAGGCCCAGGGCGATCGTGACGTCGCGGAAGTTGAGGCCGGCGGCCTGGACGGCGATGCGGACCTGCCCGGCCTCCAGGGGCGCCGCCACTTCGGGGCACGCGACCCACGTCAGGTTCTCCAGCGTGCCCGCCTTCGCGATGCCCAGCCGGTACGCGCCGTCCGCCGGGGCGTCGAGCTGGTGGTCGTCGGCCGGGGCCTGCACCATCCGCGGCACGAGGAACGTACCGCCGCGCAGCGCCAGCTGGTCCTCGCCGAGGGCGAGGGCGTCCGCGAAGGCCGCCCACGAGGTCTCCTCGTCGTCGATGTCGACGAGCCGGAACCGGCCGGGGTGCTCGGTCTGGGCGGAGCGGATCAGGCCCCACACGGACGCGCCGGGCAGGCTCTCGACGCCGTCCCCCGCGCCGGCGGCCTGCGCCAGGCGGGTGAGCACGACCAGCGTGGACGCGGCGAGCCGGTCCTCGGCCAGGAACTTCTGGACGGTCTCCAGCACGTGCTTGCCGGCGTCGCCGACCGTGGTGAGCAGGTCGTCGCCCGGGGCGACGGCGTCGTCGGGGCACAGGACGAGGTGGCGGGGGGCGTCGGCGGCGAGGACCTCGCCGAGGGAGGCGTACAGCGAGACGCTGCCGTCGCCCGCGGCGACGAGCCGGGCGGCCCGGCCGGTCTCCGCGCCGATGACGCCCCACGGCGCGCGGCCGGCGTCCGGCGCGGCCGGCGCGGCCGGACGCCAGTCCAGTGCGTACAGGGACTGCTCGCGGCCGCCGCGCGCCGAGCGGACCTGCTCGGCACTGGCCGGGCGGAACGTCAGCGCGTCGACGTGGGCGATCTCGCGGCCGTGCTCGTCGGCGATGACGAGGGACACGACGCCTTCGGCGGCCGGGGTGAGCTTGACGCGCACGGTCGGGCCGCACTCCCCGGCGAGGTGCACGCCGGACCAGGCGAAGGGCATCCAGCCCTGGTCGCCCGTCACGGTGATGACGCCGCCGACGACGACGGCGTGCAGCACGGTGTCGATCAGCGCCGGGTGCAGGGCGAACCCGCCGTCGGCGCCTTCCGGCAGGGTGGCGAGGGCGAACAGGTCGTCGCCCTTGCGCCAGACCTCGCGCAGGCCGCGGAACAGCGGGCCGTAGTCGAAGCCGCCGTCCGCAAGGGAGTCGTAGAGGCCGTCGAAGCCGATCTGCTCGGCCCCGGCCGGCGGCCACGCGGCGAGCGCGCGGGCGTCGTCGGCCCGGTCGGCGTCCTGCGGGGCGCCGGGCGCCAGGCTGCCCATGGCGTGCCGGGTCCAGCCGCCGCCGGCGGCGTCCTCGGCGGGACGCGAGTACACGTCCAGGGAGCGGCGGCCGCCCTCGTCCGCGGCGCCGACGGCGACGCGCACCTGTACGTCGCCCGTGTCGGGGAGGATCAGCGGGACTTCGAGGGAGAGCTCCTCGACCGCGGCGCAGCCGACGTGCTCGCCCACCGAGAGGGCCAGGTCCATGTAGGCGGTCGCCGGGACGACGACCGAGTCGAACACGGTGTGGTCGGCGATCCACTCGTGGGTCCGCAGGGACCACAGGTCGGTGAACACCAGCTCGTCGGTGCCGGGGTGCTCCACCACGGCGCCCAGCAGCGGGTGCTCCGCGGCGGACAGGCCGGCGGAGGTCACGTCCGCGGACGCGAGGTCCGACAGGAAGTCCATCCAGTAGCGCTGGTGTTGGAACGCGTACGTCGGGAGGTCGACGCGCTCCTGCGTGCCGAACAGGGCGGCCCAGTCCGCGGCAGCGCCCAGGACGTGCAGGTCGGCGAGCGCGCCGACCAGGCCCTGTGCCACACCGCGGTCGCGGCGCGCCGAGGCCACCACGGCGGCGTCGTGCACGCCCTCCGCGGCGAACGCGTCCTTGGTGAGGCCGGCGAGCGTGGAGCCCGGGCCGACCTCGACGAAGACGTTCGCGCCGGCCGCGCGGGCGCGTTCCACGGCGTCGTGGAAGCGCACGGGCTCGCGGACGTGGTCGACCCAGTGGGCGACGGACGTCAGCTCCCGGAGGGTGGCCTCGCGGCCCAGCAGCGTCGAGACGACGGGGACCGACAGCTCGCCGCCCATGGGGAGCTCGCGCAGCGCCCGTTCGAACTCCTCCAGGACCGGGCCCATCAGCGGGGAGTGGAACGCGTGGTCGACGGGGAGCAGCTTGGCCGACCGGCCGTCGGCGACGAGCCGGTCGCGCAGGTCGTGGACCTCGTCGCGCAGGCCCGAGACCACCACCGACTCCGGGCCGTTGACGGCGGCGATGCCGGTACGGGTGTACGGGGCCAGCAGCGCGGCGACTTCGGCTTCCGAGGCGCGGACCGCCAGCATGGCGCCGGGCTCGGTGACGGCCTGCATGGTGCGGCCGCGGGCGGCCACGATGCGGGTCGCGGTGTCCAGGTCGAAGGCTCCGGACACGTGGGCGGCGGCGATCTCGCCGACGGAGTGGCCGATCAGGTGGGTCGGCTGCGGGCCGTACCGGCTGAGGAACCGGTGGAGGGCGACCTGCAGGGCGAACAGCGCGGGCTGCATGACGTCCGTGCGCTCGCGGCCCTCGGGCTCGTCGGCGAGGAGCAGGGGCTTCAGCTCGAAGGGGAGGTGCGCGTCGAAGCGCGCGCAGACCTCGTCGAGGGCCTCGGCGAAGACGGGGAAGGTGTCGTACAGCTCGCGGGCCACGCCGGTCCACTTCGAGCCCTGGCCCGGGAACATGAAGGCCAAGCCGCCCGGTTCGCCGGCCGCGCCGCGCACCACGGCGGGGGACTCGGCGCCCTCGGCCAGCTTCGCGAGGGCGTCCAGCAGGTCGCCGCGGCCGCTGCCCAGCACCACGGCGCGGTGCTCGAACAGCGCCCGGTCGCGGACCAGCGAGGCGCCGATGGCGGCGAGGTCCGCCGCCGGGTCGGCGGCGACGAACGCGCGCAGCTTCTCGGCCTGCGCCTGCAGCGCCTGCCCGGACCGCGCCGAGAGCGCCCACGGCACGAGGCCCGAGGTGCCGGCCGGCACCCGGTCGGCGGCGTCGGGGGCCGGCTGCGGCTCGGGGGCCTGCTCGAGGATCAGGTGGGCGTTGGTGCCGCTGGCGCCGAAGCTGGACACGCCGGCCCGGCGGGGCCGGCCCGGGGCGGTGGTCCACTCGCGGGCCTCGGTCAGCAGCTCGACCGCGCCGGCCGTCCAGTCGACGTGCGTCGAGGGCTGGTCCACGTGCAGGGTCTTGGGCATGACGCCGCGCTGCATCGCCATGATCATCTTGATGATGCCGCCGACGCCGCCCGCCGCCTGGGTGTGGCCGATGTTCGACTTCAGGGAGCCCAGCCACAGCGGGTTGCCCGGCTCGCGCTCCTGCCCGTAGGTGGCCAGCAGCGCCTGCGCCTCGATGGGGTCGCCGAGCGTGGTCCCGGTGCCGTGCGCCTCGACCACGTCGACCTCGCCCGCCTGCACCCGGGCGTTGGCCAGCGCGGCGCGGATGACGCGCTGCTGCGCCGGGCCGCTCGGTGCGGTCAGGCCGTTGGAGGCGCCGTCCTGGTTGATGGCGGAGCCGCGGATGACCGCCCAGATCTTGCGGCCGCTGCGCTGCGCGTCGGAGAGCCGCTCCAGGACCAGCATGCCGACGCCCTCGGAGAAGCCGGTGCCGTCCGCCGCGTCGGCGAACGCCTTGCACCGGCCGTCCGCCGACAGGCCGCCCTGGCGCGCGAACTCGCGGAGCACCTGCGGCATCGCCATGACGGTGACGCCGCCGGCCAGCGCCAGGCCGCACTCGCCCTGACGCAGCGACTGCACCGCCTGGTGCACCGTCACCAGCGAGGACGAGCACGCGGTGTCGGTCGACACCGCCGGGCCCTCCAGGCCCAGCGCGTACGACACGCGGCCGGACGCGACGCTCAGCAGGGAGCCGATCTGTGCGTAGCCCGAGATGTTCTCGGGGGTGAAGTAGTGGTTGCCGTACCCGAAGTAGGCGATGCCGGCGAAGACGCCGGTGCTGGTGCCGCGCAGGGAGTGCGGGTCGATGCCGGCCCTCTCCAGGGACTCCCACGAGGTCTCCAGCAGGAGCCGCTGCTGCGGGTCGCTGGCCAGTGCCTCGCGCGGGTTGATCTCGAAGAAGTCGGCGTCGAAGTCGCCCGCGTCATGGAGGAAGCCGCCTTCCCGCGTGTAGCAGGTGCCCGGCCGCTCGCGCTGCGGGTCGTAGAGGTCCTCCAGGTCCCAGTAGCGGTCCTCGGGGAACTCGGACACGACGTCCGCGCCCGCCTGCACCAGGTCCCACAAGGCCTCCGGGGACTTTGCCCCACCCGGGAAACGGCAGGCGACGCCCACCACGGCGATGGGCTCGGCAGCGGCCTCGGTCAGCTCCTTCAGGCGCTTGCGGGTCTCGATCAGCTCGATCGACGTCCGCTTGAGGTACTCGAGAACTTCGGCGTTGTTGTCGTTTGTCATCGCTCTCCCCTAGCCGAGCTCTTTGTCCAGTAGCGCGAGAAGGTCTCCCGCCGAGGCCGAACTGATCTGGTCGACGAGGCCGACCGGTGCTCCGGCGCTCACCAGCGAACGGACCCGGCCCTGCAGCTCGCCGAGCAGAGTGGAAATCGTGTTCTTGTCCTCGTCCGCGAGCTCGAGGAACGCCTCCTCCAGCCGGGCGCCCAGTCCGTTGATCTCCTTGGCCAGGTGATCGGCCGGAGATTGCGGGGCAGCACCGGAGTCAGGGGTGATGCGCGCGTTCAGGAACTGCGCGAGGGCGGTGGGGTTCGGGTGGTCGAACACCAGCGTGGAGGGCAGTTTCAGGCCGGTCACCGCCGACAGCTTGTTCCGCAGCTCCAGGGCGGTGAGCGAGTCGATCCCCAGTTTCCTGAACGTCGCGGCGGGAGTGATCCGCCGGGTGTCCGGGTGGCCGAGGACGAGCGCGGTCTGCGCCCGGACGGCATCGAGCAGCACCGCCTCCGCCTCGGCCGGCGCCAGCGATGCCAACTGCTGCGCGAGGGCGCCGTCGGCGGACTCCCGGCTCCCCGGGCCGCCGGATCCGGCAGGCGTCCCGGTCAGGGCGCGCAGGAGCGGTGAAGCCGCGCCCGGCGCCGCGAGGTTCAGCCGCGCCGGCACCAGGACCGGCTCGTCCAGCGAGAGTGCCGCGTCGAAGAGCGCGAGGCCCTCCTGCGAGGCCATCGGCAGCACGCCCTGGCGCTGGAGGCGTACGACGTCCGTGTCGCCGATGTCGGCGACCATCTCGCTGCGTTCGGCCCAGAAGCCCCAGCACAGCGAGGTGGCGGGCAGGCCCTCGGCCCGACGGGCCTGCGCGAGGCCGTTGAGGAACGCGTTGGCCGCCGCGTAGTTGGCCTGCCCCGCCGTCCCGAGCACGCTCGCGATCGAGGAGAACAGCACGAACGCGGAAAGGTCCAGATGGCGGGTCAGCTCGTGCAGGTGCCAGGCACCGTTGGCCTTGGCCGCGAGGACCGTGTTCACGCGGTCCTCGGTCAGCGCCTCGACGACTCCGTCGGCCAGCACGCCCGCGCAGTGGATCACCGCGGTCAGCGGGTGCTCGGACGGCACCGCGGCGATGAGCCCGGCGACGGCCTCACGGCTCGCGACATCGCAGGCCACGATCTCGACCTGCGCTCCCGCCCCGGTCAGCTCCTCCTGCAGCCCTGCCGCCGCCGGGGCCGCCGGGCCCCGCCGGCTGGTCAGCACCAGCCGGCGCACGCCGTGGCGCTCCACGAGGTGCCGGGCCAGCATCGCGCCCAGGCCGCTGGTGCCACCCGTGATCAGCACCGTCCCGGAGCCGAGAGCGGGAACGCCTGCCGCCCCGCCGGTGGCTCCGGAGCCGGCGGACGCACCGTGGGCGCGGGCCAGTTCCGGCGTGGTCACCTCGCCGGCTCGGATCTTGAGCTGGAGTTCCCCGGTTTCGGCCGCCGCGGGGACGCAGGCCCACGAGGCGGGACTGCCGTCCGTGTCCACGAGCGTGAACCGGCCCGGGTTCTCGGTCTGCGCGGTGCGTACGAATCCCCAGACGGCGGTCGCCGCGGGGTCGGGGCGGGGCACCTGGTCGTCCTGGACCGCGTCCTGCGTCACGAAGACGAGGCGGGAGTCGGCGAACCGGTCGTCGGCGAGCCAGTCCTGCGTCCAGCGCAGCACACGGTGGAGGTTGCGCTCGACGGCTGCGGGTGTGTCGGCGCCGTCCGTGCCCGTCCGGTCGATGCCGGCGAGGACGACCGGGGGTATCCCGCTGCCGGAGGCGGCGAGTTCCCCGAGGTCGGCGAAGACCTCTGCGCCCTGTCCCGGGGATGCGGCAACCGCGGCGGGTGCGCCCAGCACCGCGTACCGGCCCGCGGCGTGAGCGGAGGGGACCGCGAGGGGGGCCCAGTCCACCTGGAACAGCGCGTCCTGGTGGTCGAAGCTCAGCGCGGTCAGCTTCTGGACGTCCGCGGGCCGCAGGGCCAGCGACGCGACGCCGCCGACGGGGGCTCCGTCCTGGTCCGCGAGGGTCACGGACAGGGCGTTCTCCCCCGCGGGTGCGAGACGGACGCGCAGCACGGCCGGCCCGGCGGCGTTCACGCGGATTCCGGTGCAGCGCAGCGGCAGCCAGCCCTCGGGACGGGAGTTGTCGACGAACTGCCCCAGGCCGAGGGGGAGCAGCGCGGCGTGGAGCAGCGCCGGGTGGATCCGGTAGCGGCTGCGGTCCGCGCCGTCGGCGGCGGGCAGCTCCACCTCCGCGAAGAGGGCTTCGCCCTGGCGCCAGACCTTCTGCAGGCCGCGGAACAGGGGCCCGTAGCCGAACCCGAGGGCGGACAGCCGGGCGTACTCGTCCTCGAAGGGCACGGCGACCGCGCCGGCGGGGGGCCAGGCGACGAGGCTTTCCTGCGCGGGGGCGGGTCCGGTGTCGGACCCGACGACGCCGACGGCGTTGCGCGTCCACCCGGTGTCGCCCTCGGCCCGGGAGTACACGCTGATCACGTTCTTGCCGTCGACCACGACGCGGATCTCGCGCTCGGCCGTCCGGGAGAGCACCAGCGGTGTTTCCAGGGTGAGTTCGTCGACGAGGTCGCCCCCGGCCTTGTGCGCGGCCCAGACCGCCATCTCCAGCAGCGCGGTCGCCGGCACCAGGACGGCGCCGTGGACCACGTGGTCGGCGAGCCAGGGGTGGCGCTCCAGGGACAGGCGACCGCTGCCCACCACGCCGCCGTTCTCCCCGTCATCGGGCAGATCGATCACGGCGTCGAGCAGCGGGTGGTCCGAGGTGCTCCCGGGGGTGGTGGTCTCGCCGGGTGCGTTCAGCCAGTAGCGCTGCCGCTGGAAGGCGTACGTGGGCAGCTCGACCCACGGGTCGTCCCAGTCCTGGAACGCCTTCTCCCACGACACCTCGGCGCCCGCCACGAAGGCCTCGGCCGCCGACCGGTGGAAGCGTGCGAGGCTGCCCTCGCCGCGGCGCAGCGTGCCCACGACGGTGGCCTCGACCCCCGCGCCGTCCAGGGTCTGTTCCACACCGATCGTCAGGACGGGGTGGGCGGACGCCTCGACGAAGAGGCGGAAGCCCTGCTCGGCCAGGGCCCGGGTCGCTTCCTCGAAGCGGACGGTCTGGCGCAGGTTGGTGTACCAGTACGCGGCGTCCATGCAGGTCGTGTCGAGCCAGTCGGCCGTCACAGTCGAGAAGAACGGCACCTCGGCGGTACGCGGCCGCAGCCCCGCCAGCACCCGGCGCAGTTCGCCGTCGATGGCCTCCACGTGCCGGGAGTGGGAGGCGTAGTCCACCGGAACCCGGCGGGCCCGCACCTCGTCGGCCTCGCAGGCGGCCAGCAGTGCGTCGAGCTCGGCCACGTCGCCCGACACGACGACGGACGACGGCCCGTTGACCGCCGCGACCGACAGCCCGTCCGTCAGACGGGCGCGCACGTCCTGCACCGGGAGCGCGACCGACACCATGCCGCCGCGCCCGGACAGGGCCAGGATCGCCTTCGAGCGCAGCGCCACCACCTTCGCGGCGTCCTCGATCGACAGGGCGCCGGCGACGCACGCGGCGGCGATCTCGCCCTGGGAGTGGCCCACGACGGCCGCGGGCTGCACGCCGTACGAGCGCCACACCTTGGCCAGCGACACCATCACGGCCCACAGCACGGGCTGTACGACGTCCACGCGTTCCAGCGCGTCGGCGTCGCCGAGCACGTCGTGGAGGGACCAGTCGACGTGCGGCGACAGTGCGTCCGCGCACTCCTGCATGCGGCGCGCGAACACCGGGGAGGACTCCCACAGCTCGCGCCCCATCTCGACCCACTGAGACCCCTGGCCGGGGAACACGAACACCGTCTTGCCCGCCGGCTTCGCGACTCCGGACACCGCACCGGCGGCGCCGCTCTCGTCACCCGCGGCAGCGGCGGTCAGGGCGGCGAGCAGCTCGTCGCGGTCGGAGCCGATGACCACCTGGCGGTACTCGAACAGGGATCGCGTCGTCACCAGCGAACGTCCCACGCCGGCCAGCGGGAGGGCCGCGTCCGCGGCCACGCGCTCGCGCAGCCGCAGCGCCTGCTCGCGCAGCGCCTCCGCCGACCGCGCCGACAGCACCCACGGCACCGCGGCGGGGGCCGGGCGGGCCGTGGCCTCCTCCTCGGGTGCCTGCTCGAGGGTCTCGGGGGCCTGCTCGAGGATCAGGTGCGCGTTGGTGCCGCTGATGCCGAAGGCGGAGATGCCGGCCCGCCGGGGGCGTCCCGGTGCGCTGGTCCACTCCCGGGCCTCGGTCAGCAGCTCGACCGCGCCGGACGTCCAGTCCACGTGCGTCGACGGACGGTCCACGTGGAGGGTCCTGGGCAGCACGCCGTGGCGCAGCGCCATGGTCATCTTGATGATGGCGCCGACGCCCGCTGCCGCCTGGGTGTGGCCGATGTTGGACTTCAGCGAGCCCAGCCACAGCGGGCTGTCCTGGTCGCGGTCCTGCCCGTAGGTGGCCAGCAGCGCTTCCGCCTCCATGGGGTCGCCCAGCCTCGTGCCGGTCCCGTGCGCCTCCACCGCGTCCACGTCGCTCGCCTGCAGCCCGGCATCGGCCAGGGCTGCCCGGATGACCCGGCGCTGGGCCAGTTCGTTCGGCGCGGTGAGGCCGTTGGAGGCGCCGTCCTGGTTGGTCGCCGAGCCGCGGATCACGGCCAGGATGCGACGCCCGCCCCGCTGCGCGTCCGAGAGGCGCTCGAGGACGAGCATGCCCGCGCCCTCGGAGAAGCCGGTGCCGTCGGCCGCTTCCGCGAACGCCTTGCACCGTGCGTCGTCCGAGAGGCCGCGCTGGCGGCCCATCTCCACGAGCAGGCCCGGGGTCGGCATGGCCGACACGCCGCCGGCCAGCGCCAGGGTGCACTCCCCGGACCGCAGGGAGCGGACGGCCTGGTGGACGGCGACGAGCGAGGACGAGCACGCGGTGTCCGTGGACAGCGCCGGGCCCTCCAGGCCCAGTACGTACGCCACGCGGCCCGAGGCGACGCTGGGGAGCGTGCCGGTGAGCTGGAAGCCCTCGACCTCGCCGGCTGCCGCGCCGCCCATCCGCGGGCCGTAGTCGGTGGTGTAGATGCCGGTGAACACGCCGGTCGCCGAGCCGCGCAGCGCGGCCGGGTCGATGCCCGCCCGTTCCAGCGCTTCCCACGACGTCTCCAGCATCAGCCGCTGCTGCGGGTCCATCGCGAGCGCCTCGCGCGGACTGATGCCGAAGAACGGCGCGTCGAACTCCGCGAGGCCGTGCAGGAACCCGCCCGAGCGCGTGTTCGTCGTCCCGGGCGCCTCGGGATCCGGGGAGTACAGCGCCTCCACGTCCCAACCGCGGTCCTGCGGGAACTCGGTGATCGCGTCCACACCCTCGGACACGACTCCCCACAGCCCTTCGGGGGACGTCACCCCACCCGGGAAGCGACACCCCACACCCACGACCGCGATGGGCTCGCGCGCGGACTCCTCCAGCTCGCGCACCCGCTCGCGCAGGTCCTGCGCATCGCCGACGGCGCGTCGCAAGTAGGACCGGAGCTTGTCGACATCCTCCACCAGGGCCTCCCCCAACCAATTGCTTCGAAGAACAGGTGTGGCTACACGTATCCGCGTTCGATCATTTCGTACAAATCATCATCACTGCGACTTTCCAGACTCGGGCCTTCCGGACCCGGGCTTTCCGGATGCGCAGCGTCCACCGTTTCCGGGGCCTCGGCCGCCTGCGGCTCGAGGAGGGAGAAGACGTGGTGGGCGAGCTTCTGCGGAGTGGGGTAGGTGAACGCGACGGTGGCCGGGAGCCGTACTCCGGCCACCGCGGCGAGCCGGTTGCGGAGCGCCACGGCCGTCGAGGAGTCGAAGCCCAGCACCTTGAAGGTCTCGGTCGCCCTCGCCTCGAGGTAGGCGAACGTGCGATCCGCGCCCTTCGCACTCAGCAGCGCCGCCGTTTCCGCGCACACGAGGGTCAGGACCGACGCTTCGGAGCCCAGGTACGCCGCCCTGGTGCTCGCGTCCGGCCCGCTCGCCTGCGCGGCGGGGCTGGTCGCGGCTTCGGCTCCGTCGGGTGCTGTCAGCCAGTACCGCTGCCGCTGGAACGCGTAGGTCGGAAGGCCGATCCGGCGCGGCCGGGCTGCGGCGAACACCGCCTTCCAGTTCACCGGCACTCCGCGTACGTGCAGTTCGGCCAGCGACGCCAGGACCTGGCCCGCGCTCCCGTCGCGCTTGTGCAGGGTGCTCACCACGACCGGCGGGGCCGCCAGTGCGTCGGCGGCCTCCTCCATCGCCACTTGGAGCACGGGGTGCGGGCTGACCTCCACGAACACGCCGCCGTGGTCCTGCATCAGGCCTTCGACGACCTCGCCGAAGCGCACCTTCGAGCGGAGGTTGTCGTACCAGTACGAGGCGTCGAGCACGCGGGTGTCGAGCAGTCCGCCGGTGACCGTGGAGTGGAACTTCACCGCCGACTCCCGCGGCGAGAGACCCGCCGTGTCCTCGAGCAGACGCTCACGGATCGCTTCGACGTGGTGGGAGTGCGAGGCGTAGTCCACCTTCACCCGGCGCACCCGGACGTCCTCGCCGGCCGCCATCGCCGCGAACTCGTCCAGGGCCGCGCCGTCTCCGGCGATCACCACCGAGGCCGGACCGTTGACGGCGGCCACGGAGAGCCTCCCCGACCACTGCTCCAGCCGGTCGTGGACCCATGCGGAGGGCGCGGCCACCGCGCTCATCCCGCCGCCCAGGCCGGCCAGGTCGATCAGCGCCCGGCTGCGCAGGGCGACGATCCGCGCCGCGTCCTCGAGCGACAGGGCGCCCGACGCGCACGCCGCGGCGATCTCGCCCTGTGAGTGGCCCACGACGGCGTCGGGGGCCACACCGAGGGAGCGCCACACCTGCGCCAGCGACACCATCATCGCGAACAGCGCCGGCTGGACCACGTCCACCCGCTCCAGCGAGGCGGCCGACTCCGCTCCGGTCAGCACCTCCACCAGGGACCAGTCCACGTACGGGGCCAGGGCCTGCGCGCACGCGTCGATCGAGCGCGCGAAGACCTCCGACTCCGCGTACAGCTGCTTGCCCATGCCCAGCCACTGCGACCCCTGGCCGGGGAACACGAAGACGACCGGGCCCGGCGACCCCGCGGCCACTGCGCGAACGGCCCGCGCCGAGTCACCGCCCGCCGCGATCAGGTCGAGACCGGCCAGCGACTCCTCGCGGTCACCGCCGAGCACCACCGCCCGGTGGTCGAACAGCTGCCGCGTGGACACCAGCGAGTGGCCGACGTCTGCTGCCGACAGCGAGTCGTCCGCGGCGACGAGGTCGCGCAGGCGGGCGGCCTGCGCGCGCAGGGCCGGCTCCGAGCGGGCCGAGAGCACCCACGGCTGCACGCCGGAGGCGTCCGCCCGGCCCGGCTCGCCGGCTGCGGCGCCGGCTTCTGCCTGCGCCTGCGCCTCGGGGGCCTGTTCCAGGATCACGTGAGCGGTGGTGCCGCCCAGGCCGAACGAGGACACGCCGGCGCGGCGCGGCCGCTCGGCCGTTCCCGGCCAGGGCCGCGCGGCCCGGACGACCTCGAAGTCCTCGTGGAAGTTCTGGATGTCGGGGTTCGGGGCGCGGAAGTTCACGCTCGGGACGAGGTGGCCGCGGTCCACGCAGAGCGCCGACTTCACGAAGCCGACGAGTCCGGCGGCCGGCTCCAAGTGCCCGACGTTCGCCTTCACCGATCCGATCGCCAGGGGACGGCTGCGGCCGCTCTCGCGGAACACCTCGCGCAGACCGGAGACTTCGGCGGGATCGCCCATCCGTGTGCCGGTGCCGTGGGCCTCGACGTAGTCGACGTCCTCGAACGCAACACCCGCGCGGGCGAGAGCGGACAGCACGGCCGAGGCCTGCCCGGTGGGGCTGGGGTCCGGCATCCGGCTGGACGCGCCACCGCTGGCGACGCCCCAGCCGCGCACCACCGCGTAGATGTGGTCGCCGTCGGCCACGGCGAGGTCGAGCCGCTTCAGCAGGACGAACGCCCCGCCCTCTCCCCGGACGAAGCCGTTGGCCCGTTCGTCGAAGGGGAAGCAGGTGCCGTCGGGCGACAGGGCGCCCAGGTTCGCCAGGCCGAGTCCCGCTTCCGGATCGACGACCAGCTCCACGCCGCCGGCGATCGCCATGTCGACCGCGCCGCTGCGGATCCGGTCACAGGTCAGCGCCAGCGACACGAGGGAGGAGGACTGGCCTGAGTCCGCGCAGAAGCTCATGCCGCGGACGTCGAAGAGGCTCGAGATCCGGTTCGCGATCAGCGCGCCGCTCGAGCCCAGGGCGGCGTAGTGGTCGTCCTGGTCGCTGCCGGACAGCTTGCGCAGCAGCTCGTACCCGGAGGGCCCGCTGCCGACCACGACGTCGATCTCGCGGCCCGCGAGCGCGGCCGCCGGGATCCGGGCGTCTTCGACCGCTTCCCAAGCGAGCTCCAGGCCCAGCCGCTGCACGGGGTCCATGGCGGCCGCTTCCGCGGCACCCGCCCCGAAGAACTCCGCGTCGAACCCGTCGATGGAGTCGAGGAACGAGCCCGCGTTCAGGGTGTCGGCGTCCGGGTGGGACATGTGGTTCGCGTCGGCCGCCCGGTGTTCGGGGAACGTTCCGACGGTCGACTCCCCGTCGAGCAGCAAGCGCCAGAACTCACCCAGGCTGTTCACACCGGGGAAGCGGCACGACATCCCGATGACGGCAATATCGGCGGCTGCGCCACTCATACGAATTCCTTCCGGTTCCCTCGGCATACGGCTCTTACGGGCTGCACTGCCTTCACCGCCAACAGGTCAACACCTTCTGCAGCTCGTCCGGCGCGTCCATGAAGTCGTAATGGCCGCCGCCGACGACCCGGAATTCGACCGAATCCGAGTACTGACGCCACCCCTGGAGCTCTTCGAGGCTGACGTCGGGGTCGTCCTGCCAGTGCAGGACGACGATGGGGCAGTCCACCTTGACCGGCTCCGGCCGCCGGTACGCGCCCGCGGCGGCGTGGTCGCGGAGCAGCACGAACATGCCCATGTCGATCATGTCCGGCCGCGGCTCGATCCCGCGGCTGCGGATGAACGACTCCAGCTCGGCGCGCAGCTCGGGCTCGGACATGGTGAGCATCCGGTCGCGCGAGGCGTCGTGCGGGGCCGGCTGGCCCGACACGACGAGGCGGTCCGGGCCGCGCAGGCCGAGTTCGGCGAGCCGCAGGACGGTCTCGTAGGCCGGTATCGCGCCCGCGCAGTGCGCGAAGAACGCGTACGGGCGGTCGAGCAGCGGCTCCAGCGGTTCGACCAGGCTCGCGGCCAGGTTCTCGTAGGTGCCGTAGTGCGGGTGGCCCAGCCGGTTCTCGCGGCCGGGGAACTGCACCGGGCAGATCTCGGCGTCGTCGATCGCGGCCGGCCAGGCGCTGAACGCCGAAGCCCCGGAGCCGGAGAAGGGGAAGCAGAAGATCCGGGCGGGGTGGTCGGCGGACGGCGGCCGGACGAACCACGGCGAGGCGGCGGTGGTGGAGCCGGTGGTCATGGCGTCTGCCGTTTCTTGCCGACGATGGGGAGGTGGGTCATGCCGGCGATGAAGTACGACCGCAGGTGCTGCGGTTCGCCGGCGAGCTCGATCGATTCGAAGCGCTGGAGCAGTTCCTCGAAGAAGATGCGCAGCGTCATGCGGGCCAGCGGCGCCCCGATGCAGAAGTGCGTCCCGAAGCCGAACGCGGCCTGGCGCTTCGCGCCTTCGCGCGTGATGTCGAACGTGTGCGGGTCGGGGAACAGGGACTCGTCCCGGTTGGCCGAGCCGATCCACGCCACGACCGCGCCGCCGGCCGGGATCACGCCCCCGCCGATCTCGACGTCGTCCACCGCGTACCGCATGAAGTTGCACGCGGCCGAGGTCCAGCGCAGCCCTTCCTCGACCAGGTTCGGGACCAGCGAGAGGTCGGCCGCCGCCTTCTCGTACTGCACGGGCCGCTCGATGAGCGCCTGCACGGTGCCCGAGACGGTGTGCGGCGTCGTCACGTTGGCGCCCAGGAGGATGCTGTAGCCGTCGAGGGCGATCTCCTCGTCGGAGAGCGGCGTGCCTCCCGGGGCGACGCTCATGAGGTGGTGGAGCAGGCTTTCGCCCTCCTCGCCGGTCGCCCGGCGGGTCTTGACCCACTCCTTGACGTAGGTGACGAGCTCGTGGTGGGAGATGGCCAGGGTCGCGGCCTCGCTGCCCAGCTGGAAGTGCGGGTCCGAGGGGGCCGTCACCATCGCGGTCAGCTGGACGAGCTCGGCCCAGTCCTTCTCCGGGATGCCCAGGAGCGGGCCCGTGACCATCGCCGGGAGGAGGAGGGCCTTCTCGGCCAGGTCGAAGGTCTCGCCGTCGAGCGCCGGCTCGAGGAAGCCCACGACCGTGCGCCGGATGGAGTCCTCCCAGGACTTCACGGCGCGCGCGGTGAGCTTGGAGCCGAGCGGGCGGCGGACCTCGGTGTGCCGCGGCGGGTCGGTGGACGTCATCAGCACGCCGGCCGCGACGTCGTCCGTCCCGAGGTGGGTGGGCACGGTGCCGCGCTCGGAGGTGAACTCCCGGTGGTCGCTGAGCACGCGGCGGACGTCCTCGTAGCGGGTCACCGACCAGAACTCGCGGCCGTCCGGCAGGACCTGGTGGTGCAGGGGCCGCTCGGCCCGCATCACGTCCCAGATCGGGTGCGGATCGCCGGACGTGTAGAGGTCCAGGTCGAACAGGTCGACGCTGGCGAGGTCGATGTCGCGCCCGGGACCGGGCGTCAACCTCACGCCGCCGCCCTCCCCTGTTCGATCAGCTCGGCGACCCGGGCCGGGGTCTGGGCCAGGTAGAAGTCGCGCACGGACAGCTGGACGCCGTAGTCCTGCGACACCTGATCGATGATCTTGATTCCGGTCAGCGAATTGCCGCCGAGCGTGAAGAAGTCGTCTTCCACCCCGACCTCGGGGCAGTCGAGGAATTCCCTCCACAGCTCGGCGATTTCCTGCGCCAGCGTCGATTCCATTGCCACTCTTTCCTTCCTCCGCCGACCGGGAGTGCCCGCCCGCGTCATTTTCGGCCCGGTCTCCGGACCGTCACCGCCATCACGACCACTGGGGCCCTTTTGCACCGTCCCGCCGGCGAGACAGATTGTTCGAATGGCCGAATCGAGTGTGGCGTGAATGCGCGACCGCTCACACCGTGTTGGTGGTCTCCGGTGCTCTTCGGCCGCTGGGGTTGAGCGTGGACCGGCGAGCCTGCACGCGACGCCCCTGTCCCGCCGGCGGGACAGGACAAGTTCGCCGGCGGCCCGTGTCGCCCCGGCACCGGCGTTCCTTGACCGGCTGATCCGCGTTCAGTGAACGTGGACGTGATTTAACGACGTTAGAGGCGCACTGGAACAGAGGGGGCAACGACGTGGGAAACACCGGCTTCGACACGGACGTGGTGATCGCGGGCGCCGGGCCGACGGGCCTGATGCTCGCCTGCGAGCTGCGGCTGGCGGGCGCCGATGTGGTGGTGGTCGAGCGGCTCGCGGAACGGACGGGCGAGTCGCGAGCCGGCGGGATCCACTCGCGCACCCTGGAGGTGCTGGACCAGCGCGGCGTCCTGGACCGCTTCCTCGCGGCCGGCGAACTGCAGCCGGTCGGCCATTTCTCCGGCCTTTATCTGGACTTCGACGAGTCGGAGTCGAGGCACCCCTACCCGCTGATGATCCTTCAGTCCGACATCGAGCGGCTGCTGGAGGAGTGGGCCGGCGAGCTCGGCGTGCAGGTCCACCGCTCGTCCGAGGTGAGCGGGATCCGCCAGGACCAGGACGGAGTGACGGTCGAACTGGTCACGGCGGACGCGGCACCGGTGACGCTGCGCGCCCGCTACCTCGTGGGCTGCGACGGCGGGCGCAGCACGGTGCGCAAGCTGGCGGGCATCGACTTCCCCGGCACCGAGGCGACGATGACCGCGCTGATCGGCGACGTCGAGCTCCCCGACCTGCCCGAGGACTACGTCTGGGTGCGGCGCTGTGCGGGCGGCGACTACTCGGCCATCGCCTTCGAGCCGGGCTGGTACCGGGTGATCACGTCCGAGTACGACCGCGTCGCGGACCGCGACGAAGCGCCGACGTTCGAGCAGCTCCGGGAGTCCCTGATCAGGGTCGCGGGCACCGACTTCGGCATGAACAGCCCGCGGTGGGTCTCCCGGTTCAACGACGCCGCGCGCCAGGCCGCCGAGTACCGGCAGGGCCGGGTGCTGCTCGCGGGCGACGCGGCGCACATCCACTTCCCGGCCGGCGGGCAGGGGCTGAACATGGGCGTGCAGGACGCGGTCAACCTTGGCTGGAAGCTCGCCTCGGTGGTCCGCGGCCGGGCGCCCGAGAGCCTGCTGGACAGCTACCACGCCGAGCGCCACCCCGTCGGGGAGCGCGTTCTGCACAACACCCGGGCGCAGTCCGCCCTGGCTCGCCCCGGCGCACAGACGGACGCGCTGCGCGAGGTGTTCGGCTCGCTCATGGTGTTCGACGACGTCAACCGGCATCTGCGTCTCATGCTCACCGCACTGGACATCCGGTACCCGGTCGACGTCGACCACCCGCTGGCGGGCCGCCGGGTGCCCGACGCCGACCTCAAGACGCCCGAAGGCACCATCGGCGTCTACGACCTGCTGCACGCCGCCCGCCCCGTACTGCTCGACCTGAGCGGCAGCGCCGCGGTGGCGGACGTCGCCAAGGGCTGGGCCGATCGCGTCGACCTCGTCGAGGCGCGGAGCGAGGACGACCAGTGGGCCGTCCCGGCCATCGACCAGGTACCGGCTCCCTCCGCGCTCCTCATCCGCCCCGACGGCCATGTCGCCTGGGCGTCCGACGGAGGCGCGCCCGACACCTCCGCGCTCCGGACCGCCCTCACCACCTGGTTCGGTCCGGCCCTGCAGGGCTGAGGGACGACAAGACGGCGGCCGCCAAGACCCGTTCGGGGTCTTGGCGGCCGCCGTCGGTCATTCGGCCAGCTTGCGGTTGATGACTTCGAACACTTCCGCCACGGCTGCGGGCATGTTCATCTCGTGGTGCGTGGCGTGCACGTCGTGCACCTCGATGGAACCGGTGACGTACGGCCGCCACAGGTGGTCGTACTGCTCGTCCTGGAGCGTCGCGCTGAAGAAGAGCACGTCACCGCCGTAGACGGGCGACTCGAACGTCATCATGAGGTTCGAGTTGTTGGCCAGCACCTTCGACATGGTGTCCAGGAAGTCCTGCCGGTTGTCGGTGCCGATGTACTGGCCGAAGAAGTCCTCGAGCTCCGACCGGTATTCCGCCAGGGTCTTGTTGGCGTGGATCTCCGTCCATCCGTGGCCGCCGGGCTGGGAGTCCAGGATGGCCACGAGGGCGATCTCGTGCCCGAGCTTGTCCAGCGCATGCGCGACGGCCTGGACGACGGTGCCGCCGTAGGACCAGCCGACCAGCTGGAAGGGTCCTTCCGGCTGGAACTTCAGCATCTCGCTGACGTAGTCGTCGACCATCTCCGCCACGGATCCCACCAGCGAGTCCACGCCGTCGGAGCCGCGGGACTGCAGGGCGTACGCCTTCCGGTCCTGCACGTGCGTCACGAAGCTGAAGTACGCCCAGCCCAGCCCGCCTCCCCCGTGGAAGAACCACATGGGCTCCTTGCCCGTGCCGGGATCGCTGTTCAGCGGCAGTACGACCGCGAACGGGTCGTCGTTGTCCATGGGAGTGCCGATGAGCACCAGCGAGGCCAGCTCGGCCACCGTGGGGAACTTGATGATCGTCCTGATGGGGATCTCGACGTCGAACTCCTTGCGGATGCGGACGCTGAGCCGGGTGGCGAGCAGCGAGTGCCCGCCGTGCGTGAAGAAGTTGTCGTGGATGCCGACCTTCTCCCGGCGGAGCAGCTCGGCGAAGAGGGCGCACAGTTTCTCTTCGTGGGCGTCGCGCGGCTCGCCGCCGACCACGGCGGGCGTGTGCTCCGCGGGCAGTGCCCGCCGGTCGAGCTTTCCGTTCGGGGTCAGCGGGATCTCCGCCAGCGGGATCAGCGCGGAAGGCACCATGTACTCCGGCAGCCGCCCGCGCAGGTGCTCGGACAGCTCGGCGAGCAGCTCACCGGCCGACCCGTCGGCCGCGGCTCCGGCCGCGGCCGACGGCACCACGTAGCCGACGATGCGCTTGTCGCCTTCGTGGTCCTCGCGTACGACGACCACCGCCTGCGCCACACCGGGGTGGCGGGCCAGCGCGTTCTCGATCTCGCCCAGCTCGATGCGGAAGCCCCGGACCTTCACCTGGTGGTCGGTGCGCGCGATGTACTCGAGCCGGCCGTCCCTGTCCCACCGCACCAGGTCCCCGGTGCGGTACATCCGCGCGCCGGCGGGTCCGAACGGACACGCCACGAACCGCTCGGCGGTCAGCTCCGGCCGGCCCTGGTACCCGCGGGCCACCCCGTCACCGGCGATGTACAGGTCGCCCTGGACCCCGCGCGGAACCGGTCGCAGCCGCGAGTCGAGCACGTACACCTGGGTGTTCCCGATCGGCGTCCCGATCGCCGGCGCGCCCGCCCCCGCCTTCACGGGCGCCATGGTGGACCACGTCGTCGTCTCGGTCGGGCCGTACCAGTTGCCCACTTCGGCGGCCTGCTCCGCCAGCGTCTCGGCCAGCCGGGCCGGCACGGCCTCCGCGCCGGTGATGATCCGCAGGCCCTGCGCGGCGTTCGGCTCGTGCGTCAGCAGCATCTGCCAGAACGCGGGCGTGGCCTGGACCACGGTGACCCCGTGGCGGCGTATGAACGCCATCATGGCCGACGGGTCGGTGACGGTGTCCTTCTTCGCCATGACCATGGTCGCGCCGGCGACGAAGGGGAGGTACAGCTCGGTGTTCGCCATGTCGAACGAGACCGTCGTGCTGAACAGCATCCGGTCGGCGGGCGACAGCGGGAACCGCCGCTGCGTCGAGGCGATGAAGTTCGCGAGCGCGCCGCGCGGGACCGCGACCCCCTTCGGGGTGCCCGTCGACCCCGACGTGTAGATGACGTACTGGGTGTTCTCGGGACGGACGAACACCTCGGGTGCCGCATCCGGATACGCCGAGCAATCCGCGCCGGCCAGCATCTCGGCATCGAGCACGAGGACCGGATCCACCTGCTCGAGGATGAAGTCGATCCGGGAGCGCGGGTGCTCCGGGTCGAGGGGAACGTAGGCTCCGCCGGCCTTCAGCACGGCCAACAGCGCCACCATCAGGTTCACGGTCCGGGGCAGGCAGACGGCGACGAGCGATTCGGCCCGCACCCCGCGGTCGGCCAGCCAGTGCGCCAGCCTGTTGGACCGCGTGTCCAGCTCCCGGTAGGTGAGCGATTCGTCCTCGCCGATGACGGCGAGTGCCTCGGGTCTCTCCTCGGCGCGTCTTCGCACGGCGTCCGCCAGGCCCTGCTCCAGGGTCGGCTCGACGGTGTCGTTGACCTCCTCCAGCAGCCGCTCCCGCTCCCCCGCGATCAGCACGTCGACGTCCCCGACGCACACGCCCGGGTCGGCGACCAACTGCTCCAGAACGCGCGCGAAGCGGGCGGCCATGGCCTCGACCGTTTCCCGGTCGAACAGCTGTGTCACGTACTGGATGTCGCCCCGCAGCGCCCCCGACTCGTCCAGGGCCATGCTGAAGAACAGGTCGACCATCGCCTTCGAGGTGAGGGCCTGTACGAACTCCACGTCGAGCCCGGGGAACTCGAGGACCGGCTTCTCGAAGTTCTGCCAGCCGCACATCACCTGGAACAGCGGGCGGTACGCCGTGGAGCGGTCGGGGTTGATCGCCTCGACCAGTACGTCGAACGGCACGTCCTGGTGCTCATAGGCCGCCAGTGCCTTGTTCCGCACCTGCGCGAGCACGTCGGCGAACGACGGGTTCCCGGCGAGGTCCACGCGCAGCACCAGGTTGTTGACGAAGCACCCGACCAGATCGGCCAGCGCCTCGTCGGTCCGCCCGGCGATCGGGGTGCCGACCGGTATGTCCTCCCCGCCGCCGAGCTTGCTCAGCAACACCGCCAGCGCGGCATGCATGACCATCGACATGGTCGTTCCGCGGTCGGCTGCCAGCTTCTCCAGCCCGGCCGCCACCTCCGGCTCCACGCTGAAGCCGACTGCGTCGCCGTGCGTGGTCGCCTCGACGGACCGGGGGCGGTCCAGCGGCAGGTCCAGCGGCTGCGGTACCCCGTCCAGTTCCTCGCGCCAGTAGGCGATCTGCGCCGCGCCGAGGCTGTCCGGGTCGGCGAGGTCGCCGAGCACCTCGCGCTGCCACATCGTGTAGTGCTGGTACTGGACGGGCAGCGGCTCCCACTGCGGTGCCCCGCCGTCCCGGCGGGCGGTGTAGGCGGCGGCCAGGTCCCGTGCCAGCGGGGCGCCCGAGCTGCCGTCCGTCGCGATGTGGTGGACGACCAGGACCAGGACGTGCTCCTCGGGCGAGCAGCGCAACAGGGTCGCCCGGAAGGGGATTTCGGCCGCCAGGTCGAACCCGTGCGCCACGGCCTGGTCGATCGCGCCGGGCACGCCCTCGGAAGCCACCTCGACCACCGACAGCCGCGTCTGCTCCCCTGCCTGCGCCATCGGCAGGATCCGCTGGTGGGGCTCGCCTTCGTCGTCGGTCACGTACGTGGTGCGCAGGATCTCGTGCCGGTCGACCACGTCGCCGATCGCCGCGGCGAGGGCGTCCTGGTCGAGGGGGCCGGTCAGCCGCAGCGCCGACGGCATGTTCCAGGTCTCCCCGCCCTCCAGTTGGTGCATGTACCAGTAGCGGCGTTGTGCGAATGACAGCGGAACCATTGCTTCACTCCTTGAGGATCGACTGGCCCAGGCCTCAGGGGACACGGAGCAGCCATTCCTCCGCCCACGCAGCCACCTGTGGCAGGTCGAAGAACGTGCGGGGCTTCCCGCTCCCCGGCTCGGCGAAGGTGCAGCCGATCAGCCGGGTGGGGAGCGGAAAGTGCCCGCATGGTGCGAAACATGGAGCCGCCCCGGCGACACGTGGTGCGCCGAGACGGCTCGGGAGGGGATGCTGACCAGCTGCTGTGAGCTGGTCGGGGTCACGCTCTCTTCTTGAACGTGGAGATCGCCCACACGTAGCCGAGGAGAGCGATGCCGACGCACCAGGCGACGGCCGCGATCGCGTCGCCGCTCGAGGGGTTGCCCGCGAGCAGCCCGCGCAGCGTCTCGATGATCGGGGTGAAGGGCTGGTACTCGGCGAACTGGCGCACACCGGCGCCCATCGTGTCCGCGGGTACGAAAGCGCTGCTCAGGAACGGCAGCATGATCAGCGGCACGGCGCCCAGGCCGGCCGACTCCGCGGTCTTCGCGGCCAGCCCCATGGCGACCGTGAGCCAGCCGGCCGCGATGCTGAGCAGGACGATGATGCCGACCACGCCGAGCCAGTCGACGGCGCTCGCCTTGGGGTCGAACCCCATGAGGAAGGCCACGCCGATGATGGCCGCGCAGCCCACCAGGGCGCGCACGGCGGTGATGACGACGTGCCCGGTCAGCATGGCGCCGCGGGAGACGTCCATGACCTTGAACCGGTTGATGATGCCCTTGGTCATGTCGGAGTTCACGGCCGTCGCGGTGGCCCCCAGGCCGTAGCTGATGGCCATGACGAGCAGACCCGGCGTCACGTAGTCGATGTAGTGGTCGCCGACGCTGAACGCGCCGCCGAACACCTTGACGAACATCAGCATGATCACGATGGGGAACAGGACCGCGTTGAACATCGTGATGGGGTTGCGCACGTTGTGCTTCAGGTTGCGGCGCAACATGATGGACGAATCGGCGAACGGCGTCGAGACAGTGCTCACTGTGCGATCGCCTCCTTGCTCAGGTGCTCGGTACGCGTGGGGTCAGGGTCGGTCAGGGCGAGGAAGACGTCGTCGAGGTCCGGCCGCTGGACGGAGAACTCCTGGGCGTCGAGCGAGTGCGCGTCGAGCTGGTCCAGCAGGACCCGCAGCGACCTCGTCTCACCGTCGCTGGCCACCCGCAGGGTCAGCTCCTCGTCGTCCCGCACGGACCCGGTCAGCAGGCGCGCCGCCGCGTCGAGTTCGTACAGGTCGGCGAAGCGGAACCGGATGTGGGTGCCGGGGATCTGGCGCTTGAGCTCCTCGGGGGTGCCCTGGGCGACCAGGCGGCCCCCGTTGAGCACCGCGATCTGGTCGGCGAGCTGGTCGGCTTCCTCGAGGTACTGGGTGGTGAGGAAGATGGTGGTGCCGTCGGCCACGAGCTCGCGGACGATCCCCCACATCGTGCGCCGGCTGCGCGGGTCGAGGCCCGTCGTCGGCTCGTCGAGGAAGATGATCTCCGGGTTGCCGACCAGCGTCATCGCCAGGTCCAGCTTGCGGCGCATACCGCCGGAGTAGGTCGAGGACAGCTTGTCGGCCGACTCCACCAGGTCGAAGCGCTCCAGCAGCCGCGCGACCACCTGGTCACCGCCCCGCACCCGCTTCAGGTCCGTCATCAGCTGCAGGTTCTCGCGGCCCGACAGCAGATCGTCCACCGCGGCGAACTGACCGGTCACGCCGATGGCCGCGCGCGCCTGCTTGGTCGCGGTGGCCACGTCGTGCCCGGCGACGCGCACCGTACCGGCGTCGGCCTTCATCAGCGTCGTGAGGACGTTGACCGTCGTCGTCTTGCCGGCCCCGTTCGGGCCGAGCAGGGAGAAGATCGATCCTGCGGCGACATCGAAATCGATGCCGTCGAGGACGACCTTGTCGCCATACGCCTTGCGCAGCCCTGAAACTGCAATCGCTGAACTTCTCATTCCTCCACTTTCCTCTCCGGGCCTGTCACGCACCTGTCACATCCCTGACACGGCGTTCGACAAGATCGCCAGGGCCAGAGGACCGCTCATTCCCTGAGCAAACCGATCCCGCCCTAACGACCGCGGGCGGACTCCGCCTCGATCACGTCCAGCACCTCACGGCCGAGATCGACCAGATACATGTGATCGCCCGGAAACTCCACATAACTGAATTCCGCCGTGGTCGACGCCTGCCACTGCCGGGCCTCTTCCGCCGTGACCAGTCCGTCGGAGGCGCCGCGCAGCGAGGTGATCGGGACCGTCACGAGTTCGTCGGTGCTCGGGACGTAGTTCTCGTGCATTTCGCAGTCGGCCTGCAGCACGGGGAGAATCAGTTCCCGCATCTCCGGGTGGTCGAGGGCCTCGTGCCGGAACCCCGCGAACTCCTCGACCCTGGCGAGGAACTCCTCGTCCTGGAGCCCGGTGGCCCGCCGTTCGCGCTGGGTCCACGGCCCGGGTGAACCGCTGACGACCAGCCGCTCGACCTGCACGCCGCGCGCGGTCAGCAGGTGCACCAGCTCGTACGCGAGCACCGCGCCCAGGCTGTGCCCGAACAGCACGACCCGGGCCCCCTCGCCGAGGTCCGCGACGACCTCGTCGATCGAGCCCTTGGCCGCCTCGACGACGTTCCGGTACGGCTCCTCCAGGATCTTCCGCTCCCGGCCCGGGAGGTCGACGGTGGTGACGCGCCACCGGCCGGCGGCCGGCTCCCGCCAAGGGTGGAAGAACGAAGGACCTGCTCCCGCGAACGGCACGCACAGCAGCGTGGCCTGGTCCCCGTGTTCCGCGGACATGCCGGGCTCTGTCACCCCGACCAACCCCAATCATCCATTCGATCGTTTGTTGAACAGCTCCGGCACATGGATGTCCGGTCGCTACGCCAGCTTGCCGCTGACGACCTCGAAGAATTCGGCCACGGGCGCGGGCATGTGCATTTCGTGGTGCGTTGCGTGCATCTCGTGCACCTCGAGGGAACCGCCGACGTACGGGCGCCACAGGTGCGCGTACGACTTCTCCTCGAACGCCGCGTTAAAATACAGCACGTCGCCGCGGTAGACCGGAGATTCGAAATCCATCATCCGGTTCGTGTTGTTGGCCATGACCTTCGACATGGTGTCGAGGAAGCCCTGCCGGTTGCCCATCCGGATGTACTGGCTGAAGTCGTCCTCGAGTTCGGCCCGGTAGTCCGAGGACTCCTTGCCGGCGTGTACCTCGGTGAACCCGTGCCCACCCGGCTGGGCGTCCAGGACGGCCACGAAGGCGACCTCGTGGCCGAGCCGGTCGAGCGCGTCCGCGACGGCCTGCACGATGGTGCCGCCGTAGGACCAGCCGATCAGGTTGAACGGCCCCTGCGACTGGATCTTCAGCATCTGGGAGACGTAGTCGTCGATCATCTCCTGCACGGAGCCCGCCAGCGTGTCCACGCCGTCGGAGCCGCGGGACTGCAGGGCGTAGGCCGGCCGGTCCTGCAGGTGCAGCACGAAGCTGTAGTACGCCCAGCCCAGCCCGCCGCCGCCGTGGAAGAACCACACCGGCGCCTTGCCCGTACCGGGATCGCTGTTCAGGGGCAGCACGACCCCGAACGAGTCGGCGTCGTCCGCGGGGACACCGCCGGCGAGCATCAGCGCGGCCAGCTCGGCCACCGTCGGGTACTTGATGACCGTCCTGATGGGGATGTCGATGTCGAACTCGTTGCGGATGCGGACGCTGAGGCGGGTGGCCAGCAGCGAGTGCCCGCCGAGTGCGAAGAAGCCGTCGTCGATGCCGACCTTCTCCAGGCCGAGCAGCTCGCTGTAAAGAGCGCACAGCTTCTGCTCGAAGGCGTTGCGCGGCTCCCGGCTGACCACGGTGTTCGTGTCCTCCGAGGGCAGGGCCCGCCGGTCGAGCTTGCCGTTCGAGGTCAGCGGGATCTCCGAAAGCGGAATCACCACGGAGGGCACCATGTAGTCCGGGAGGCGCTCGCGCATGTACGCGGACAGCTCGGCGAGCAGCTCACCGGTCGACCCGTCGCCGGACTCGGGCACCACGTAGCCCACGATGCGCTTGTCGTCCTCGTGGTTCTCGCGCACCACGATCACCGCCTGCGCCACGCGCGGATGCCCGGCCAGCACGTTCTCGATCTCGCCCAGCTCGATCCGGAAGCCCCGGATCTTCACCTGGGTGTCGGCTCGGCCCACGTACTCCAGCTGACCGTTCCGGCTCCAGCGGACCAGGTCGCCGGAGCGGTACATCCGCTCGCCCGGCACGCCGAAGGGGCACGCGACGAACCGTCCCGCGGTCAGCTCCGGCCGGCCGTGGTAGCCGCGGGCCAGGCCGTAGCCCGCCACGTACAGCTCGCCGGTCACGCCGGTGGGCGCGGGCAGCAGGTTCGAGTCCAGGACGTAGGCGCGCAGGCCCGGGATGGCGGGGCCGATCACGCTGGCGCGGAAGCGGGCGGCGGAGTTCTCGTCGAGGTCGATGCGGGTGACGTGCACCGTGGTCTCGGTGATGCCGTACATGTTCACCAGCACCGGCGCGTCGGAGGCGTGGCGCTGGTACCAGTCCGCAAGGCGGTTCAGGTCGAGGGCCTCGCCGCCGAACACCACGTACCGCAGCGCCAGGTCCTGGCCGGGAGCATCGGCGTCGGCCTGGACGAGCTGGTAGAAGGCCGAGGGCGTCTGGTTCAGGACGGTGACCCGCTCGCGGGCGAGCAGCTGGAGGAAGTCGGCCGGGGAGCGGGAGACGTCGTAGGGGACCACGACCAGGCGTCCGCCGTGCAGCAGCGGCCCCCACAGCTCCCACACCGAGAAGTCGAAGGCGTAGGAGTGGAAGAGGGTCCACACGTCGTCCGCGCCGAAGGCGAAGTCCTCTGCGGCGCTGAAGAGACCGACCACGTTGCTGTGCGGGATCAGCACGCCCTTGGGGCGGCCGGTCGACCCGGAGGTGTAGATCACGTACGCCGGGTGCTCGGGGCGCAGGGCCGTGCAGCGCTCGGCGTCGGTGAGGTCGGCGGCCGTCTCCTCGGCGAAGGCCCCGGCCCGGTCGAGGTGCACGAGCGGGAGGTCCTGGTCCAGCCCCTGCGCGGCAGCGTTCGAGCTGGTGGTGACCAGCAGGACCGGCTGGGCGTCCTGGACCATGTACGCGATGCGGTCGGCCGGCGAGTCGGGGTCGATCGGCAGGTAGGCACCGCCCGCCTTGAGCACCGCGAGCAGCGCGACGACCAGCTCGGCCGAGCGCTCCAGGCAGACTCCGACCAGGGACTCGGGGCCGACGCCCTGGGCGACGAGGTGCCGCGCGAGCCGGTTGGCCCGGGCGTTGACCTCGCCGTAGGTGAGCGTGTCACCCTCGTGGGAGACGGCGACCTCGTCCGCCCGCTGCGCCGCCTGGCGTTCGAACAGCTCGACCAGGGTGACCTGGGGGATGTCGTGGCCGGCGGGGTTCACGTCCCGCACCAGCCGCACCCGCTCCGCCGCGCTCAGCACGTCGACGTCGCCGATGCGCACGCCCGGATCGGCGGCCAGCTGCTCCAGCACCCGGACGAGCCGGGCGGCGATCACCTCGGCCGACTCGCGGTCGAACAGCTGGGTCGCGTACTGGAGGTCGCCCTGCAGCGCGCCCGACTCGTCCGCGGTCAGGCTGAAGAACAGGTCGACCATGGCGGTCGACGGGATGGCCTGCTCGAACTTCACGTCGAGCCCGGGGATCCCGAGGTCCGGCTTCTGGTAGCTCTGCCAGGCGAACATCACCTGGAACAGCGGCTGGTAGGACGCGGAGCGCTCGGGGTTGATGGCCTCGACGAGCAGGTCGAACGGGACGTCCTGGTACTCGTAGGCCGTCAGTGCCTTGTCCCGCACCTGGGCGAGCAGCTCGGTGAACGTCGGGTTGCCGGACAGATCCGCCCGCAGCACCTGGGTGTTGACGAAGAAGCCGATCAGATCGGCCAGCGCCTCGTCGGTCCGCCCGGCGATCGGCGAGCCGATCGTCAGATCGTCGCCGCCGCCGAGCTTGCGCAGCAGCACCGCCAGCGCACCCTGAAGGACCATCGACATGGACGCACCGCGCTCGTCGGCGAGCTTCTGCAGCCCGGCCGCCACCCCCGCCGGCACGGAGAGGCCGATCGTCTCGCCGTGCGAGTTCGCCTCCGCGGGGCGCGGGCGGTCCGTCGGCAGGCTCAGCGGCTGCGGCACGCCGTCCAGCTGCTTGCGCCAGTACTCGACCTGCTGCGCGGCGAGGCTTCCCGGGTCGGACACCTCGCCGAGCACCTCGCGCTGCCACTGCGCGTACTCCTTGTACTGCACGGGCAGCGGCTCCCACTGCGGCGCCTGGCCGTCCTGGCGGGCGGCGTAGGCGGCGATCAGGTCCCGCATCATCGGCGCGCTCGAGCTGCCGTCCGAGGCGATGTGGTGGACGACCATGACGAGGACGTGCTCCTGGGGGGAGCAGCGCAGCAGGTGCGCCCGGAAGGGCAGTTCGCCCTCCAGGTCGAAGCCGTGCGAGACGGCCTCGCCGATCGCGCGGGACGTGTCCTCGGGCGCCACGTCGGCCACCTGAACCCGGGGCGAGGCCTCCGCCACGGTCAGGATCCGCGAGTAGGGCTCTCCGTCGTCATTCGTCGCGTACGTGGTTCTCAGGATCTCGTGCCGGTCGACCAGGTCGCGGATCGCCGCGACGAGGGCGTCCTGGTCCAGGGATCCGGTCAGCCGGAAGGCGGCGGAGATGTTGTAGGTCGCCGCCCCTCCTTCCAGCTGGTGGAGAAGCCACATACGGCGTTGTGCGAATGACAGCGGAGTCATCACTTCACATCCTTAACGATCATCTGGCGCAAGCTGGGCCGTCGCGGAGCGGCCGACTCTTCCGACCAGGCGGCGAGCGCGGCCACCGTCGGCAGGTCGAAGATCTTCCGGATGGGGATCTCGATCCCCAACTCGGCGCGGGCGCGGCTGATCAGCCGAGTCGCGAGCAGGGAGTGCCCGCCGAGCTCGAAGAAACCGTCGTCGATGCCGACCCGGTCCACACCGAGCACCTCGGCGAACAGCTTGGCCAGGGTCTCCTCGCGGGGAGTTCGAGGCGCTCTGTAGGCGGCGCCGTTGTACTCCGGTTCGGGCAGCGCGGCGCGGTCCAGCTTGCCGTTCGGGGCGAGCGGCAGCCGGTCGAGGACCATGAAGGCGCCCGGCACCATGAAGTCCGGCAGCCGCTCGGAGACGAAGCCGTGCAGCTCCTTCCGCGACAGGGCCGAGCCGTCGGCCTTCGTGCCGTCGCCGGTGGCGACGGGTACGACGTACGCGACCAGCTGCTTGCCCGAGCTGCCGGCGCGCCCGTCGCAGGCGATGACGACGGCCTGCGCGACCCCGGGGTGCGCGGTGACCGCGGCCTCGACCTCGCCGGGCTCGACGCGGAAGCCGCGCACCTTGACCTGCGCGTCTCCGCGGCCCGCGTACTCCAGCCGGCCGTCGGCGTTCCAGCGCGCCAGGTCACCGGTGCGGTACATGCGCGAGCCGGACGGGCCGAACGGGTCGGCGACGAAGCGCTCTGCGGTCAGTTCGGGGCGGCCGTGGTAACCGCGGCCCACGCTGCCGCCGACGTACAGCTCGCCGACAGCGCCGGGCGGCAGCGGGGTCAGGCCCGGGCCGAGGACGTAGGCCCGCATGTTGCCGAGCGGGGTGCCGACGGGCGTGCTGCCCGTCCCGGCCGGCATGTCGCCGTGGACGGCGAAGGTGGTGGCGTAGAACGACTCGCTCTGCCCGTAGGCGTTGACGACCCGTACGCCCGGGAAGGCCTTGCGCGTCTTCTCCACGAGCGACGAGGGCAGGGCCTCGCCGGCGAAGACGACCGTCTCCACGCTGGTGCGGCCGGAGATCTCGTCGACGAGTTCGGCGAAGGCGGACGGCACGGTGGAGATGACGCTGCCGCTCCAGCCCTCCCGCTCGCCCAGGACCAGGACGTCCCGGACCACTTCGACGACGCCGCCGCAGGCGAGGGTCGTGAAGATCTCGAACGCCGAGACGTCGAAGTTGACCGAGGTGCCCGCGAGGAGCCGCTTGCCCGGCTCCATGCCCACGTGGGAGGCGAGCCGCAGCACGCCGTTGACCACGCCCGCGTGGGTGATGGCGACGCCCTTGGGCTTGCCCGTGGAGCCGGAGGTGTACATGACGTACGCCAGCTGGTCCGCATGGAGCGCCAGTCCAAGGCCCGTGTCGTCCCCGGACAGCTCGAGCGTGTCGAGGAAGAGGTCCGGGGCGTCGTGCTCCGGCAGCACCGCGACCGTCGTGGAGTCCGTCAGGACCAGGCGCGGCCGCGCCTCCTCGAGGATGGCCTCGAGGCGGTGGCTGGGGTACTTGGGGTCGACCGGCAGGTACGCGCCGCCCGCCTTCAGCACCGCGAGCAGGGCGACCACCAGGTCGGCCGACCGCGGCAGCGACACCGCGACCACCGACTCCGGGCCCACCCCGCGTCCGGCCAGTTCGCGCGCCAGGCGGTTGGCCCGGGCGTCCACCTCGCGGTACGTGAGCGACTCGCCCTCGGCGACCACGGCGACCTCGTCCGGGGTCCGCGCCGCCTGTGCCTCGACGAGCTCGTTGATCGCGACGTCCGGAGTGGGGACGGCCATGTCGTTGAACTCGATGAGCAGCCGGTCGCGTTCGGCCGGGTCCAGGATGTCGATCTCGGCGACCTTCAGGTCGGGGCCGGCCGCCAGCTGTCGCAGGATCCGCACGAGGCGGGCCCCGAGCACCTCCACGGCGTCCTGCTCGAAGACGCCCTGCGTGTACTGGAGGATGAAGTGGAGGTGCGGGTCGAGCGCCGCCATCAGGGTCAGCGGGTAGTTGGTGCCCGTGGCCGCGCGCAGGCCCGTGAAGGCGATCCCGTCCGCGGCGTCGGAGGCGGCGCCGATCCCTTCCTCGTCGACCGGGTACGACTCGAAGACGACCAGCGTGTCGAAGAGGGACTTCAGGCCGACGGACTGCTGGATCTCCGTGAGCCCGTGGTAGTGGTGGTCCAGGAGCCGGGCCTGCCGGCCCTGCAGCCGGGTGAGGACCTCGGCGAGGGTGTCGCCGGGCCCGTACTCGACGCGTACGGGAAGGGTGTTGATGAACATCCCGACGATCGAGTCGACGTCCGTCACCTCGGGCGGGCGCCCGGAGACGGTGGCGCCGAGCACCACGTCCTGGCGGCCGGTGAGCTGGCCGAGCAGCAGCCCCCAGGCACCCTGGACCAGGGTGTTGACGGTGACGCCCAGCTCGGTGGCGCGCCGGCCCAGGGCGCGGGCCTCGTCCTCCGGGAGCGTGATGTCGACCTGGCCGACCCCCTCGCCCCCGCCTTCGGCGCCGGGAACGAGCAGGGTCGGCTCCTCGACGCCTGCCAGCTCGGCCGCCCACACCCGGGCGGTCTCCTCCTGGTCCTGGCGGGCGCGCCAGGACAGGAAATCGCCGAAGTCGCGGGTCGCGGGCAGACCGGCCGGGTCGCCGTGGGACGCGTAGAGCAGCAGCAGGTCCCGCATGAGCAGGGGCATGGACCAGCCGTCGATGAGCACGTGGTGGGCGGTCATCACGAGCTCGGCGCGGCCGTGCTCGAGGACGGCGAGCGCCACGCGGATCAGCGGCGGGGTGGCCACGTCGAAGTGGGCGCCCCGGTCATCGGCGAGGAACGCCTCGAACCGCTCGGTCCGTTCCGCCTCGTCGAGGGCGGTCAGGTCGAGGTGCTGCCACGGCAGTGACACCGTCTCCGGCACCACCTGCACCACGTCGCCGTCCGCCCGGTTGACGAACGCCGCGCGGAGGCTGGGGTGGCGCGCCAGCAGGGCCTGCGCGGCCCGGTGCATCCGCTCCGGGTCGACCTCGCCGGACAGGTGGAAGACCAGCTGCATGTGGTAGGCGTCGAACTCGGCGCCGGACAGCATCGTGTGGAACAGCATCCCGGACTGCACCGGGGTCGTCGGCCAGATCCGGCACAGCTTGCCGAACTGCCCCTCCCAGGTGTCGATCTCCTGCTGGCCGACCTCGACCAGGGGCGCGTCGCTCGGGGTCAGGCCGCCGGCCTCGGGGGCCGCGGCGTGCCGCGCCAGGGCGGTCAGTGCCTCGACCCACAGGCCTGCGAGCTCGGTGACCTCGTCGCGGGTGAGCACGCCGGTCGGGAAGCCGAAGTAGGCGGTGAGCTCGTCACCGGCGGCCACGGCGTTGATCTCCAGCGCCGACAGCACCGGCATGTCCGCGTCGGGCGCGGCGATCAGGTCCTGGTGCGTGGTGTCCGGTGCCCAGCCGAGGCCCCGCAGCTCCTCGGGGATGTCCGCGCTGGACGCCCGGCCCAGGTAGTTGAAGCCGATCCGCGGCTCCCGCCGTCCGGCGAGCGCGGTGGCGGTCTCCGTGTTGAGGCGGCGCAGCAGGCCGTAGCCCATGCCGTTGTCCGGGACGGCGCGCAGCTGCTCCTTGACGGCCTTGACCGCCCGGCCGGCGGCGGGGCCGCCGGCGAACGCGTCCGCAAGGTCGATGCCCGCCAGGTCCAGCTTCACCGGGTACATCGCGGTGAACCAGCCGATCGTGCCGGACAGGTCGGCACCGGGCACGAGGTGGTCCTCGCGGCCGTGGCCTTCGAGCCGGACCAGGGTCGAGTCCCCGGACACGCCGCGCGTCCGGCGCCACTGCGCCAGCGCCAGCGCCAGGCCGGTCAGCAGCCCGTCGTCGACGCCGCCGCGGAACACCGCGGGCACCGTGTCGAGCAGCGTCGCGGTGACGTCGGCCGGCACCTGGATGCGTACGGTGTCCACGGTGGCCGTGACATCGCGCGCCGGGTCCACGTCCCGGGCGCCGAGCACGGGCTCCTCGCCGCTGAGCATCTCCTGCCACACGGGCAGTTCCGCCACCCGCTCCGGGGTGGCCGCCTCGTCGGCCAGGGCGTGCATCCACCGGCGCAGCGAGGTGCTCTGCGGGGCCGCTTCCGGGGCGAGGCCCTCGCGGATCCGCTTCCACGCGGCGGCCAGGTCCGGCACCAGGATGCGCCAGGAGACGCCGTCGACGACGAGGTGGTGCAGCACGATCAGGAGGCGGTCCGCCTCCGCGGGGGAGGTGAGCCACACGAACTGGGCCATGACGCCCGCGTCCGGGTCGAGCCGGTCCGCGGCCGCGTCCAGCTCGGCCTGCAAGTCGGCGTCGGCGTAGCGGACCTCGTGCACGAGCGCGCCGGCGTCCAGGCTGCCGGCGGGCTCCATGCGCAGGCCCGGCTCCGCCCGGTCGAGGCGGGAGCGCAGCACGTCGTGCCGGTCCAGCACGGCCTGGAGGGTGGCGACCAGACCCGTGCGGTCGATGCCCTCGGGCAGGGTGAGCAGCGCGGACATGCAGAACCGGCCGATGCCGCCGCCGAGGCCCAGCACGTGCGCACCCGTCGGGGGCAGCGGAGCCCAGCCCACGCCGCCGCCCGGCAGCTCGGCCAGGACGACCCGCTCCTCTTCCTCCCGGCCCTCGACCAGTTCCGCGAGCCGGGCGACCGTGCGCTGCTCGAAGATCTCCCGCGTGCTGACCACGACGCCGCGCGTCTTGGCGCGCGCCACGACCTGGATCGAGCGGATGCTGTCGCCGCCGCTGGTGAAGAAGTCGTCGTCGACGCCCACCTGCTCGGTGCCGAGCACGTCCGCGTACACCTCGGCCAGGACCCGCTCGGCCTCGCTGCGCGGCGCCCGGTACTCGGTACGGGCGAACTGCGGCTCGGGCAGCGCGGCCCGGTCCAGCTTGCCGTTCGCGTTCAGCGGCAGCCGGTCCAGCACCACGATCAGCGCGGGCACCATGTAGTCCGGGAGCCGCTCGGCCACGAACCGCTGCAGGTCCGTCGCGGAGAGCGCGCCGGCCGGGGCGGCTTCGCCGTCGGCGGCGCCCGCCGGCGCCACGTAGCCGACGAGCCGCGCGGTGCCGGTGTGGTCCTTGCCGACCGTGACCACGGCCTGGCCGACCGCGGGGTGCCGGGCGAGGGCCGTCTCGATCTCGGTCGGCTCGATCCGGATGCCGTTGACCTTCACCTGGCTGTCGGCGCGGCCCGCGTACTTCAGCCGGCCGTTCTCGTCCCACTGGGCCAGGTCACCGGTGCGGTACATGCGCGCGCCGGCAGGGCCGAAGGGGCAGGCGACGAACCGCTCCGCGGTGACGGCGCCGTTGCCGTGGTAGCCGCGGGCGATCGGACCGCCGACGTACAGCTCGCCGATCACTCCGGGCGCGACCGGGGTGAGCTCCGGCCCGAGCACGTAGGTGCGCATGTTGGCCAGGGGCGCTCCGACCGGTACCGCACCGGTCCCGTCCCACTCCTGCGGGAGCGTGTACGTGGCGGCGTAGAAGCTTTCCGTCTGTCCGTAGGCGTTGACGACACGGACGCCGGGCAGGGCGCGGCGCACCTTGCGGACCAGGTCGGCCGAGAGGGCTTCGCCCGCGAAGATGACGGTGTCCACCTCGAGTTCGAGGCTGCCCGGGGCATCGGTGATCTGGTCGAGCAGCGCGGAGAACACCGCGGGCACGGCGCTGATGGTGGTGCCGGACCAGCTGCCGCGCTCGGCGAGTTCGAGCACGTCGCGGACGACCTCGACGCTCGCGCCGGTGGTCAGCGCGGTGAAGATCTCGAACACGGAGACGTCGAAGTTCACCGAGGTCGCGGCGAGCATCCGGGAGACCGCCCCGACCTGCACGGTCCGGCGCAGGTCCTGCACACCGTTGACCACGCTGCCGTGGGTGATGGCGACGCCCTTGGGCGTCCCGGTCGACCCCGACGTGAACATCACGTAGGCCAGGTTGTCCGGTCCGATACGGACGTCCGGGGCCGGGGCGGCCCGGCCGTCGAGACTCAGGTCGTTGAGGTGTAGTACCGGCTGCCGGCACTTGGACACGGTCGGCGCCGTCTGGTAATCGGTCAGCACCAGTGCGGGGTCGGCCGTGTCGAGCAGCAGGTCGACCCGCGCGGCCGGGTAGTTGGGGTCGATCGGCAGGTAGGCGCCGCCGGCCTTGAGCACGGCGAGGAGCGCGACCACCAGGTCCGCGGACCGCGGCAGTGCGACGGCGACCAGGACGTCCGGCCCGACACCGCGATCCCGCAGGACCGCGGCGAGCCGGTTGGCGCGGGTGTCCAGGTCCCGGTACGACAGCGTGGTCGGTCCGGACACCACCGCGGTCGCGTCCGGCGTCCGCGCCGCCTGAGCGGCGACGAGCTCCGGCACCGTCGTGCCGCGCACCGGTTCCGTCGTCTCGTTCAGCTTGGTCAGCCAGGTGCGTTCGGCGTCGGTGAGTACGTCCACCCCGCCGAGCCGCGTCCCGGAGTCGGCGACCACCTGGCGCAGCACGCGCACGTAGCGGTCGACGAGGCTCTCGGCCGTGGCGTGGTCGAACAGCTCGGTCGCGTACTCGAGGCGCCCGTACGCGCCCCCGGCCGGGGCCGGGACGATGTTGAAGAACAGCTCGAACTTCGCGGTACCGGTGCCGGCCGGGACGGGGGTGATGCGCAAACCCGGGGTCTCGATCTGCGACCACTCGAACTGCCAGGCCAGCATGACCTGGAACAGCGGCTGGTAGGCGGTGGTGCGGTCCGGGCTGAGCAGCTCCACCAGGCGCTCGAACGGAACGTCCTGGTTGTCGTACGCGGCGAGGGCCCGGTCGCGGACCTGGTCGAGCAGGTCGCCGAACGAGGGGTTCTGCGAGAGGTCGACGCGCAGCACCCAGGTGTTGGCGAAGAAGCCGATCAGGTCGTCGAGCTGCTCGTCGGCGCGCCCCTCGATCGGGCTGCCGATGGTCAGGTCGTTCCCGGCGCCGAGGTGGTGCAGGAGCACCGCGAGCACGGCCTGGGCGACCATGGGCGCGGTGGCGCCGTGCGAGGCGGCGAGCTTGCCGACTCCGGCGAGGAGTTCCGGCTCCAGCTCGAAGTCGACGTGGCCGCCGCGGTGGTCGGCCGCCGTCGGCCGCGGCCGGTCCAGCGGGAGCTGGACCGGCTGCGGGATCCCGGCCAGTTCGGTGCGCCAGTAGTCCAGCTGCGCCGCGGCGACGCTGTCCGGGTCCTCCTCGTCGCCGAGGACCTCGCGCTGCCACAGCGTGTAGTCCTTGTACTGGATCGGGAGAGGAGTCCACTGCGGCGCACCGCCCTGCCGGCGGGCGTCGTACGCCGCCAGCAGGTCCCGCATGAAGGGCGCCATCGACGCCCCGTCCGCGGCGATGTGGTGGATCACGAACACCACCACGTGCTCCTGCGGGGAGATCCGCAGCACGGTCGTCCGCAGGGGGAGTTCCGTGTCGAGGTCGAAGCCTTCGCACGCGGCCTCGGCGGCCGCAGCCTCCGCCGCGTCCGCGGCCACGTCGACCACCCGGAACTGGAGGGCGGCCTCCTGCGCGGGCACGATCCGCTGCTCCGGGGTGCCGTCCGCGTTCTCGGCGATCAGGGTGCGCAGGCTCTCGTGCCGGGTGACGACGTCCGTCACCGCCGCGGCCAGGGCCGCCGTGTCCAGCGGCCCGTCCAGGCGCAGCACGAACGGGATGTTGTAGGTCGCGGACGGGCCTTCCAGACGGTGGAGGAACCACAGCCGACGCTGTGCGAAGGACAACGGGATCATCGACGTACTCCTACACGTTCATCGGGCGAAGCTGGGGGCGGTTCGACGTGCCCGTCTTCTCGAGCCGGGTCGCCAGCTCGGCGACGGTCGGACTGCGGAACACGGTGGTGACCTTCACATCGACCTTGAGCTCGTTGCGGATGCGGCCGGTCAGCCGGGTGGCGAGCAGCGAGTGCCCGCCGTGGTCGAAGAAGTCGGCGTCGATGCCGACCTCCTGCAGACCCAGCAGTTCGGCGAACAGCCGGCAGAGGACTTCCTCGTTGTGGTTGCGGGGCCCGCGTCCGGTCACGGCGGCTTCCGTGTGGTCCGGTGCGGGGAGCGCCTTGCGGTCGAGCTTCCCGCTCGGCGTGGCGGGGAAGGCCGCGAGCGGCACGATCGCCGAGGGGACCATGTACTCCGGCAGGTTCTCCCGGGCCAGGTCCGTCAGGGCCGTGAGGTCCAGCTGGGCCTCCGCCTTGCCCGTCACCACGTACGCGACGAGCCGCTGGTCACCGGGGCGGTCCTCGCGGACCAGGGCGACGGCGCCGTCGACGTCCGGGTGCTTGGCCAGCGCCGTCTCGATCTCGCCGAGCTCGATGCGGAAGCCGCGCAGCTTGACCTGGAAGTCGGACCGGCCGATGTACTCGACCTGGCCCTCCTGGTTCCACCGCACGACGTCGCCGGTGCGGTACATCCGGGTTCCCGGCTCGCCGAAGGGGCAGGCGACGAACCGGTTCGCGGTCAGCTCCGTCTGGCCCAGGTAGCCCCGGGCGAGCCCGGTGCTGGCCAGGTAGAGCTCGCCGGTGACGCCCGGCGCGACCGGACGCAGCGCCTCGTCCAGCACGTACACCTGGGTGTTCCAGACGGGGGCGCCGATCGGCACCCGGTCGGCACCCGGCACGTGCTGGTACGCCGTGACCTCGACGGACGCCTCGGTGGGCCCGTAGAGGTTGTGCACACCGCAGCCCGGCAGCACCTCGACGACCCGGTTGGCCAGCGCGGGCGGGAACGCCTCGCCGGCGACCTCGATCCAGCGCAGGCTGGTGCACTCCTTCGCCGAGGGCTCGTTGACGAACGCCTCCAGCAGGGAGGGCACGAAGTCCGCTCCGGTGACCCGCTCCCGCTGGATCAGGTCGGCGAGGTAGGCCGGGTCGCGGCGCCCGTCGGGACGCGCGATCACGACCGCGGCGCCGATCTGGAGCGGCGCGAAGATCTCCGGCACCGAGACGTCGAAGCTGGCCGTCGTGCTCAGCAGCACCCGGTCCTCGGCCGTGACGTCGAAGTGCGCCAGACCCCACTTGAGCCGGTTCAGGATCGCCCGGTGCGCCACCTGCACGCCCTTGGGGCGGCCGGTGGAGCCGGAGGTGTAGATGACGTACGCGGCGTGGTCCGGCGACAGTGCGCGCTGCGGGTTCGTCTCCGGGTATCCGGAGACGTCCGGAAGGTCGGCGTCGAGCACGAGCAGCGGCTTCGCGCTGTCCAGCACGCGCGCCACCCGGTCCTCGGGCAGCTCGGTGTCGATCGGCAGGTAGGCCGCACCGGCCTTCACCACCGCGTAGATCGCCACCATCAGGTCCACCGAGCGGGGGATCTTCACGGCGACGAGCCGCTCGGCGCCGGCGCCCTGCTCGACCAGCCAGTGCGCCAGCCGGTTCGCGCGCCGGTTGAACTCGCCGTAGGTCAGGGTCTCCTGCTCGCCGATCAGCGCCACACCGTCAGGGGTGCGCTCCACCTGAGCCTCGAACGCGCCCGGCAGAGTGTCCGCCGCCACCGGATGTGCCGTGTCATTGATCCCCTTGACCAGCCAGTCCCGCTCCTGTGCCGACAGCACCTCCAAGGCTCCGACCGGCTGCTTCGGGTCCTCGAGCACCTGCTCCAGCACCCGGACGAGCCGGGCGGCGATCTCCTCGGCCGCGTCGCGCTCGAAGAGGTTGGTCTGGTAGTCGAGGGAGAGCCGCAGGTACGGGTCGGAGGAGTTGAGGGTGAGAGGGTAGTGCGAGCCGGCGAACGGCCGGATCGCGTCGATCGTGAACCCTGCCGAGTCGTTCGCCTCGACGATGCCCTCGCGGTCGATCGGGTAGTTCTCGAACACGACGATCGTGTCGAACAGGGCGGGCAGTCCGACACCGCGCTGGATGTCGGCCAGGCCGTAGTAGTGGTGGTCGAGCAGTGAGATCTGCCGGTCCTGCAGATCGGCGATGACCTCGCCGACGGTCTGGTCCGGGCGGCAGCGCACCCTGGTCGGCAGGGTGTTGATGAACAGGCCGACCATCTCGTCCGAACCGACCAGGTCCGCCGGGCGACCGTTGACGGCCGCGCCGAACACGACGTCGTTCTGGCCGGTCAGCTTCGAGAGCAGGACCGCCCACGCGCCCTGGAGCAGCGTGTTCAGCGTGACGCCGAGTTCCGCGGCGCGCCGGGCGAGTTCCCGGCCCTTGTCGATCGACAGCGGGACCTCGACACGGCCGAGGCGGGAGGCCTCGCCCTTCTCGGGAAGGTCCGCGGCCAGCAGGGTCGGCTGGTCGAATTCGGCGAGCTCGTCCTTCCACCGGGCGGCCGAAGCGTCCCGGTCCTGCTTGGACAGCCAGCCCAGGTAGTCGCCGTAGCTGCGGACCGGGCCGAGCTCCTCGGTGCCGCCGTACAGCCGGACCAGGTCCTTGATCACCAGCGGCGACGACCACCCGTCGAACAGGGTGTGGTGCGCCGTGATGATGAGCTTCGCCTTCTGCGGCCCGCAGGTGAGCAGGGCCAGGCGGATCAGCGGCGGGCGGGTGGGGTCGAGCTGGTCGGCCCGGTCGTCGGCGAGGGCCTTGTCGACCGCCGCTTCCTGTGCGGCCCCGTCCAGACCGGTGAGGTCGATGTGCTGCCAGGGGATGGCGACGTGCTCCGCCACGACCTGGACCGGATCGCCGTCGGCTCCGGCCACGAACGCGGAGCGCAGGTTCGGGTACCGCTGGAGGAGCGCCTGGCCGGCCGCCCGCATGCGCTCCGGGTCCACGTGCCCGGTCAGGTGCAGCAGGAACTGCATGTGGTAGACGTCGAAGGTGCCGTCGGCGAGCGCGGCCTGGAACTGGATGCCGGACTGGCCCGGGCCCTGCGGCCACACCTGGACGAGCTTGCCGTAGCGCTCCTCCCACTCGTCGATCTCGTCCTGCTTGACCGAGACCAGCGGGGCGTCCGAGGGCGTGAGCCCGCCGATCTGCGGGCGGGCGGCGTGCGCGGCCATGCCGTGCAGCACCTCGACCCACAGCTCGGCCAGTTCGGCGGTGCGCTCGCGGGACAGCACCCCGGTGGGGAACATGAAGACGGCCTGGAGCCGGGCGCCGTCGGCGGTGTCCGTGACGACCGAGTTGACCTCGAGCGCGGACAGCGCGGGCAGGTCCGGGTCGGGCATCGGGATCAGCTGGGCGGACCAGTCCGCCGGCACCCATCCCTCGGCGCGCAGGTGCTCGGGCACGTCGGCGTCGGAGATCCGGCCGAGGTAGTTGAAGCCGATCTGCGGCGCCGCGTAGTCCTCGAGCTGCGGGGCGGTCTCCGGGTTCAGCCAGCGCAGGAGGCCGTAGCCCAGTCCCTTGTCCGGGACACCGCGCAGCTGCTCCTTGACCAGCTTGATCGCCTTGCCGGCGGCGGAGCCGCCCGCGAGCACGTCGGCCAAGTCCACGCCCTGCACGTCGACCCGGGCCGGGTACATGCTGGTGAACCATCCGACGGTCCGGGAGAGGTCCGCGCCGGGGACGACTTCCTCCTCGCGGCCGTGGCCCTCCATGCGGACCAGGGTCGAACGGTCGTCACCGCGCCAGCGCTTCACCGCGAGGGCGAGCGCGGCGAGCAGCACGTCGCTGCCGGTGCCCTTGAACGCGGCGGGAAGCTTGGTCAGCACCGCCTCGGTGACCTCTGCGGGCAGCTGCACGCGCACGGTGTCGAGGGTGGACATGATGTCCACGGCGGGGTTGAACGCCCGCTCGCCCAGCGGGAGGTTGGGCGACTCGAGCATGTCGCGCCAGTAGTCCAGTTCCTCTTCCCGCTCCGGGGAGAGGGCCTCGGACTCCAGCGCCGCCGCCCAGCGGCGGGCCGACGTGCCGACCTCGGGCAGCTCGGGGGCCTTGCCGGCCTTGACCTGCTGCCAGGCCTCGGCGAAGTCCGACATGAGGATGCGCCAGGAGACGCCGTCCACCACCAGGTGGTGCAGCACCACGAGCAGCCTGCCCGCACCCGAGTCCGCGGTGAACCAGACGAAGTCGGCCATGGTCCCGGCTTCCGGGTCGAGCCGGCCGGCGGCGGCGTCCACCTCCGCCTTCGCCGTCTCCAGCGCGGCGGGGTCGTCCCACCCGCCGGTGACGGGCACGCGGCGGATCAGGTCCGCCGCCCGTACGGCGCCCTGCGGACGGACGACGAGCGAGGGCTCGTCACCGCGCACCAGCTGCGCGCGCAGGAGGTCGTGCCGGTCGAGCACGGCGTCCAGCGTCGCGGCCAGTGCGCTCTCGTCGATGCCCGTGGGCAGCTCGAGCACGATCGACATGGCGAAGCGGTTGATCCCGCCGCCGTGCTCGAACACGTGCTGCGCCACCGGCTGCAGCGCCAGCTCGCCGACGCCGCCGCCCTCGAGCTCCGCGAGCACCGGCACCCGGTCCTTGCGGTCGGAGGCCACCTCGGCCAGCCGCTCCGCGGTGCGGCACTCGAAGATCTCCCGCGTGGTCAGCTCCAGGCCCCGGGCGCGGGCGCGGGCCACGACCTGGATGGAGCGCAGGCTGTCGCCGCCCACGGCGAAGAAGTCGTCGTCGATGCCGACCCGGTCCACGCCGAGCACGTCCGCGTACGCGGCGGTGATGATCTTCTCGGCCTCGGTGCGCGGCTCCCGGTAGGCCTCGCCCAGGAACTCCGGCTCGGGCAGCGCCGAGCGGTCCAGCTTTCCGGTCGGGCCGAGCGGCAGCTGGCTGACGGCCACGAAGGCCGACGGCACCATGTAGTCGGGCAGCCGTGCCGCGACGAACTTGCGCAGCTCGGCGGACGAGGCTCCGGCCTGCACGTCCACGTCGCCGATGCCGCCGGCGCCGTCGTCACCGACGGCCCCTTCGCCGGTGTGCACCACGTAGGCGACGAGCCGGCGCCCGTCCGAGCCCACCTCGCGGCTGATCACCACGGCCTCGCTGATACCGGGGTGCTGCGTGATCGCCGCTTCCACCTCGGCGGTCTCGATGCGGAAGCCGCGCACCTTCACCTGGCCGTCACCGCGGCCGACGCACTCCAGCTCGCCGCGTGCGTTCCAGCGGGCCAGGTCGCCCGTGCGGTACATCCGCTCGCCGGCGGCGAACGGGTTCGCCACGAAGCGCTCGGCGGTCAGGCCCGGGCGGTCGTGGTAGCCGCGGCCGAGGCAGGTGCCGACCACGTACAGCTCGCCGATCACGCCCTGTGCCGCCGGGGCGAGGCCCGGGCCCAGCACGTAGGCGCGCATGTTCCCCAGCGGGGTGCCGATGGGCGCGACGTCGCTCTCCGCCCACTCCTCGGCCGCCGGGAGGGAGAAGGTGGTGGCGTAGAAGCTCTCGCTCTGCCCGTAGGAGTTCACGATCTGTACGTCGGGCAGGGCCTCGCGGACCTGGCGCACCAGTCGGGCCGGGAGCACGTCGCCCGCGAAGACGACCGTGCGCACGTCGGTCGCCTTGTGCAGGTGGCCCACGAGTTCGCCGAGCACGGAGGGGACACCACTGATGACGTGGCCGTCCCAGCCGTCCCGCTCGGCGAGCGCCAGCGCGTTCGGCACGACCTCGGCGGTGCCGCCGGTGGACAGGGTGGTCAGCAGCTCGAAGACCGAGACGTCGAAGTTCACCGAGGTGCCGGCGAGCATCTTCCAGCCGGTCGGCGCGTCGATGACGCGCACCAGCTCCTGCACGCCGTTGACGACGCTGCGGTGGGTGATCGCCGCGCCCTTCGGCTTGCCCGTGGAGCCGGAGGTGTACATCACGTACGCCAGGTTGTCCGGGCCGAGCGGCGCGATGCGGCCGGTGTTGTCCAGCGGCCCCCGGGGCGCGTCCCATTCGGCGCGGAGGTCGAGGTTGATGCTCGTCATGTCGTTCTGCGGCAGGTCCTGCGCCGTCGCGGTGTCGGTGACCACGAAACGCGGGCGCGCCTCGGAGAGCACGGTCTGCGCGCGTCCGGCGAGGTACTGCGGGTCCATCGGCACGTAGCCAGCACCGGACTTGAGGATGCCGAGCAGGCCGACGACGAGGTCTTCGGTGCGCGGCAGGGCCAGGACCACCAGGTCCTCCGGCCCGGCACCGCGCCGGACCAGCTCCCACGCGACGGCGTTCGCCCGGTCGTCGAGCTCCCGATAGGTCAGCGTCCGGCCGTCGCACAGGATCGCCGGGGCGTCCGGCGTCCTGGCCGCCTGGCTCTCGAACAGCTCCGGGACCGTCAGCTCGGACGCCGCGGTGGCGTTGTCGTTGAACCGGACGAGCAGGAGGTCCCGCTCGGCCGCGTCGAGCACGTCGATGCCGCCGATGGCGCGCTCCGAGTCGGCCACGAGCTCGCCCAGCACGCGCACGAAGCGGTCCGCGAGGCGCTCGACCGTCGCCCTGTCGAACAGGTCGGTGACGTACTCCAGACGGACTCCGGCGCCGCCGGCGCCGTCCGGGATCATGTTGAAGAACAGGTCGAACTTGGCCGTTCCGGTCTCGAGCGTCTCGGACTCGACACCGAGGCCGGCGAACTCCAGGTCCCCCAGGGGCTCCTGCCAGGCGAGCATCACCTGGAAGTACGGGTGGTAGGCCGTGGACCGGTCCGGGTTGAGCAGCTCCACCAGGCGCTCGAACGGCATGTCCTGGTTGTCGTACGCGGCAAGGGCCCGGTCCCGCACCCGCTGGAGCAGCTGGAGGAAGCTCGGGTTCCCAGAGAGGTCGACGCGCAGCACCCAGGTGTTGACGAAGAACCCGACGAGGTCCCGCAGCTCCTCGTCGGTGCGGCCGGCGATCGGCGCGCCGAGGGGTACGTCGTCACCGCAGCCGAGGTGGTGCAGGAGCACCGCCAGCGCCGACTGCATGACCATCGACACCGTGGTGTCCTGTTCCGCGGCCACCTTCTCCACGGCGCGGAGCAGGTCGGCCTCGATCGGGAACTTGACCAGGTCGCCGCGGGGGCTCGTCATCTTGGGGCGCGGGCGGTCCGTCGGCAGGGCCAGCGGCTGCACCATGTCGGCCAGGGCCCCGCGCCAGTACTCCAGCTGCCGGGCCGCCAGGCTGTCCGGGTCGGACTCGTCGCCGAGCATGTCCTGCTGCCACAGCGTGTAGTCCGCGTACTGCACCGGGAGCGGCTCCCACACGGGGGCGTCGCCGTCCTTGCGGGCCGAGTACGCCGTGGTGAGGTCGCGGAGCAGCGGCCCGAGGGACTCGCCGTCCAGGGCGATGTGGTGCACCACGAGGACCAGGGTGTGGTCGAGCGTGCCGGTCCGCACCAGCGTGGCGCGGATCGGCACGTCGGTGGCCAGGTCGAAGGTCTCGACGGCAGCCGCGTCGACCGCCGCCCTCCGCTTCTCCTCCGCGACCTCGACGACCGGCAGTTCGAAGGGCTTGTGGCCGGACGCCAGCACCTCCTGGTGCGGGATGCCGTCGTCGCCCTCGACGATCACCGTGCGGAGGACTTCGTGCCGGTCGATGACATCGCGGAGCGCCGTCTGAAGCGCACCCACGTTCAGCTCACCGGTCAGCCGCAGGGCGAAAGCGCCGTTGTAGGTCGGCGAAGGGCCTTCGAACCGGTCCACGAACCACAGCCGACGCTGCGCGAACGACAACGGGATCATTGTTTCTCCAAATCGGCGGAACCAGGGAGCAAGTCGTCACTCAGCTCTGGTCGAGCAGGGTCAAAAGTTCGTCGTTGTAGAAGTCGTCGATGGAGCACGCCCCCGACAGCGTCGAGAAGTACCGGTCGATGTGCTCCTGGTGGCCGACCAGCTTCCGCAGCATGTCGATCCGGCCCTCGGGCTTGAGCTCGGCGACGTTGAGCGCGCCCTGGTAGTGGTTGAGGGCTTCGTTGCTCAGCTCGTTCTCGTAGCGCCGCAGCGCCGACTTGAGCTTGGCGTCGTCGTGCAGGCCGTCCCCGATGAAATCGGTGAGGTTCTGGGCCTGGACGAAGGCCTCGGTGATGCCGCGGGCGGTGATGGAGTCCTTGTGGTTCACCGCGTCGCCGACCAGCGCCCACCCGGGCCCGTAGGCCTTACGGAAGTAGTTGTCCTGGTGGCCCGTGCCGTAGAGCTGCTCCACGCGCTCGCCCGACTGCATGCGCTCCCACAGCTCGGGCGCCGTCGTACGGAAGGCATCGAGGTAGGCGGGTTCCACGGCCTTGCGGACCGCGCCGAAGTCGGCCTGCGGGAAGTAGGCCATGAGCAGCGTGAGGTCGTTGTTGGTCGGCAGCACGCCGATCCAGCGGCCCGGCTGCTCGTACAGCTCGAAGTCCGAGGGGACCCCGGCCCAGTAGCTGTAGTAGGTGCAGGTCAGGCGCGGGTGCTCGATGACGTTCTCCGCGCCGACCTTGCGGGCCACGAGCGAGCGCATGCCGTCCGCGCCGACGACCAGGCGGGCCCGTTCCGTCGCCTCGGCGCCGCCGGGCGTGGTGTACCGCACGCCGACGACCCGGCCGTCCTCGAACAGCAGGTCGTTGACCGCGCAGCCCTCCTGGAACTCGACGCCGGCCTCGACGGCGCCCTCCGCGAGGATCGGGTCGAGCACGAAGCGCCGCGGCGCGTACGTGGCCGTCAGGCCGTCCATCGGCAGGGAGAAGCCCTCGATGCGGACACCGGGCCCCTCGTAGACCTGCTTGGTGATCGGCCGGCAGCCCGCCTCGCGGAGCTTGTCGAGCAGTCCCCACCGGTTGAGCAGCGCGACGCCCTGCATGTGCAGGTAGTGCGAGGACAGCGTGTCCTGAGGGAATCGCGCTTTCTCCAGGAGCAGCACTCGATAACCCTGCTGCGCAAATAGCATGGCCGTCGGCGAGCCCGCACAACGGGCACCGACGACAATCACGTCGTACATGGCGCCTCCGCCTCTCTTACCAGGTAGTTTTTGACCCAACGCGGCAGCAACCGGAAATCCGTTGTGATTGAGCGCGCTATCGACACAGCGGACCGAATAACCGCTGCAGAGCATAAATTCGATGCTAGCCGATACGGACTAGCGGGATAAATAGAAACAGCGCCGGGAACACACGCCGATGCCGCGCCGTGTCTCGCCGGCGAGACACGACAAGGCATCGACCACGCCTGCAGCTACCGGGTCGGTGCACCCAGGGATTCGATGTACGCAGAGACCGACGCCACCGTCGAGTTGAGGAACATCTGGTCCATCGGGACCTCGACGCCCAACTCGTCCATAAAAGCACCCTGAATCCTGACCATGATCAGGGACTGGCCGCCCAGGGCGAAGAAATCGTCGTCGACCGATATTTCGTCGCGCTGGAGTTCCCGGCACCAAATGGCGCGCACACTGTCGGCAATCATCACAGCCCTCTCGGTTGTCATCAAAGTCCGTCGATTATGCGGCAATGCCGCTGTCGGCGAACTGCTTCCGGTATGCATCGACCAGCGCGACGCGGTCGACTTTCCCGTGCGGGCTGAGCGGAAGCAGCGGGACGTTCACGAATGCGGCCGGCACCATGTTCCGCGGCAGCGTCTCCAGGAGGCCGGTGCGCAGATCGTCCTCGGCGGGGTCGTCCCCCGCCGGAACGACGAACGCGATCAGCTCGGCCTCGCCGGCGTCGGTGTACGTGATGGCCACGGCGGCCTCGCGGACTCCGGCCAGCCGGGCGAGCGCGCGCTCGATGTCAGTGGGGTCGATGCGCATGCCGCGCACCTTCACCTGGGCGTCGATCCGGCCGAGCACGATGAGCTCGCCGGCCTCGTTCACGTGGCCGCGGTCGCCCGTGCGGTAGACCCGCAGCGGCTCCCCGTCGACCTCGATCGTCGTGAACTTGGCGTTCTCGGGACCGTTGTTGAGGTAGCCCGCACCGACGCTGGCACCGGAGATGCAGATCTCGCCCTGCTCCCCCGGCGCGACACCGCGCAGGTCCTCGTCGACGAGGTGGATGTCGGTGTTGTAGGCCGGCTTGCCGACCGGCGGGACGTCGTGCTCGCCTGGCCGGTAGTCGGCCAGGTCGTACGAGGTCGCGACGTCCGTGCACTCGGCGACGCCGTACTGGTGCAGGAGGGTGCACGTGTTGCCCTCGCGCCGCGCCCAGTCCGTGAGCCGCTGGACCTTCAGGGCCTCACCGCCGAAGAGCACGTAGTCGAGCTTGGCGAGGACGTCGCCGCCGCGCGCGGTCTCCCAGTCCACCAGCAGGTACAGCGTGCTGGAGGCGCAGTGCACCACGCGGATGTCGCGTTCGCGGAGCAGGCGGTAGGCCATCATCGCGTCGAAGTTCCGGGTCGCCATCAGGTTCTGGGTGGCGCCGACGAACAGCGGTGTCATCAGGCTGCGCTGGGAGAGGTCGAACCCGAACGCGCTGACGACCAGGTGGTTCGACCCGCTGTGCAGGCCGTACTCGAGCTTCAGCCAGTTCATCAGGTTGAACCAGCCCTCGTGCCGAACCGCGGTCAGCTTGGGGGTACCGGTCGAACCGGACGTGAAGACCGCGTAGCAGATGTCGTCGCCGCTGACGGTGACGTCGGGAGCGGTCGACGGGAGAGCCGCCAGGCCGTCGGCGAGCTGCTCGAGGTCGATGACGTCGACGTCCGCCGACTCGACCATGTCGGCCGTGGCCGGGGAGACGACGATCAGGGCGAGGTCGGGCACCTGACCCAGCAGCAGCTGGAGCCGGGCCGCAGGGTAGGCCGGGTCGAACGGCACGTAGGCCGCGCCCGCCTTCAGGGTGCCGAGGATGGCGACGAGCATGTCGATCGAGTAGTCGAGACAGACGCCGACCTTCGCGCCCCGGCCATGTCCGCGCTCGGCGAGGAAGTGGGCGAAACGATTCGCCTTCACGTCCAGCTCTGCGTACGTCAGCTCCTGGCCGGCCCAGAAGACGGCGACGGCGTCGGGCGCCGCCGCCACGTTCGCCTCGAACTGCTTGTGGACGACGGGCGCCGAGGGCAGCGCGACCCGCTTTCCCTGAAGGATCATCAACTGGCTCCGATGTGAGAGGTGTCCGGTCGGACGAGCCGCCGGCGCACCCCCGGGAACGGGGGGCGGCCGGCATGTGGGGCGATGTGCCTCTAGGCGGTCCGGCGATCGGCCGTTTCGAGCAGCTGGGCCACCCACTTGTCAACGGTCAGACCGTGCGCGGCAGCCGTCCTCGAGTAGTACTCCAGCTGGCTTGCGGACAGCTCTATGGTGAGCGTGGTGACCTTCTGCCGGCGCTTTTCGGCGGCCGCCGAGTCGGCCAGCCGGGGTACCTCTTGCTTCTCGTCGCCACTGCCCGCGGGGACCTCGGTCGTGCTGCTCTGCACGGCCAGGCTGGCACGGACCGACCTGCGGAGTTCGTTGCGCGACCACTTCTGCTGCTCGGCCTTGCGCAGCCAGTAGTCCTGCTCCGGCGGCGACAGGCGGGCCACCTCGGCGTGGTGGGCGAAGCTGAGGCTGTCCCGCCTGCGGTGGTGCTCGAACCGGCGGCCCACCCAGGCGTAGTTGCGCAAGGTCTGGTAGTCGAGCCCCGTGCGCTCGATCGCCTCCTTGTACCGCCGCCACCCGTAGGTGGCCTCCCCGTAGCTCATCCAGTCGGCGAGCCACCAGGCGGAGGAGTTCACGAGCTCGCGCAGGTTGGTCCCGATCTGCTCCCAGGAGCGCTCCGACAGGTTCTGCGGGAAGACCATCCCCGACTTCTGCACCGTTGCCTGCGAACCCACGAACGACATGACGGCATCGCGTTGCGCGGGCTCACCGCTGTTGCCCACCGGCCCCGCCTTGTATCTGCTGACGGTCCTCACAGCGCCGCTCACAACCTTCATCTCCCCACTCAGAGTGCTTGCCTGGGCGTACACCGGTCGCTCGAGCGAGCACCCGGGTGGCGGTCACTGTCGTTCCACTGCGGTCGACCTACGAGCATCCGAGCGGCGCTCAGCCCGCCGCCATGGCCTCGCGCAGGCTCTTGGGGCGCAGATCGGTCCAGCTCTGCTCGACGTACAGCAGGCACTCGGACCTGGCCGCCTCACCGAAGACCACCCGCCAGCCCGCGGGCACCTCGGCGAACGCGGGCCACAGGGAGTGCTGCTCCTCGTCGTTGACGACAACCTGGAAGCGGCCGTTCTCGTCGTCGAAGGGGTTCGTGCTCAACTGGCACCGTCCTTAACTGTCATGGGGTGACTCGGAGTTGGGGATGGCCCGGGCGCGGGTTCACCGATCGGCCCTGTCCGGTCGGCAGGACACCCGGCATCGGTGGCGACCCCGGCGTTCTGCCGCTTCACCGTAAGGACTCGGCCGTCAGCGGTACCAGGGCGGCAGGCCGGCCGACCTCCCGGTCGTCCTCTGCACCCCACTGGCTTCCTGGGAGACCGACTGCCTCACGTTCCTGGGGTGAGGTCGCACGGCAGCCGATCGGCCCGTCCGCCGTCCGCTCCGGTTCGAGCCGTGGCGCGGGAAGCGCGGCCGTCTGGGTCGGGCCGCGGTCGTCGTACGGGCTTGGCTGCCCGCGTCGCCGGTAGCCGACTTGCCGTCACTGTATCCACGGCCCTTTTGAGACCCGGTCAAGGTCCGCTCGAGCGGCCGGGCGACGGAGGCCGGCGGGTACCTTCGGGGCGGTCTTCGCCGCTCGCGGTGGCGAACCGCTCGAGATCCGCACGGACCTCGCCGCAGTCACGCGCAGGATTTCAGGCCACTCCCCGACAGGCGCACGCCTTCTCCCCGGAGTCTGCCGCCCCGCGTCCGCGCCGCGCCCCCTGAGGATCGCTCGAGAGCCGCCGCACCGGCGGCAGAGTCCGGCTGGTGCCCGAGCCCCGTCGGTCTTCCGGCGCTCTATGGTCCGAGGACGCGCGGCCGATCGGAGGAGAGAGTTGGACGGCACACGACTTGACTTGCGCCTGTTCGTCCTGCACCACGCGGGGGGCTCGCACCTGCTGTACCGCCACTGGCCCGCCGAACTGCCGGACACGTGGGACGTGACGCTGCTCGACGCCCCGGGCCACGGCCTCCTCCTCGACCAGCCGCAGATAGCGGACGCCGGCCGCCTCGCCGACCACCTGCTGCGCATCATCGAGCCAGGGCTGACGGGCAGCCCCTACGCCCTGTTCGGGCACAGCATGGGCGCCCTCCTCACGTACGAGATCACCCGGCAGGCCGTCGAGCGGGGCCTGCCGCTGCCGGTGTGGATCGGGGTCTCCGCACGGACCGCACCACAGCCGGCGGGACCGGAGAGCCGGTACCACCAGCTGCCCGACGCCGAGCTGCGGACCCGACTGAAGCTGCTCGGCGGCACACCCGACGCGGTCTTCGACGACCCCGACCTGTGGGCCCTGTTCGAACCGGTCATCCGGGCCGACCTGCGCCTGGTGGAGACCTGGCGCCCCGTTCCCGGCACCGGTCCGCTGCCCGTGGCGCTGTCCGCCTACGCGGGCGGCGAGGACCACTCCGCCTCACCTGCGCGGATGACCGGCTGGGAAGAGCACACCGAGCAGTTCCTGGGCCTGCGCGTCTTCGAAGGCGGTCACTTCTACTTCCAGGACGATCCCGGGCCGCTGCTGCGGCAGATCGAACGGGACGCGACCACTGCGCTCGCCGCGGCGGGCGCGATGCGCTCCTCCTGAACCCTTTGGTCAACCGCCGACGCGTGGCCGCCCGACTCCTGCAACTGACTGAGATGCCAGCGTGTGTGAGGGGATGAGATGGAGTTCCGCCTGCTCGGTCTCGTGGAAGTCCAGGACGAACGGACCGGTCTGCGGATCGTGCCCACAGGTGCCAAGCAGCGTGCACTGCTGGGCGCACTGGTGGTGAAGGCCGGGCACAACGTCTCCGTACAGCGGCTCATCGACGAGCTGTGGGGCGAGCACCCGCCCGCCAACGCGGCGAACGCCCTCCAGCTCCATGTGGCGCGGCTGCGCCGGCTGCTGTCCGGACCGCAGAGCCAGGGCGCCGAACCGCACGAACAGCACGCACGGCACCCGTGGATCGTGACCACCTCGCGCGGCTACACCCTGCAGCTCGCCCCCGTCGAAACGGACGCCTCGCGCTTCCAGCACCTGGCCGACGAGGCCCGGCGGATCTTGCCCGGCGACCCGGGGCGGGCCGGTGAGCTGCTGCGCCGGGCGCTGTCGCTGTGGCGCGGCCCGGCGCTGGAGGGCAGCGTGCTCGGCGACATCTGCGCGGGCAAGGCGGCCCAGCTCGAGGAACACCGGCTGACCGCTCTGGAGATGATGTACGACGCGTATCTGCGCACCGGGCGACACGGCGAGATCACCGGCGAGCTGGTGGAGCTCACCACCGATCACCCCGTGCGGGAGAGGTTCTACGACCTGCTGATGGTCGCCTTGTACCGCTGCGGCCGGCAGGCGGAAGCGCTCCGCGTGTACGAACGGGCGCGCAACCGCCTGGTGCACGAACTCGGTGTCGAGCCGGGCCCCGCTCTGCGCGGTCTGATGGAGGCGATCCTCCACCACGACCCGGCCCTCGCCGCGGCGGCGGGCGCCCGCCCGGCCGGCCCGCCTCGGGCCGAGCCGTCCCGGGCCGTGGCGGCGCCCTCGGTGACGGACGCGACGGCCGACGACGCGGTGCTCCCCCTCTGCGAGGAGATCGCCCGCCTGCACCGCCGCATCGAGCGGCTGCAACAGGAACAGAACCAACTGCTGTGCCGCTTCAACGAGCTGACGGCGAGCACCGCGCCGCGGGTGACCGCCGGCGCGGTGCTCGCTTAGGCCGGGGACCCGCGGGCGGTCAGGCCGCCGTCAGCACCGAGCCGAGGGTTTCGGACAGGGCCGCCCGGAAGCCGTCGAGGAACGTGTCCACCTCACGGTCGGACACGTTCAGCGGCGGGGCGAGCCGGATGACGTTCGGCATCACCGCGTTCACCAGGACGCCCCGGTCCTGGGCCGCCTGCTGCACCTGCGCCGCGAACTCTCCGTTGATCACGACGCCCAGCAGCAGGCCGGCGCCGCGGACCTCGCGCACCAACGGGTGGTCCAGGGTCTCCAGGCCGCGCCGCAGCCGTTCCCCCGTCCAGGTCACGTGGTCGAGGATGCCCGTCCGCTCGATGGTGTCCAGTACGGCGAGGGCGCCCGCGCACACCACGGGGTTCCCGCTGAACGTGGAGCCGTGCGCGCCGGGCGTGAGCAGGTCCGCGGCCGCGCCGAAGGCGAGCGTCGCGCCGATGGGCAGACCGCCGCCCAGGCCCTTGGCGAGGGTGACGACGTCAGCCTCGACGCCTTCGGCCTCGGCCGCGAACCAGTGGCCCGTGCGCCCGATGCCGGTCTGGATCTCGTCCAGGACGAGGAGGGTTCCGGTCGCTGCGGTGATCTCGCGGGCGGCCCGAAGGTAGCCGGGCGGAGGCACGACCACGCCGTTCTCCCCCTGCAGGGGCTCCAGCATCAGCAGCGCGGTGTGCGGGGTGACGGCGGCGCGCAAGGCCTCCACGTCCCCGAACGGCACGTGGCTGACCTCGCCCGGCAGCGGCTGGAAGGGGCGCTGCTTGGCCGGCTGGCCGGTGAGGGCCAGGGCCCCCATGGTGCGGCCGTGGAAGCCGCCGACGGCCGACACCATGTGCGTGCGGCCGGTGAGCCGGCCGATCTTGAAGGCCGCCTCGTTGGCCTCGGCGCCGGAGTTGGAGAAGTAGACCCGCCCCTGGCGACCGGCGAGCTGCAGCAGGCGCTCGGCGAGGCGCACGGTCGGTTCGGCCATGAAGAGGTTCGAGACGTGTCCGAGTGAGGCGACCTGCTCGGAGACGGCCCGTACGACCGCGGGGTGCGCGTGGCCGAGCGAGTTGACCGCGATGCCGCCGACGAAGTCGAGGTACTCGTTGCCCTCCGCGTCCCAGACCCGGGTGCCCTCGCCCCGGACCAGGGGCAGCAGGGGGGTGCCGAAGTTGTCCATCATGACGGCCTGCCAGCGGCGGGTCAGCGCCGCGTTGCCCGCCCCGGTCATGTCCGCCGTGTCCGCGCCGTTGCTCATGCCGTCGCTCCCTCGAAGCTCACGTCGTTGTTCACTGCGTACAGGGGGCCCTCATGAGACGCAGAAGCGCTCATGAGGCGTATTCGCTGTTCTCGTGGACGTACTCGGCGGTGAGGTCGTTGGCCCAGATCACGGCGGAGTCCGCGCCCGCGGCGAGGTCCACGGTGATCCCGACTTCGCGGCCGGTCATGTCCACCAGCGTGCGGTCCTCGCCCACCGATCCGTTCTTGCAGACCCACACGCCGTTGATGGCGACGTTGAGGCGGTCGGGCTCGAAGACGGCGGCGGTGGTGCCGATGGCGGACAGGACGCGGCCCCAGTTGGGGTCCTCGCCGTGGATGGCGCACTTGAGGAGGTTGTTGCGGGCGACGGAGCGGCCCACCTCGACGGCGTCGTCCTCGCTCGCGGCGCCCACGACCTCGATGCGGATCTCCTTGCTGGCGCCCTCGGCGTCCCCGATGAGCTGCCGCGCCAGGTCGGCGCAGACCGTGTGGACGGCTTCGGCGAACTCGGCGTATTCCGGGGTGGCTTCGCAGGCCCCGGAGGAGAGCAGCAGCACGGTGTCGTTGGTGGACATGCAGCCGTCGGAGTCGACCCGGTCGAAGGTGGAACGGGTGGCGTCCCGCAGCGCCCGGTCCAGGACCGCGCTGTCCAGGGCGGCGTCCGTGGTGAGCACGACGAGCATGGTGGCGAGCCCGGGGGCGAGCATCCCGGCGCCCTTGGCCATGCCGCCGACGGTCCACTCGCCGCGGGTGACGGCGGCCGTCTTGTGCACCGTGTCGGTGGTCATGACGGCGACCGCCGCGTCCTCGCCGCCGGATGCGGACAGCCGGGTGGCGGCGCTCTCGACGCCGGCCAGGATCCGGTCCATGGGCAGCGGCACGCCGATGAGCCCGGTGGAGCAGACCGCCACGTCCGCCGCGTCCAGGCCGAGCCGCTCGGCGGCCTTCTCGGCGGTGGCGTACGTGTCCTGGAAGCCCTGCGGCCCGGTGCAGGCGTTGGCGCCGCCGGAGTTGAGCACGACCGCGCGGATCTGGCCGTCGGCGAGTATCTGCCGGGACCACTGGACGGGGGCGGCCTGCACCCGGTTGGAGGTGAAGACGCCGGCCGCGGCGCAGCGCGGCCCGTTGTTGACGACGAGAGCCAGGTCTCGGTTGCCGTTCTGCTTGATTCCTGCGGCGATGCCCGCCGCCGTGAAGCCTCGTGCTGCGGTGACGCTCACTACATCTCCTTGTTCGCCCAGCTCACGGTGCGACTCCGATCGTGGAAAGCCCCAGTCCCTCGGGCAGGCCGAAGGCGGCGTTCATGCTCTGGAGGGCACCGCCCGCGGTGCCCTTGGTGAGGTTGTCGATGGCGCTGATCGCTATGATCCGGCCGACCGCCGGGTCGAGGGCCACCTGGATCTGCGCGGCGTTCGATCCGTACACGGCCCCGGTGCTGGGCCACTGTCCCTCGGGCAGCAGCCGTACGAACGGCTCGTCGGCCAGTGCCCTCTCGTACGCGGCCCGTACGTCGTCCGCGCCGACCCCGGGCCGCGCCGCGGCGGAGCAGGTGGCGAGGATGCCGCGCGGCATGGGGGCCAGGGTCGGGGTGAAGGAGACGGCGACCCGGTGACCCGCCGCGGCGCTGAGGTACTGCACCATCTCGGGCGTGTGCCGGTGGCCGCCGCCCACACCGTACGGCCGCATGGAGCCCATGACCTCGCTGCCGAGCAGGTCCGCCTTGGGCGCCTTGCCGGCGCCGGACGTGCCGGACGCCGCGACGACCACCGCCTCGGGTTCGGCCAGTCCCGCCGCGTACGCGGGGAACAGGGCCAGCAGGACGGCGGTCGGGTAGCAGCCCGGCACAGCGATGCGCTTGGTCCCTGCCAGCGCGGCGCGGGCTCCGGGCAGCTCGGGCAGGCCGTAGGGCCAGGTGCCCGCGTGCGGCGTGCCGTAGAACGTCTCCCAGTCGGCCGCGTCCGCGAGGCGGAAGTCCGCGCCGCAGTCGATGACGAGCGTTTCGTCGCCCAACTGCTCCGCGACGGCGGCGGACTGGCCGTGCGGGAGGGCGAGGAAGACGACGTCGTGCCCCTTGAGGGCGTCGGCGGTGGTGGGCTGTACCTCACGCCCGGCCAGCGGAGCCAGGTGCGGCTGCAGCGCGCCGAGGCGCTGTCCCGCGCTGGAATGCCCGGTCAGAGCACCGATCTCCACTTCAGGGTGGGCCAGGAGCAGGCGTAGGAGCTCGCCCCCCGCATATCCGCTCGCCCCCGCCACGGCTGCTCGCACTGTCATGAACCCTCCCGATGTGACACACATGTCCTTCTCACGCGATCCGGGCCCTGTCACCCATCGCGTTCGCCGTACATACGACAGCCTCGGGATTGATTGCGGCTCGAAGGCACGGATCACAGGTGCCGGGCCGCACCACGCCCACGGCTCGTCGTGCGGGCCGGCGTCCTGGTGTCGCCGGGTGTCGCCGGGTGTCGCCGGGGTGTCTCGGTCGGGGAGGGCGCCCTCGTGACCTGCCTCGGCGTGTGCGCTAGGGCGCGGCGCAGTACTCGGCGTTGAGGATGGTGAGGAGGTCGTCCGGTCGCCAGTCGCTGTTGTAGTTGAACGTGAGCTGGTGGCCGGCGTCCTCGGTGGTGGCGACCAGGGAGAGCCAGCCCACCGTGCCTCCGTCGCGGTACCAGATGGTGGTGCCGCAGCCCAGCGTCAGCCGCTCGAGGCCGAGGCCGTAGGACGAGAGCGGGAAGTCGGGGTTGACGTTGGTCGTCTTCATCTCCGCCAGCTGCTTCGACGGCAGCAGCTTCCCGCGCATCAGGGCGCTGTAGAACCGGTTCAGATCGGCTGCGCTGGAGATGATGTCGAGGTTGCCCCAGGACTGCGACCCGTTGACCTCGGTGACGTCGTCGATCTTGTCCGGCTGCGTCTGGAAGAAGAGCTTGGAGTAGGCGCGGCTGCTCGGCTGGGGCAGGTTGACGCCGTTGCCGGGGGTGGACGTCGCCGTGAGCCCCAGGGGTTCGATGATGCGCTTGCGCACCTCGTCCTCGTACCGCTTGCCGCCGACCTTCTCGACGATCATCGCGGACAGGATGTCGTTGGTGTTGGAGAACCCGTGCCGGGTGCCGGGCTGGAACACCGGCGCGTGGGAGAGGGCCACGTCCACGCGCTTCTTGTGCGGCATGGTCTCGTACCGGTGCTGGAGGTAGCCGTCGCCCAGGACGTACGTCGAGACGTAGTCGGCGTCGGCGAAGTAGTCGGACAGGCCGCTGGTGTGGTTGAGGAGCTGTCGTACGGTGATCGCACGGCCGTCGTTGCCGTTGCCCGTCACCACGCCCGGCAGATGGCGCTCCACGGTGTCGTCGAGGCTGAGCTTCTTCTCCGCCTCCATCTGGAGGAGGACCGTCGCCACGAAGGTGGCGGTGACGTGCCCAACGCGGAACCGGTCGTTCTTGCCGCGCGGGGCACCCGTCTTCATGTTGCCCACGCCGGATGCCGACTTCCAGATGCCGTTGGCATCCCGCGCTTCCACCGTGATGCCGGGGATGCCGGCAGCCACGGCCGCGTCGATCGCGCGCTGCGTCGCCTGGTGGTCGGCCGCCTTGGGGGCCGTGTCCTCCGCTGCCTGGGCGGGAGCGGTGAAGGCGGTGGCCATGATCGCGAATGCCGCCAGACCGACCACGCCGACCCCTGGTCTCTTCCGTATCGTCATCTTCATTCCCCGTCCTGAGGGTCGTCCGAATTTGGCTGATGCGGTACTTGTGCGGTCCTTCGCCGAAATCGAACCACGGCATGAAAATACCTGCCCACTGGTTCTTTTTCGATATCCAGGCGGCCGAATTACGTGAACGAGCAGACTTATTGGCGTCCCACGGCCGCCGATTCGGGCGGGAAAGAGAGCCGTGGTCGGTAATGAATTCCGGTCGGAATTGAACCTGCGATTGCGTTTCGTCCTGCCGACAGGACACCCGTGCGGCCGTTCGAACGCCGCTCCGGTACCGCTCCAGCCCGCCTCGCGAAACTTCTCGCCGGTTATGTACACCCTTCTGATGGAGGCATGATGGCACGTCAGGCCGGTCTAACCGCAGGGCCGCATGGCGGCCCGGCAGCCGCTCCCCCGCAGCCCCCGGCACGGCAGCCGCGCATGACGGGGGCCGCGCCGCGCCGGGGCCAGGTGCTGACGACCAAGGTGGGCCTGCAGATGCCGACCGGGATGGCCTACGACGAGTGGGAGCGGGCCGGGCGCCAGCTCGCCGGCGTCCTCGACTCGTCCTCCTGGTGGCTGGGCGACTGGCTGAGGTACGGCAAGGACCACTACACCGACCGGTACCAGCGCGGGATACAGGCCGTCGGCCTCTCGTACCAGACCCTGCGCAACTACGCATGGGTCGCGAGACGCTTCGACTTCACCCGGCGCCGGCCCACCCTGAGCTTCCAGCACCACGCCGAGCTGGCCTCCATGACCGTCGAGGACCAGGACCGCTGGCTCGACCGTGCCGAGCAGGGGCAGTGGACCACCAGGCAGCTGCGCGGCGCCATCCGCGCCGCGCGCCAGGGCGGGCAGCTGCCCCGCACTCCCACCGAGCCGAGCCGCCGTCTGGAGGTCCCCGGCAGCCGTGTCCAGTGGTGGCACAAGGCCGCGGAGCAGCTGGGCGTCGACTTCGAGCAGTGGGTGATGACCACGCTGGACAGCGCGGCCGCGAGCGCCCTGGACGACCTCGCCGGGCAGACCCGGCCCGTGGCCGTCAGCGCCTGAGTCCCCGGCGCCGAGGCTTTCGGTGCGTCAGGACAGCCGGCTCATCAGCCCGGCGGTCTCGCGCTTGTACGTGCACGCGCTCTGCCCGAACGACTCCCGCACCCGGTCGCGCACCTCGTCCGGCTGCTCCTGGCTGAGCTTGAACATGCCCTCGGCCCCGGTCACCGTGAACCGGAAGGCCCCCACGGCGGGCGCGATCTTGCGGAAGTAGCCGAGCGACTCGGTCATGTCCCAGCCGGTGCCGAACCGCCCCTCGAAGGCGCGCACGGTGGACTCCACCACGCTCAGCGTCTCGTCCATCGAGTCGATCTTCTCCACCACGCCCCGGACGTGCACCGCGGTGAAGTTCCAGGTGGGCGCGGCCGGCGTCTTCTCGTACACCGTGGGCGACACGTAGGAATGCGGGCCGGTGAAGGTCAGCAGCAGGACGCCGCCCGTCTCCAGCGCCGACCAGTGAGGGTTCGCCCGGTTCATGTGTCCGAGCAGGGTGGCGCCCGGGAGCTCGCCGGACCAGTCGCCGGACGTCTCGGGGTCGAAGATGACCGGGAGGTGCGTGGCGAACGGACCGTCCTCGGGGCTGCCATTGGCCACCGCGAGCGCCAGTGGATTACCACGGATCAGGTCCACCATCCACGAACTGTCCGGTTCGCGGTAAGAGCTGGGCACGAACATTCGGATACACCCTTTCGACAATTGGCTCAGGGCATGACCCTGGCTCAGGGCATGACTGATCGCATTACTCCGGACACAGGACACGTGGGCAAACTGCCACCGGCCGCGTCACGCGGAGATCTTGATAATCCGCGCCGACCATATCGCCGTCCCGTCGACAGGACAAAGCCTTCGAATAATCGAGTAACTCGAGAAGCCCTCGAAACAGTCTTCAGGCCGTCTTCAAGTTGCCTTGAGATACTCTCGGGAGCAACACTGCAGAACTGTCTCTCGGGCCACCGGCCGAGTTTTCCAGACGCAAGCGGGAGAAATTTCTATGGGCATAACTGGCAGGCGCAACCAAGAGATCTACGACGTGGTCGGCATTGGCTTCGGCCCGTCCAACATGTCGCTCGCGATCGCCTTGGAGGAGCACCGGGCGAGCGCTCCGCAGCATCCGGTCAAGTCCCATTTCTTCGAGCGACAGCCCTCGTTCGGCTGGCACCGGAACATGCTGCTGCCGTCGACGACCATGCAGATTTCATTCCTCAAGGACCTCGCGACCTTCAGGAATCCGATGTCCCGGTTCAGCTTCATCTCGTACCTGCACGCCTCCAACCGGCTGGTGCAGTTCGTGAACAACCAGGACTTCTTCCCGACCCGGCACGAATTCCACCAGTACCTGGACTGGGCTGCCGCCGGCCTCCGCGACAAGGTCACCTACGGCGCCGAGGTCACCTCGATCCGGCCCATCACCGAGGCCGGGTCACGGACGCCCAACCTCCTCGAGGTCGAGGTGCGCAGCGGCGACGGCACCACCAGCGTGGTCACCGCACGCAACGTGACCATCTCGACGGGCCTGGTGCCGCGCCTGCCGGAGGGCGTGACGTCCGACGAGCGGGTGTGGCACAGCTCGGAGTTCCTGAGCAAGTTCAACGCCCAGGCCGCGGGCGACCTCAAGAGCGTGGCGGTGGTCGGCGCCGGCCAGAGCGCGGCCGAGATCACCCGGTTCCTCTACGACTCGCTGCCGCACGCCCAGGTCTCCGCGGTCATCCCGTCGTACGGCTACTCCGTCGCCGACGACACCCCCTTCGCCAACCAGGTGTTCGACCCCGACGCGGTCGACGAATACTACTTCGGCACCGAGCGGGCACGGGACGCGTTCTGGCGCTACCACCGCAACACCAACTACTCGGTGGTCGACGCCGACGTCATCCGGGCCCTGTACCAGCGCTCGTACGAGGAGCAGGTGCGCGGCGGCGACCAGCGGCTGCACTTCCGCAACCTCACCCGGGTCGCCGAGGTCGAACGCGTCGGAAGCGGGGCTCGGGTGGAACTGCACTCGCTGCTCGACGACCGTACGGAGGAGCTGGCGGTCGACGCGATCGTGTTCGCCACCGGCTACGACGGCCTGGACCCGGCCCGCCTGCTCGGCGACTTCGACCAGCACTTCCAGCGCGACGCGGCGGGCAGGCACCGGGTGGAACGCGACTACCGCCTCGTCACCGTATCGGGACTGACCTGCGGCGTCTATCTCCAGGGCGGCACCGAGCACACCCACGGCATGTCGTCGTCCCTGCTGTCGAACATCGCGGTACGCAGCGGCGAGATCGCCGATTCGATCGTGCTGCGGCGCACCGAGCGGGAGCTGGACCTCAACCAACCCGTGGCGGAAGCGTCCTCGGCCGCCTGACGCGGCACACCCCACGGCGGTTCCGGGCCGTGCCCGGTCAGCTCACGCGGCGTCGGCGGCCATCGCGTCCCGCAGGCTCTGCGGCCGCAGGTCGGTCCACTTGTCCTCCACGTACGCGAGGCACTTGTCACGGCTCTCCTCGCCGAACACGATGCGCCAGCCGGCGGGAACCTCGGTGAACGAGGGCCACAGCGAGTGCTGCTGCTCGTCGTTCACCAGAACGTAGAACCGGCCGTCGGCGTCGTCGAACGGGTTGCTGCTCATCAGTCCACTCCAATTCAAGCCGTCCACGATTCATTTTCGAGCAGAAAATGAATCATCATCCATCGGTGGGATGGAGTTGGCGAGACCGCCAAGCCAGATGATGCACGTTTCGGGAACCCGTGGAGGTCTGCGGGACCCATTACCTCGATATCTGCCGTCCACTGTCCTGTTGACAGGACGTGTCCCGAAAGCGGGACACACTCATGTGGCAGAATCGGTCGCCTTTTCGGGCGTTCGCCTGGAATCGGCTTCCGTCGGCCCGCGTCCGCGCGCGATGATTACGGCACGAGCACAGCTCGGGCCGAAATGTGTTCACCATCCCAAAAGCCCGCAGCACAGCCAAGTGTTTTCGTGCCGTTCTCGAGCGCACGTCCACCGGCCATCGGGGCCCGGCCCGTCGCCGGTGTCTTCCACAGAAGGAGTCGTGCCAATGACCGCCACCGCCAGCATGCACCCGGCCATGGCCAAGGCCCAGTCCATCGGCGACGCCCTGCCGTGGCTGGCCCGCCACCAGGGCCGGACGGTCGTCATCAAGCTGGGCGGACACGCCATGGTCAACGAGGAGCTCAAGGCGGCCTTCGCCCGCGACATCGTCTTCCTGCGCTATGCCGGGCTGCGGCCCGTGGTGGTGCACGGAGGAGGCCCACAGATCGATGCCGAGCTCGCGCGGCGGGGCCTGGAGCGCGAGTTCAGAGCCGGGCTCCGCGTCACCTCGCCGGCCGCGATGGACGTGGTACGGATGGTCCTCGCCGGCCAAGTGCAGCGCGAACTGGTCGGACTGATCAACCGCTTCGGCCCCCTCGCCGTCGGTATGACCGGCGAGGACGCGGACACCCTCACCGCGGTGCGGCACGTGCCGTGGATCGACGGGGAGCCGGTGGACGTCGGCCGGGTCGGCGACATCACCCGCGTGGACACCGGCGCCCTGGACAGCCTGCTGGCGGACGGCCGGATCCCGGTGGTCTCGCCGCTCGCGCGCAGCGCCGAGGACGGCCTGGTCTACAACGTCAACGCCGACACCGCGGCGGCAGCGCTCGCGACCGCACTGCGTGCCGAGGCGCTCGTCATGATGACGGACGTCGCGGGTCTGTACGCGGGCTGGCCGCACAGTGACGAGGTCATCCGGCGGCTCACGGCCTGCGAGCTGGAGAAGCTCCTGCCGGAACTGAGCGACGGCATGGTGCCCAAGATGACCGGTTGCCTGCAGGCCGTGCGGGGCGGCGTGGGCGCGGCCCGGGTGATCGACGGACGGGTCCCGCACTCGGTTCTCCTCCAGATGTTCACGGAGGACGGGGTCGGCACGGTGATCGTGCCGGACCCGGATGAGGCGGAGATCCTGCGGTGAGCGATCAGCAGCGACAGCGAACGAGGGCACTCGCGCGAAGGGGAGGGCACCGCCGGTGACGCGCACACCTCGGGAGCTCACGGTGGTCCCGCCCCCCGCCGGACCGCCCCCCTGCGACCCGCCCCGGAACGGTCCGCCCGACGGACTCGTCCGCCTGCGGTTCGCCGATGCGATCGCGCTCGAACGTGCCGCCGCCGCGTTCGGCGCCGGATCCGGCCCGGGCCTCGGGGAGGCGTGGAGCGACCCGGCGACGCTCACCCTCCAGATCCCCGCCGACGCCGGCATCGAGACCCTGCGGACCGTGCTCGCGATCCTCGACGCGGCGGCGATCACCTCGGAGTCGCTCACCGTGCACACGCACGAACTCGACGACGTCTTCGCCGCGTTCACCAGCCTGACCTGAGATCCGGGCGGGGAGCGTCGCGGCCCCGCCGGCCGCGCATGAGCGCAGCAGGGGCGCAGCCATGGGCGCAGCAGGGCCACCGCCGGCCGGTGCCCGGGAGCACCGGCCGGCGGTGGCCTCTCAACGCCGTGTCACGCCGGTGGCTCAGGCCAGGTCGTCGCGGATCACCCTGCGGTGCGCGATGCGCCACTCGCCGCGGTCGCGGACCAGGACGTCCTCCATGACACACACGTACAGGACCTTGGAGCTGCCTCCGGCCTGCGTGGCGTACACCAGGGCCGAGCAGCGGGTGTGCAGCGATCCGTCCGCCCGGGGCTGTACGTCGAGCATGCCGACCCAGTGGCCGAGGGGGCTGCCGGACCGCCGTTGCGCGGCCGCGCCGGCGCGCTCGTAGCGGGCGAGCCCGGCGCGGGCAGCCACCGGCTCGGACAGGGAAGGCAGTTCGAGGACGGCGTCCTCGGCGAAGGTGCCCGCCCAGCGCTCGGTGTCGTGCGCGTCCAGGATCTGCATCTGGAGGGCGTAGAACTGCTGCGCCTCCGCGTACAGGGCGGCGAACTCCTGGCCCTGGAACGTACGTTCGGCAGTGGACACCATCTCGACGGTCATGATCCAAGCCTCCAGGGAGTCCGTACTCGGTACGGACAGTCTCTGAGGCACGGATCGAGCATCCTTCAAATGCTCCTCAAGCACTCCCGCCGGCGACGGATGTGCCACGAGGGGCCGGTCCGGCGGCGGGCTGTCACCGGGCCCAGGGCAGTACGCGGGTGCCCTCGGTGCCGGGCACGGAGACCACGCCGTCCGCACGCATGGCGACGTGGGCCTCGGCCGCCTGCGGGGCGTGGACCTGACGGAGCGCTTCCGGCGGCAGGACGAGGGTCTGGCCGGCGGCGATCTTCTCGGTGCGGCCTCCGCAGGTGACCTCGAGGACGCCGGAGGTCACCGTCCAGACCTGCTCGCGGCTGACGGAGTGCTCGGGGCCGCTCCGGCCGGCCTCCATCGCGACGGTCCAGGTGCTGAGTTCCGTACTCCCTCGGCTGGGAGCGGCCAGGCCGGTCATACGGGCGTTCGGGGACTCGGTGACGTTCTCGGCGGTGGGGGTGATCACGAGCATGGCGGGGTCCTCTGTTCAGTCGGTGCTGCCGTCGGAAGTGGCTTTCGTGTAGGTGAGGATGAGGTTGCCGTCCTCGAACACATGGCTGTCCGTGAGGCGGAAGGTGTGCGGCGAGAAGTCGGCGCGGAAGAGCGGGATGCCGCTGCCGGCCACGACCGGGTACTGCTTGACGATCAGCTCGTCGATCTCCGGGAGCAGCTGGCCGGCCAGGTCGGCGCCGCCGCAGAGCCAGATCCCGAGCCCGTCCTCCTGCTTGAGCTTGCGGACCAGGGCGACCGGGTCCTCGGCGGTCACCTCGACGGCCGGGTCCGGGCTGGGGGTGAGCGAGCGGGAGAGCACGATCTGCCGCAGGTGGGCGTACGGGCTGGTGAGACCGGCGGGCACGCCCGGGGCGTAGGTGGCGCGGCCCATGAGCACGGTGTCGAAGCGGGTGTTGGGCACGTCCTCCGCGACACCGAGGGCGACGCGGCCCGCGGTCGGGAGGGTGTCCGCGTACTCGGCGGCCAGGGTGCGGGACGTAGGCCTCGGTGACGTGCGCCATGAGGAAGTCGAAGCCGCCGTCAGGGGCGGCGATGAAGCCGTCGATGCTGGCGCCGACGAAGTAGGTGAGCTGGCGCATCCAGTTCCGTTCACTGGGGGTAATTTTGCGACGGACGTAACTTTACGCCTGGCCACTTCGGTCGGTCAAGCATAATTTTGCCATGGATGTAAGATTTTCCCATGGCTACCGAGATGGGGCTCCGTGAGTCCAAGAAGCAGGAGACCAGGCAGCTGATCTCCGACTGCGCGACCAGGCTCTTCATCGAGCAGGGCTTCGAGCAGACCACCATCGCCGAGATCGCCGCCGCGGCACGCGTGGCGAAGAAGACGGTGACCAACTACTTCCCCCGCAAGGAGGACCTCGCCCTCGACCACCACGAGGCGTTCACCGAGGGCCTGGCCCGGACCGTCGCCGAACGCGGGCCCGGAGAAGAGCCGCTCACCGCCCTGGGCCGGACGTTCCGCACCGCCTTGCTGGAACACAGCCCCGTCGTCGGCTTCACCGGACCCGCCTTCGCCCGCATGGTCGCCGACAGCCCCACCCTCACCGCCCGGCTGCGCGAATTGCACGACCAGCGGGAGGAAGCACTCGCCGCAGCCCTGACGGCCGCGGCTCCGGACCACGCCCCGGCCATCGCGCCCCGGGCCGCCGCCGCCCTGATCGCCGCAGCGGACCGCCTGCTGTTCCGGCGCATCCAGGAGCTCACCCTGGCCGGCTGCACCGACGACCGGATCGAGGCCGCGCTCCTCCCGGAGACCGACCTCCTCCGCGCGATGCTCGGCGCCGCACTGCAGGCGGGTCCCGTCACACGCCTGTGACAGTCGGCGGACACCGTCGTGAAGGTGCGAGCGCAGGATTTTAAGCAGGACAAACCGGACATTCAGCTACATGTCCACCTGCTTCCGAGGGCGCGAGCAGAGATGACCGATCCGATCCGTCGGAGGGAAATCCCATGAGCCTCACCCTCACCACCCCGCAGACCGAGACCGAGACCGCCGCCCTCGCCCTCGCCCCGCGCGAGCAGGAGGCACTGGGACACATCGCCGCCGGCCGCACCTACCTGCAGACGGCCCGCCACATGGGACTCTCCAAGCACACCGTCGACGCCTACCTCCGCCGCATCCGCGCCAAGCTGGGCATCAACAGCACCGCCGAACTGACCCGACTGGCCATCTCCCTCGGACTGTGACCCCCTGGACAGAGACAGGCACGGCTGAACAGAGGCAGGAGCGCCATGACGGGTGGCGAGCGGACCGTCTCCCTGGTCACCGGCGGCAGCAGGGGCATCGGACGGGAAGTGTGCCGACAGCTCGGCGCGCTCGGGCACACCGTCCTGCTGACCGCTCGTTCCCTGCCCGCTGCCGAGGAGGCCGCGGCGGAGCTCCGCGCCGGGGGAGGTGACGTCCACCCGGTGGCCCTCGACGTACGGGACCGGGCGAGCGCCGAGCAGGCCGCGCGCGAGACGCGCGATCGCTTCGGGCGGCTCGACGTCCTGGTCAACAATGCGGCCATCGCGTACGGCACCTGGCAGCGCGCCACGACGGCCGACCTCGACGTGGTCGCCGAGGCCGCCGACACCAACCTTTACGGCCCCTGGCGCACCGCGCAGGCCTTCCTCCCGCTGCTGCGGGCCGGCCGGCACGGGCGGATCGTCAATGTCAGCAGCGAAGCCGCGTCCTTGACGAGCATGGGCGGCGGAACCCCTGCCTACACCGCCTCCAAGGCCGCCCTGAACGCCCTCACCCGCATGCTCTCGGCCGAGCTGCGCGGCGACGGGATCCTGGTGAACTCCGTCTGCCCCGGCTGGGTCGCGACCGACATGGGCGGCCCGGGCGGCCGTCCCGTACGGGAAGGGGCGGCGGGGATCGTCTGGGCCGCCACCCTCCCGGACTCCGGGCCCACCGGCGGCTTCTTCCGCGACGGCCTTCCGCTGCCCTGGTAGGCCGTGGAGGCGGGTGGCGGCCGGGCTCCGGTCGACGGGGTGGCGGCTCAGGCCCGCACGGCCTCGGTCAGCACCGGGCGGACCCGGGTCAGCATCAGGTGCAGGAACCGGTCCGGGTGGCGGAACGAGGCGAAGTGGCTCGCGTCCTCGATCAGCGCGAACTCCTTGGCCGGGGCCTCGACCTCGTCGAAGAACGCCCTGGCGCGGCCGGCCGGGGTGATGACGTCCCGGTCGCCCTGGAAGACGAAGAACGGCAGCTCGAAGCGGGTGCCGTCGGCCCGGTCGTCGAACGCGGCCAGGGCGGGGGTGAGCTGCGCGGAGAACTTCATGCCCGCGAAGTACTGCCCCAGCTCGCGCAGCGAGTGCAGCGGCGAGAACCACAGCGACCCCAGCACGACCTTCTTGAGGGTGTCGAGCGTCAGGGGATCGGAGGCCACGGTCAGCCTGTCGTACGTGGCCCGCTGCTCGGCGGTCAGGCGGTGCGGGTCGCCGCTCATCCCCGCCACCGCGGCGGCGTCCTCGTGCCTGCCGGCGGCGCGCAGCCGGGCCAGGAGCGCCTCGTGTACGGAGGTGTCGCGGCCGGCGTCCAGGATGTTCTGGTCGGTGCCGACGTAGGCGGAGTACAGCTCGGGGTGGCTGCGGGCCAGGCGCAGCCCGAAGACGCTGCCGAGCGAGCTCGCGACCAGGACGACCCGGTCGGCACCGAGCCGCTCGCGGGCGTACCGGGTGACCTCGAGGGCGTCCTCGTACAGCCGGGCGAAGCTCATCTCGCCCTGGCCCTCGGGGCCGGAGCGGCCGAAGGTCTTGCCCGCGCCGCGCATGTCCCAGCGCACGACCGTGAAGTGCTTCTCCCAGGACCGGGTGCGCGTGGCGAAGATCGAGTGGGAGGCGCCGGGGCCGCCGTGGATCTCGACCACCACCGGGTTGGCCGTGTCCTCGCCGCGGATCGAGATCCACTGCTCGATGCCGCCGATCCGGACGAAGCGCTGTTCGTCGATGCCGCGGGGGCCCTCGATACGCAGGAGCCGGGCGTTGCCAGCGCGACGCAGGGCCCGGTGGCCCAGCAGGCCGGTGACCGGTGCGGCGAGGAGGGCGGCGGAGGTGGCGAGGACGGTGACGAGCATGGTGACCCCCAGTGACTGTGTACGCGATAAGCAATTTCGTTTATGTTATATACAGTTCCAGGGCGTGCCGTCAACCAGGTCGGGCTCGCAGCGATCCGAGGAGCGGGGCCGCATGGCCAGGAGCAGGGACGAGAAGCGCGATCCGGCGGTCAGCCTGGCGCTGCTGTGGGGCGAGCAGGGACAGCCCAGGCGCGGCCCGAAGCCCTCACTGAGCGTCGAGCGCATCGTGGACAGCGCCCTCGGCATCGCCGATGCACAGGGGCTGGACGCGCTGTCCATGCAGGGCGTCGCCGCGCACCTGGGCGTGACCACCATGGCGCTGTACCGCTACGTCCCGGGCAAGACGGAGCTGCTCGACCTGATGGTCGACGCGGCGTTCGGGCCGGCTCCCGATCTCGCCGGCGTGCCGGGGGGTTGGCGTCCGCAGCTGGACGCGTGGGCGCGCGCATGCTGGGAGCAGTACCGGCGCCGGCCGTGGATGGTGGCCGCCACCGGGATGCGCCGCCAGCTCATGGGGCCCCGTCAGCTGGGGTGGCTGGACTCCGCCCTGGCCGCGCTGGCGGGGACGGGACTGTCCTTCGCGCAGCAGCACGACGTGTTCCTGCTCGTCATCGGGCACATCCGCAATCTGGCGCAGCAGCGCACGGACGATGATGCGGAGGGCCGGGAGGAGTGGGACCGGCTGACGGTGCAGGTACTGGAACGGCACGGCGGGCGGTTCCCGGCGCTGACCGCGGCCGTCGCGGGCGGGGCGTTCGCCCCGCACGGCGACGACCCGCTCGATTTCGGGCTGGAGCGGATCCTGGACGGAGTTGCCGCGCTGACCGGGCGGGGGTGACCGGCCGGGCTGACCGGGCCGGGCTGACCGGGCCGGGCTGACCGGGCCGGGCTGACCCGGCGGGTCGACCGGGCCGGGCCTGGTCGCGGACCGGGCCCGCTCCGCCCCCGGCGGGCCGTCAGTACCGGGTCACGAGGCCCAGGCGCCCGGGGCACGGAACTGCGGGCAGGCGGGGCGCGGGAGCCTGCGGACGCGGGGGGCGGCGGCCTCGGACTCACGGGCCCCGTGCAGCAGACGCAGACGGGCCGTCAGGAGGACGGCCAGTGCGGCCGTCTCCTCGGCGGTGGGGTTGCCCCTGGAGATCCGGATCGAGGCCATGGCCATGGCCAGGGCCAGGGAGGGTTCTGCGGTGATGGGAGCCGGGGGGCCGTCGGTACGCACGGGTGGCTGCGCCGGGCACTGCGGTACGGGGGCCACGCGCACCGAGGGGGCGCGGAAGGCGGGCGCAGGGGCGAGCTCGGTCGCCAGCGGTCGTTCCTCGACGATGCTCATTCGGGCCCTTTCGACACGGATGCACCGGGAACAGCCGGTGCCGCACACTCCAGGCTGGGACGCGGCGCTACAGCTTGACTCGGGTTCCGCACGGGAACGGATACGGAGCACTCGCTCAGGACTCCCAGTGTGGCTTGAATGCACCGCCCACAGGGAAACCGTCCAGTTCTTTTCGAGCAGAACCCCACCGGCATTCGAGTCACCATCAAGCAGAATTCCAGCAGGCCGGGCGGGCCAGATTCACGCGTACACAAAAAGGCCGCCGCGGCTCATTCTCGTGGAATGGCCGCGGCGGCGCAGGGGGTGGAGATCAGCCGGTCTTCCTGCGGAAATACCGCTTCTGCCCGGCCGAACCGCTCATGTTCTTAACCCGGATGCGACCCTCTTCGTGGGCCGTACGGGCGCGCGTGGCGTGGGCCTTGCGTTCCAGCGCCTCGCGGAACTTCTCCTTGGCATCCTGAGCAATGCCACCGTCGAACGACTTGTCAGTCATACGTACCTCCTGCAATCAATCGACGAAAAAAGTCTGGCATACAAATACGAGAATTGCGACCCCGCATTTGCCATTCCGGCGAATGGAATTCGCCATGCGCGGGGCGTCAGGCGTTCTCGAGGACGCGGGGCTCGGCGGCCGTCTCCTCCGGTGCTTCCCGAGGCGCCTTCGAGGCGGGCAGGAGCGGGCTCAGCAGGGCGACGAGGGCGAAGACCGCGACGTTGTACCAGTCGAGGCCGGCTCCCGCGGTCGCCACGGCGGCGATCATCGCGATCGAGCCCCTGCCACACCTCGCGTACGACGTGAGGGAGGCGCCCGGCGCGTTCCGCCACATGGCGTCGGGACGGCATACCGGCAAGATCGTCCTCACGGTCCCGCGCGTGCTCGACCCGCACGGCACGGTGCTGGCCTGCGACATGCCGGTCAGCGGGTGCTCGCGCCCGACCTCCCGGACTGCGCGTGCTGGTCGGAACGGATACACGGTTCCTACCTGCGGTTTCCCCGTGACCTGCCAACCGCTGGCAGACTCGTCGTGGTGTCGTTACGGGTGCGCCGGTTCGTCTGCGCGGAGGAGTCCTGTCCGCGGAAGACGTTCGTCGAGCAGGTACCTGGGCTTACACGTCGGTTCGGTCGGCGGACGGAGCGGCTGAGATCGATGCTGGTCTCGGTCGGTCTTGCGCTCGCAGGACGTGCCGGCGCCCGTATGTCCGACGCATTCGGGGTGCGGGTCAGCCGGAACACGCTGCTGAGGCTGATCGCCTCGCTGCCGGATCCGCCCAGCGTCACGCACGCCCGCACCCAGGCTGCCAGGTTCCTCGGCTACCACATCAACGTGCACCACAACGACCGCAAGGTTTCGGGCAGACGACGCTCTGTCAATGGGACTATCGGTCTGCGTGTCCCTCGTTCGGTGGTATCTGCCAAGCAAGCCCAGTACATGAAGCGTGGCAAACCCACGCGTCGGCCCGAGCTGTTGAACCACGGTGATCACGACATCATCAGCACCTACGGGTCCGAGTACCGCGGCATCGTCCAGTACTACCTGATGGCCGGCGATGTCTTCCGACTCGCCCGGCTGCAATGGGTCATGGAGACCTCGATGCTGATGACGCTTGCCAACAAGCACCGCTCGTCGGTGTCGAAGATGGCTCGCAAATACGCGGCCACCACCGAGACACCGCACGGGCCACGCAAGTGCTTCGAGGCCCGCGTCGAACGCACCGGCAGGAATCCACTGGTCGGACGGTTCGGCGGGATCCCGCTGCGACAGAACAAGAAGACGGTTGTTACCGACCGTCAGCTGGCACCAGTCAGTACCAAGCGCAAGGAGCTGGTCACCCGTCTCCTCGCCGGGCGATGCGAGTCATGCGGACGCATCGACGGGGTGGAGGTTCACCACGTCGCCAAGCTCGCTGACCTCGGAAAGCCAGGTCCTGACCGGCCACCGTGGGCAGATCTCATGGCCGCACGACATCGCAAAACCCTTGTGGTCTGCGGAAGTTGTCATGCGGACATCCACGGACGAAGGTCTGTCCCAGCACTCACGGAGTAGTCACTGGAGAGCGACGTGCGGTGAAAGTCGCATGCGTCGTTCGGGCTGGGGGCCGTGGGAAAAGGACCTGCTCAGCAGGCACCTCGCCGACGGCCCACCAGTACCCTCTGGCACAACCTCGGCGAAGCCGCCGTGAAGTGCGTCTTCCAACACCGTGCGTGCCTGCGACCGCACCGGCGCCACCGGAGGAGCCCCAGCAAACGTTAGATCCGCCCACGTCGTCGCCGTGGCCGACAGGACACCGGTTCGCCGAGCGAACCCGCGCCAAGCATGCAACCGTCCACGCGCTCCTGGCCGCTGGACACAGCAAGCGGTCCATCGCCCGCCAGCTCGGCATGGGCTTCAGCACCGTGCTCCGCTTTGCCCACGCCGCAGAGCCGGAGCAGCTGTTCACCGGTCAGTGGCAAAGCCGACCCACCAAGCTCGACGAGTACAAGCCCTCCGGGCTGCGGCGCGGGGACGCCGGAGCGGCCTCCAGCATGCTCAATGCCGTGCAGACGCTGGGCGGTTCGCTGGGCTTGGCGATGCTGGTGGCGGTCGCCTCGCGGTCCGGGATGTCCCTGGGCTTCACGGCGGGCGCGGTGTGCGCGGGTGTCGCGCTGCTGGCCGCACTGCTGATCCGTCCCGGTTCGGGCGCGAACGCCGGACCCGGGGCCTGACACCCCTTTCCGTTCCCTTCCCTTCCCTTCCTCGCGCCCGTGGCGTCCGCCGTCCGAAGACGGCGGACGCCACGGGCGTTTCATGCGCCGGGCGTCGGCCCGGCGGGGACGGCCGCGGTCAGCAGCCGGGCCATGGCCTCGGGGTTCTCCATCGGCGCCGAGTGCGCGCCCTCGATGCTCCGGGTCGTGAACGTGCCCCTGGTCAGCGCGGACCAGCCCTTCATCGTGCCCTCGGGCAGCACCGGGTCGGCCGTGGCCGACACCGCCGTGACCGGGATGTCCAGCGGACCCCTGCGGTCGGCGTCCAGCATGCGCTGGTACCGGGTCCACATCGCGGAGTCGTTCCGCAGGTTCTCCAGGTAGCCGGCGAAGACCTCGCCGTGGGCGAGGATCCCGTCGGGCAGCACCCCCCGGAAGGCCTCGGCCAGGGTCCCCGGCTCCGCCGTGTCCCACAGCGCCGACACCTCTTGGAACCGCTGGAGCTCCTCCGGGGCCTCGGTGAACGGCGGCAGCGCGCAGGCGGCGACGAGGGACAGTTCCGGTCCGCCCGCCCTGCTGCCCAGCCGGTGGGCGATCTCCCAGACTCCGCTTGCGCCCTGGCTGTGCCCGTACAGGACGACCGGCACGTCGAGACGGTCGGACATCTCCGCCACGACCCGGTCGACGAGCACGTTCACATCATTCACCGGGGCCTCCCCGCCGCTGCCCTCACGGCCGGGAACCCGGATGCCCAGCAGTTCCACGTCCTCGGGAAGGTACGGGACGAGCGGGATGTGGGCGGTGGTCGTGCCGCCCATTCCGGCCATGCACAGGATGCGTGCCCTGGGGTTCGGCGCCGGTTTGAGCACCCGCACCAGCTGGTCAGCCGAGGCCGTCGGCGAGGCGGTGGCCGAGTCCTCGGTGCCGGGCGGGCGCCCGGTGAGTTCGTCGACCAGGTGTCGCGCGATGCCGGCGCAACTGCCGTGCCGGAACAGTACGTCCGTGCCGAGCGGCAGGCCGGTCCGCCTGGCGAGCCTGGCGCGCAGGCCGACCGCCATCAGCGAGTCCATCCCGAGCTGCTGGAGGGGCTGTTCGGCGGGCACGTCCGCCACCCCGAGGGCGGCGGCGGCCTCGACGCGGACCAGTTCGAGCACCGTACGCAGCCGTGCGTCCCGTCCCATGCCCGCCAGCCGCTCGCCGAGTCCGCTCTCCTGGCGCGTGCCCGTCATCTCGGCGCGCGCCTCCGGGATGCCCAGCAGCAGCGGACGCCGCCGGGCGACGCAGAAGGTGGGGGTGAAGCGGGACCAGTCGATGTCGGCCACGCCCAGTGCCACCCGGTCCGTTCCGAGTACCAGGTCCAGTGCGCCCAGTGCCCGGTCCGGGGCCATCATCCGCAGGCCCCGTTCCCGGAGCTGCTCCTCGGCCTCCTCCGTCACCATGCCTCCGTCGGCCCAGCCGCCCCAGTGGACGACGGTGGCCGTGCGGCCGCCCGCCACCCGGTGCCGGGCGAGGGCGTCCAGCGCGGCGTTGCCGGCCGCGTAGGTCGTCCCGCCGCCCGCACCCCACAGGCTGGCGCCGCTGCCGTACAGCAGGAACGCGTCCAGGGGCCGGTCGCCGAGCAGTTCGTGCAGGTGCCAGGCGCCGGACACCTTCGCGGAGAGTTCCTCGGCGGCCCGGGCTCCGTCGAGCTCGGCCAGGAGTGCCATTCCGGCGATCCCGGCGAGGTGGGCGACGGCCGTCAGCGGCGGGCCGCCGGCGTCGATCCGGTCGATCAGTTCGGCGACCTGCCTCCTGTCACCGACGTCGCAGGCCGCCGTCACGATCTCCGCCCCGGTCGCCTCGAGTTCCTCGCGGAACCGCGCGGAGACCTCGCCGGAGCGGGAGGCGAGTACGACGCGCCGCGTGCCGCGTTCCGCGAGCCAGCGGGCGAGCCGCCGGCCGAGGGCGCCGGTGCCACCTGTGATCAGGGCGGTGCCGCTGGTCGTCCACGGCGCGCCCGGTGCGGGCGTGGTGCGGCGCAGCCTGCGTACGTACCGGCCGTCGGCGCGCAGCGCGATCTGGTCCTCGTCGTCGCCGGCGAGGACGGCGCGGACGAGCTGCCCGGCCCAGTGCGGGTGCGGCTGTTCGGGCAGGTCCGCGATGCCGCCCCAGGCTTCGGGGCGTTCCAGTGCCGCGACCCGGCCCAGTCCGTGGAGCAGGGCCTGCTCGGGACGCGTGACCGGATCGGCCGCGTCCACGCCGACGGCGCCCCTGGTGACCAGCCACACCGGAGTCCTGGGGTGGCTCGTTCCGAGTTCCTGCAGCAGTCGTACGGTCCGGAGGAATCCGTGCCGCGTGCCGTCCTCGTCCGGCGGCGTCAGGACGATCACGCCCTTGAGCTCCGCCGGCAGGGAGGCGAGGTCACCCGGGTCCGTGCCGGCCCGGTGCGCGGCGGCGCCCGCTTCGCCGAGAGCCGCCACCAGCTCCGCGGCGGGTGACGCGGGGTCGCCGAGGACGGCCCAGACCCCGTCCGCCGGTGCCGGGGCGGGTTCGGCGGGCTGCCAGGTCTCCTCGTACAGCCAGTCGGCGATCCCGGCGTGGTCGTCGCGGCCCTGGTGCCAGCGCCGGAGCAGCGGCAGCAGGTCCATGACGCTGTCCCGGTGCTGCCCGGACGCGCCGAGCAGCTCGGCGAGCGCGTCGGCCTCGCCCGCCCCGACGGCGTCCCAGAACCGCTGGTCGGTCGTCTTGCGGCGGGCGGGTTCCTTCCAGTGGCGCTGCCGCTGGAACGCGTAGCCGGGCAGGCCGACCATGCGGCCGTCGGGGACGGCCGCCGGCCAGTCGATCCCGACACCGTGCGCGTGCAGCGCGCCCAGGGTGCGCTGGAGCCGGTCCAGGCCGCCTTGGTCTCGTTCCATGGCCGCCAGGACCACCGCGTCCCGGTCCGCGCCGCCGTCGGCCAGTGGCATGGCCAGCACGGGATGCGGGCTGACCTCGACGAACACCGTGTACCCGTCGGCGAGCAGCTGTTGCTGGGCGAGGTCGAGCCGTACGGGTTCGCGCAGGTTCCGGCACCAGTACGCGGCGTCCAGCTCCTCGCCCGAGGCCCGCCGGCCCAGCACGGTGGAGTACAGCGGGATGCCGGTCGGGCGGGGGCGCAGCGGGGCGAGGCGGTCCCGCAGGCCCGGCAGCAGTGCGTCCATGTGCGAACTGTGGGACGCGCAGGAGGTGTTCAGCTTGCCGCACCACACGTCCTGGTCGTCCCACGCGTAGAGCAGCTCTTCGACGACCGCCCGGTCACCGGAGATGACCGTGGATCCCGGTGTGTTCACCACGGCGACCGAGACGGCGTCCCCGTGCGGCGCCAGTGCCGTCGAGACTTCGGAGACGGGGAGTTCCACCGTCGCCATCTCGCCGTCCGAGTCCAGCGCGGCGAGGGCCGTGCTGCGTGCGGCGACGATCCTGGCGCCTTCGTCCAGGGTCAGGGCGCCGGAGACCACGGCCGCGGGGATTTCGCCCTGGCTGTGTCCGACGACGGCCTGGGCTTCCAGGCCCAGCTCCTGCATGGCCGCCGCCAGGCCGAGGTACATGGTGAACAGCACCGGCTGGGCGATGTCCAGGCGGTCCCAGGCGATGCGGTCCTCGTCCTGGAGCAGTTCGCGGACCGACCAGCCGGTCCAGGGGCGCAGTGCCTCGTCGCAGCGGGCGACCGTGTCGGCGAAGGCCGGGCTTTCGGTGAGCAGGCGCCGGGCCATGCCCGGCCACTGCGAACCCTGGCCGGGGAAGACGAAGACGACCTTGCCCGGCCGTGCGGTGGCGAGGGTGACCGTCGCGTCCGGCCGGTCGTGGGCGATGGCGGTCAGTCCTTCGATGACCGCGGTCAGGTCGGATCCGGCCACCGACGCGCGTTCGGCGAAGTGTTCGCGGTGCCGGGTGGTGGTCCAGGCCAGGTCGGTGAGGGTGGTGTCGGGGTGTTCGGTGAGCCACCGGGCCCACCGGCCGGCCTGGTCCCGGAGTGCCTGCGGGGTCCGTCCGGAGACGACCACGGGCGCCGCGGCGCGTGCCGGGGCGGGCTGCGCGGCGGTCTGGGGCGGCTGTTCCAGGACCAGGTGGGCGTTGGTGCCGCCGATGCCGAACGAGGACACTCCGGCCCGTCGGGTGCCCGACCAGGCCCGTGTGTCGTCGCTGATCCGCAGGACGGCCGGGTCCAGGCCGAGTTCGGGGTTGACGCGCTGGAAGTTGACCGTGGGCACCAGCTCGCCGTGGTAGACGCACAGCGCCGCCTTGACCAGCCCCGCCAGGCCCGCGGCCACGTCGGTGTGGCCGATGTTCGACTTCACCGATCCGACGGCGCAGGGCTCGTCGCGGTCGGGGGTGAAGACCTCCTGGAGGGCCTGGATCTCGATGGGATCGCCCATGGCGGTGGCGGTGCCGTGTGCTTCGACGTAGCCGATGTCGGCGGACGACAGTCCGGCGTCGGCGAGCGCGTCGGTGATGACGGTGGCCTGGCCGTTCACGCTGGGCGCGGTGAATCCGACCTTGTCGGAGCCGTCGTTGTTGATGGCGCTGCCGCGGATGACCGCGTAGATCCGGTCTCCTGCCTCGACCGCGTCCGACAGCCGACGCAACACCACCGCCACCACACCGTTGGCGAGGACCGTGCCCGCGCCGTCGGCGTCGAAGGGCCGGCAGTGTCCGTCCGGCGAGGCCACGAAGCCTTCCTGGTACTGGTAGCCCTGTTCCAGGGGGAACGTGAGTGCGGAGGCGCCGACGAGGGCCACGTCGGACTCTCCGCGCAGCAGGCTCTGCCGGGCCAGGTGCGTGGCGACCAGACCCGTGGAGCACGCCGTCTGCACGGTCAGCGCGGGTCCGCGCAGGTTCAGCTTGTGGGCCAGGCGGGTCGCGAGGAAGTCGTTCTTGTTGCCGATCGCCGAGCGGAAGACCTCCGAGGCGTCCTCGGAATCGCCCTGGTCGTAGCCACCGAAGCCGACTCCGCCGAAGACCCCGATGCGGCCGGGGTCGGCGCCGGGCAGGATGCCGGCGTCCTCCAGGCCCTGCCAGGCCGTCTCCAGGAAGAGGCGGTGCTGCGGATCCATGTTCTCCGCTTCGGACGGAGAGCATCGGAAGAACTCGGCGTCGAAGAGATCGGCGTCCTGCACGTACCCCTTGGCCGGGACGAAGCCGGGGTCCTCCAGCACGCTCCTGGGTATCCCGGCGTCGAGCAGTTCCCGCTCGGTGAAGCGGCGGATCGACTCGACTCCGCCGCGCAGGTTCGCCCAGAACTCGTCCGCGCCATTGGCACCGGGCAGGCGCAGGGCCACGCCGACGATCGCCACCGCGTCCTCGTCCGGACGCTGCCGGTACGTCGCGGCCGCGGTCACCGTGCGCGTGGTGTCGCCGCGCAGGAACGCGGTGAGCTGCCGGACCGTGGAGTAGCGGAACAGCGTCGCGAGCGGGAACTCGCGGTCCAGGGCGGCGCAGAGCCGCTCGTGGACCCGCAGCGCCGCCATCGACGTTCCGCCCAGTTCGAAGAAGCCGCGGTCCGGGTCCACTTCGGCCAGGTCCAGTACCTGCGACCAGGCCGAGACCACCGCGTCCCACACCCGGTCGCCCTCGGCGGCCGGTTGCGCGAGCTCCGGCCGCGGCGCGGGCAGTGCGGCCAGTGCCAGCCGGTCGATCTTGCGGTTCGGTGTCAGCGGCAGGCTGTCCTGCCGGATCCACCGCGCGGGCAGCATCGACACCGGCAGCCGCGCCGCGGCGTGCTCGGCCAGGACCTGCCGGCCGGCGTCCCCGGAGTAGTACACCCACAGGGCCGCCGGGCCGGCGTCCTCGCGTACGACCGCCGCGACTTCCCGCACGCCGGCGCAGCCGGCGACCACGGACTCGATCTCACCGAGCTCGATGCGGTGTCCGGCCAGCTTCACCTGGCTGTCCACGCGGCCGCAGTACTCCAGTGAGCCGTCCTCGCGGTAGCGGACGACGTCCCCGGTGCGGTACATCCGCCCCGCGCCCTCGTACGGGTCCGCCACGAACCGCTCGTCGGTCAGCGCGGCCCGGTCCCAGTAGCCCCGCGCGACACCGCGCCCGCCGATCCACAGCTCACCGCGACAGCCGCGCGGTACCGGCTGCCGGTGCCGGTCGAGCACGGCCAGCCGGGTGTCGAGGACGGGCGATCCCAGCGAAACCGGGCCGGGCTCGACGCGCCAGGTCGTCGACCAGACGGTGGTCTCCGTGGGCCCGTACATGTTGAGCACGTCGCCGCCGCAGGTCCGCAGCAGCCGGTCGGCCAGGCCGCGGTCGAGCGCTTCGCCGCCGACCAGGAGCAGCCGCAGCCCGCCGAGCAGCTCACGGCCTTCCGCGTCCGCCAGCAGCATCCTGGCCAGTGACGGCGTGCACTGCAGGTGCGTCGGCCCGTACTGCCGGTATCCGGCCCAGGCGCCGAGTTCTCCGCCGGCGACGACCACGCGGTGGCCCCTGGTCAGGGTCCACAGCAGTTCGAGGCCGGAGATGTCGAAGGACACGCTGGTCACGGCGAGCCAGGTGCCGTCGGCGCCACCGCCGACGCGGTCGTCCATGGCCAGGCAGAAGGCGGCGAACTGCGCGTGTTCGACCACCACGCCCTTCGGGGTGCCCGTCGAGCCCGAGGTGTAGATGACGTAGGCGGGGTCGGACGGTTCCGGTCGGACCGGCACAGCCGCGTCCGGCTGCTGTCCGTGGTGCCCGTCCTCGGCGGTCTCCTCGGCGGCCTCCTCGACGGACAGCACGCGCGGGCCGTCCGGCAGGACGTCCGCGAGGGAGCCGGCCGAGATCACCACCCCGAGGCCGCTGTCGGACACCACATGGTCCAGACGCGCCTTCGGGTACGCCGGGTCCAGCGGAACGTAGGCGGCCCCGGCCATCCAGGTGCCGAGCATCGCCACCGGCAGATCGGCCGTGCGGGGAAGGCAGAGGCCGACCAGGTCGCCACGGGTCACGCCCAGTGCGGCGAGCCGCCGGGCGATCGCGCGGGCTCGCGCGGACACCTCCCGGTAGGTCAGCTCGTGTCCGTCCGACACCACGGCCACCGCGTCGGGGGTCCGTGCCGCCTGTTCCAGGATCCGCTGGAACGCGGTCTCGCCGGCGGGCCGGGCCGCGACGTCGCCGCCGTGCTCGGCGAGCCAGCGGCGTTCCGCACCGCAGAGCAGTTCGCTCTCGCGGACCGGACGGGCGGGCCGCTCGGCCAGCGAGGCCAGCAGGGTCTCGAAGTTGGCGGCCATCCGGTCGGCCGAGTCCCGGTCCAGCACGTGCGACTGGAACTCCAGCTCCCCGCGCAGCACCTCGCCGTCGGCGGTCAGGGTGAGGCCCAGCTCGAACTTCGACGCGCCCCGGACGTTGCCGGACACGCTGCCCGTGGTGGGAAGCCGCCAGGCCTCCTCGCCCGTGCCGATCGTGGGGAAGGCCGCGCCGCCGTAGTTGAACACCGCCCGGAACAGCGGGTTCTCCTCGCCGGTTCGGTCACCGCCGGCGACGCGCACGACCTCGGTCAGCGGGACGCTCTGGTGCTCGAACACCCCGCGCACACGGGTGTGCGTGCGGGCGAGGACGTCCTCGAAGGACACCGCCCCGGTCAGGTCGCAGCGCAGCGGCAGGGTGTTCGCCAGGAATCCGAAGGTCTCCGCGACCTGCGGCAGCTCCCTCGCCGACCAGATCGTGCCGATGCTGAAGTCGTACTGGTCGGTGTACCGGGCGAGCAGCACCGCGAAGGCGCTGACGTACACGGTGTACCCGGTGACGGAATTGCGTGCGGCCAGCTCGTCCAGAGCGGCCCGGAGCTCCGCGGGCACGGTGAAGTGCACGGCGTCGCCCTGGTCGTCACGGTCGTCACGGTCACCCTGGTCGCCCCGGTCGTTCTCGGCGGTGTCCCGGGCGGGGAGTTCCAGACGCTGGGCTCCCTCCAGTTCGGACGCGAAGTACGCGAGCGAGCGCTCGAAGGCGCCCTGCTCGACGGCCTGCTTCTCCCACCGCGCGTAGTCGCCGAGGTGGTAGCGGACCTCCGGCAGCTCGAGGGGCTGCTGCCCGGCGAGGGCCCGGTACGTCTCGTACAGCTCGTTCAGCAGCAGGGACAGCGACCAGCCGTCGGTGATGGCGTGGTGCAGGGTGAGGCACAGGGTCCACATCTCGCCGGAGTCCACCAGCAGGCAGCGGAAGAGGGTCTCGGCATCCAGCTCGAACGGGGTCCGTTCCTCCGCGTACAGCGTCCGGTCGAGCGCGTCGGCATCGGCCACCCGCTCGTGCCGCAGCGGGACGGTGAACTCCCGGTGCACCACCTGGACCAGTTCGCCGTCGCGCAGCTCCAACCCGGTGCGCAGCGCCTCGTGACGTTCCATCACCGTACGCAGGGCCCGGCCGAACGTCTCCGGGCACAGGGGGCTCGCCACCTCCAGCCGGAGAACGGCGTTGTACTGCGCGGAATCCGGATGCATCCGCTCCAGGAACCACAGCCGGCGCTGGCCCTCGGTCGCCGGGTGGACGTCGCGCCGCTCGGCGCGTTCCATCACCGGACCGGAAGGCGGCAGCTCGGAGAAGGCGTGGGCCAGCAGATGGTCCACGACCGCCTGGGGCGTGGGGTGCTCGAAGGCGAGCGTGGATGGCAGCGGCGTGCCGGTCACCTCGCTGAGCCGGTTGCGCAGTTGCAGGGCCATCATCGAATCCAGCCCGCGCTCCTGGAACCGCTCGTCCACGGGCATGGGTTCGCCGAGTCCGAGGACGCCGCGGAGGACCTCCTGCACGGCCTCCAGCACGGCGGGGGCACGGGCCGGCTCGGGCAGTGCCGCCAGCCGGGCCGCCAGGTCCGCGGGGGGTGCCTGCCGTTCCTGCCGGGTACGGGATCCGCCGTCGATCCAGTAGCTCTGCCGCTGGAAGGCGTAGCCGGGCAGGCCGACCAGGCGGCCGGGGCCGTCGATGACCCGGGTCCAGTCCACCGGGTGGCCGTGGACGTGCAGTTCGCCGAGGCCGCGCACGATCTGGTCGAGGCCGCCGTGGTCCCGGCGCAGGCTGCCCAGGACCACTCCGCCCCGGTCGGCGGTGAAGGCGGTCAGCGGGATCGCCAGCAGCGGGTGCGCGCTGATCTCGGTGAACACGCCGAAGCCGTCGGCGCTCAGTGCGTCGAGCGCCAGGTCCATGCGCACCGGTTCGCGCAGGTTGCGGCACCAGTACCGGGCGTCCAGGGCCTCTCCGCCGATCCGCGCGCCGGTCACCGTGGAGTACATCGGCACCGTCGTCGCGCGGGGGCGCAGTCCGCTCAGCGCCGCTTCGACCTCGGGCAGCATGGGGTCGACCAGGCCGCAGTGTCCGGCGCGGTCCGCCTTGATCCGGCGGGAGAACACGTCACGGTCCGCCAGCCTCGCGAGCAGGTCGCCCACCGCGTCCGCCGCGCCGGCCACCACCACCGAACCCGGGGTGTTCACCACGGCCACCGACAGCGCACCGCCGTATCCGGCGAGCAGTTCCTCCACCTCGGCCAGCGGCAGTCCCAGCACGGCCATGCCGCCCGAGCCGCTCTCGATGCGGTCGAACGCCTGGCTGCGGACGGCGACCACCTTGGCGCCCTCCTCCAGGGTCAGCGCTCCGGCGACGACGGCGGCGGGCACCTCACCCTGGCTGTGCCCGACCACGGCCTCCGGTTCCAGGCCGACGGACCGCCACACCTCCGCCAGGCCGAGGGCGACCGTGAACAGGGCGGGCTGGGTCACCTCGACGTCGTCCAGGCTCAGCCCGCTCGCCTCGGGGTCCGCCAGCAGTTCGCGGACCGACCAGCCGGTCCAGGGGCGCAGTGCCTCGTCGCAGCGGGCAACCGCCTCGGCGAAGGCCGGGCTTTCGGCGAGCAGGCGCTGCGCCATGCCCGGCCACTGCGATCCGTGGCCGGCGAAGACGAACACGACCTTGCCGCGTTCCTCGGCCACGCCGGTGCACACCGCGTCGTCGGCGTGTCCGTCCCCGAACGCGGTCAGCCCGCGCACCGCCTCGTCCAGGTCATGGGCGAGTACGGCGGCCCGGTGGTCGAAGTGCCGGCGGTTACGGGTGGTCGTACGGGCGAGGTCGGTGAGGGGGGTGTCGGGGTGCCGGGTGAGCCAGTCGGCCCATTGGCGGGCCTGGTCCCGCAGTGCCTGCGGGGTCCGTCCGGAGACGACCACGAGCGCAGCGGCCCGTGCCGGGGCGGTGGGCGTGGCGGGCTGCGGCGGCTGTTCCAGTACGAGGTGGGCGTTGGTGCCGCCTATGCCGAAGGAGGAGACCCCGGCGCGGCGGGTGCCCGCCCAGGCGCGGGTGTCGTCGCTGATCCGTAGGACGGCCGGGTCCAGGCCGAGTTCGGGGTTGACGCGCTGGAAGTTGACCGTGGGCACCAGCTCGCCGTGGTAGACGCACAGCGCCGCCTTGACCAGCCCCGCCAGGCCCGCGGCCACGTCGACGTGGCCGATGTTCGACTTCACCGATCCGACGGCGCAGGGCTCGTCACGCTCGGCGGTGAAGACCTCCTGGAGGGCCTGGACCTCGATGAGGTCGCCCATGGCGGTGGCCGTGCCGTGTGCTTCGACGTAGCCGATGTCGGCGGACGACAGTCCGGCGTCGGCGAGCGCGTCGGTGATGACGGCGGCCTGGCCGCTCACGCTCGGCGCGGTGAATCCGACCTTGTCTGAGCCGTCGTTGTTGATGGCGCTGCCGCGGATGACCGCGTAGATCCGGTCCCCTGCCTCGACCGCGTCCGACAGCCGACGCAACACCACCGCCACCACACCGTTGCCCACCACGGTGCCCTGGCGCTCGGCGTCGAACACACGGCAGGAGCCGTCCGGGGAGAAGACGAAGCCTTCCTGGTGGTAGTAGCCGTACTCCAGGGGGAAGGTGAGCGCGGAGGCGCCGACGAGGGCCACGTCGGTCTCCCCGCGCAGCAGGCTCTGCCGGGCCAGGTGTGCGACGACCAGACCCGTGGAGCACGCCGTCTGCACGGTCAGCGCCGGACCGCGCAGGTTCAGCTTGTGCGCCACCCTCGTGGACACGAAGTCGGACTTGTTCCCGAGGAGATTGCGGTAGAACTCGTGGAGTTCGGTGATCTCGTCGCCTCGGACGGTTCCGGTGTTGTAGCCGCCGAATCCGGCGCCGGCGAAGACTCCGATGCGGCCGTGGTCGGCGCCGGGCAGGACGCCGGCGTCCTCCAGGCCCTGCCAGGCCGTCTCCAGGAAGAGCCGGTGCTGCGGATCCATGTTCTCCGCTTCGGACCGCGAGTACCCGAAGAACTCGGCGTCGAAGAGATCGGCGTCCTCCACGTACCCCTTGGCGGGGACGAACGCGGGATCGTCCAGCACGCTGCTGGGCACCCCGGCGTCCAGCAGCTCCTGGTCCGTGAAGCGGCGGATCGACTCGACACCGCCGCGCAGGTTCGCCCAGAACTCCTCCGCGTCGCGCGCGCCGGGCAGGCGCAGGGCCACGCCGACGATCGCCACCGCGTCCTGGTCCGGGCCCGTGCCGCCCGTGCCCGTACGCTGCTCGGCCGTCGCCGTCGCCGTCGCCGCTGCCGGGGTCACCGCGGGTGCGGGGGTGTCGGCGCGCAGGAACGCGGTCAGCTGCCGCACCGTGGAGTGGCGGAACAGCGTCGCGAGCGGGAACTCGCGGCCGAGGCCGTCACGGACCAGCTCGTGGACCCGCACCGCCGTCAACGACGTGCCGCCCAGATCGAAGAACCCGCTGTCCGGGTCCACCTCGTCCGGCTCCACCTCCAGTACCTGCGACCAGGCCGAGAGCACCGTCTCCCACACCCGGTCACCGCCGGCGGACGGCTCCGCCTGTGCCTGCGGCGCGGGCAGCGCGGCCGGCTCCGGAGCCGCCCCGGCGCCGGGCCTCCGGAACCGGCCCTCCTCCTCGGCGTGGAGCAGGGGCAGCCGGCTGACCGGCAGGCCGCCGTCCCGGACGAAGGAGGTCAGCAGGGTCTCGAAGTTCGCGACCATGACCCGTGCGGATTCCCGGTCCAGTACGTGGGTCCGGAACTCCAGCTCACCGCGCAGTCCCTCCGCGGCGGGTGCGAGGCTCATGGTCAGCTCGAACTTGGCGGTTCCCGCGACGTTGCCGGTGAAGAACCCGGCGAAGGGCCGCCACGTGTCGTCGTCCGGCTCCGCGCCCAGGCCGTAGTTGAAGACCGCCCGGAACAGCGGGTTCTCCTCGCCGTTGCGCTCGGCGTCGACGACCTTGACCACTTCGGACAGGGGCACGTTCTGGTGCTCCATCACGCCGAGCACGCGGGACTTCATCGCCGCCAGCAGCTCGGGCACGTCCGGGTCGGCGGAGAGGTCGCAGCGCAGCGGCAGGGTGTTGGCGAGGAAGCCGACGATCTCCGCCGACCCGGACAGCCCGCGCCCGGACCACACCGTGCCGATGCCGAAGTCCCGCTGGTCGCCGTACCGGGCGAGCAGTACCGCGAAGGCACTGGCCAGCACCGTGTACAGGGTGACCCCCGCCTCGGAGGCGAGGGCCTCCAGCTCGCCCCGGAGGGCGTCGGACACGGCGAATCCGACCTTGTCCGCGCCGGAGTCCGGGTCGCTCGGGGGCAGTTCCAGACGCGGGACCCCGGACAGTTCGTCCCGGAAGAAGCCCAGTCCCGTCTCGAAGGCTCCCCGCGCGATGGAGTCCCGCTCCCAGCCGGCGTAGTCGCCGAGGTGCACGAGTGACGCGCTCCCGCTGTCGGGTACGCGGCCGGCGCGGAACTCCCCGTACGCGGCGAACAGCTGGTTGAGCGTCATGACCAGCGACCAGGCGTCGACGATCGCGTGGTGCAGGGTGAGGCAGACCACCTGTTCGTCGGCGCCAGTCAGCACCAGGCAGCGCAGCAGCACGGGGCCGGACAGGTCGAAGGGCGTCTCTGCCTCGACGCGGATCCGGTCGGCCAGCTCATCGGGGCCGGCGACCTCCTCGAAGCACAGGGGGCTGCCGAACTCCTCGTACACCACCTGGACCAGTTCGCCGTCGCGGCTCTCCAGGCCCGTGCGCAGGGCCTCGTGCCGCCGCACCACGTGCTCGACGGCGGAGGCGAACGCCTCGCGGTCCAGCGGTTCGGGGACCCGGACCGGCATCGTCACGTTGTACTCGGCCGTGCCGGGGCTCATCTGCTCCAGGAACCACAGCCTGCGCTGCCCCTCGGTCGCGGGATGGACGTCGCGCCGCTCCACGCGTTCCACGCGCGGACGGACCGCGACCTGTCCCTGGCCTCCCAGTTCTCCCAGGTCGCCCAGGCAGCCGTTCAGGTACTCCGCCAGGCGGGCGGGCGTCGGGTGGTCGAAGACGGCCGTCGCGGGCAGGGACAGTCCGGTCTCCGCGGACAGCCTGCGGCGCAGTTCCACGGCCATCAGGGAGTCCAGTCCGAGTCCGGTGAACTCCGCGTCGGGGCGGATCTCGTCGGGGCGGCCCAGTGCCGCGGCCGCTTCGCGCCGCACGAGGTCGGCCAGCGCGCGGATGCGCTGCGGTTCCGGCAGGGCGGACCAGCCGGTGTCGGCGCTGTCCGTACGGGTGTCCGCGAGCCTGCGCATCCGGGTCCTGCCGCGCAGCAGCGGCGCGCGGTCGTCCTCGGCCCCGGACAGATCGATCCGCAGGGGTACGAGGTGCGCCCGCCGGCCGGTCAGCGCGGTGTCGAGAGCCCCCAGCGCCTGGGCGCCGGTCAGCGGGGCCGCGCCCTGCCTGCGCATCCGTGCCAGTTCGGCCCGGCCCAGGTGCGCGGTCAGGCCCGTACCGGCCTGCTCCCACAGCCCCCAGGACAGGCTCAGTGCGGGAAGTCCCTGTCGGCGCCGCTCGAGCACGACCGCGTCCGCGAACGCGTTCGCCGCGGCGTAGCCGCTCTGCCCGGCGCTTCCGAGGACACCCGCGGCGGACGAGAACACCACGAACGAGGTCAGCGGACGGTCCGCGGTCAGCTCGTGCAGCCACCATGCCGCGCGTGCCTTCGGCGCCCAGACGCGTTCCAGACGCTCCGGGGTCTGGTCGGTGAGCAGCCCGTCGTCGAGCACGCCGGCCAGGTGCCACACGCCGACGAGGTCCGGGACGGACTCCACGAGTCCGGCCAGCTGTTCGCGACGGGTGACGTCGCAGGCCACCACGCGTACGTCGGCGGCCCCGGCGGCGGTCAGTTCGGCGACGAGCTCGTCGGAACCGTCCGCGGCGTCACCCCGGCGGGAGGCCAGGACCAGCTTGCGCACTCCCCATGAGCCCACCAGGTGCAGGGCGACCTGCCGGCCCAGTTCACCGGTGCCACCGGTGATCAGCACCGTGCCCTCGGCCGCGGACGCGGCGGCGTGGCCGCCGTCGGGTGCCGTGTCGTGCGGGGAGAACCGGACCAGCCGGGGCACCCGTACCGTCCGGCCGCGGACCACCAGCTCCGGCTCGGGCAGGGTCAGTGCCGCCCGCACCGTGTCCGCGTCCGCGCCGGCGTCCACGTCGAGCAGCCGCACCGGGTGTCCCTCGGCGCGTGCCGCACGCAGCAGGCCCCACAGGGGCGCAGAGGTCAGGTCGACGCCCTCGCCCTCGTCCGCGGAGACCGCCTGACGAGTCACCCAGACCAGTTCGGTACCGGTCAGGCGTGGATCGGCCAGCAGCTCACGCGCACGGGCCAGGGCAGCCGCGGTGAACTCCTCCGGGGTGCCGGAGGGCCGGGTGGCGTCCACGACGATGCGGGACGGAACCGGTCCGGTGGCGGTTCCCGCGTCCGGTACGGGCAGTACGGGCAGTACGGGCAGTCCCAGTGTGGCCGCGAGGGGGCCGGTGGTGATCACGGTGTCCGCGGGCCCGGCGGCGGGCGTCGACGGGCATTCCTGGAACTCCAGCCGGTACAGGTGCTGCTGCGCCGCCGTCCGCAGGCCTTCGGCGCGGGCTTCCCGGAGGCGGAGGCCCGCCGTGACGACCGGGTCCCCGTGCTCGTCCGTCACGTACAGCTCGGCCTGCTCGCGCGTGCCGTCGAGGCGTACGCGCACCCGCACGACCGAGGCCCCGGTCGCGTACAGCCGGGCGTCGCTCCACTCGAACGGCAGCAGGACCCGCTTGCCGTCGCGGTGCCCCGTGTTCTCGTCGCCGGGCGTCTGGGCTTCCTCGGCGGTGAGGATCGTGTGGAGCGCGGCGTCCAGGAGGGCGGGATGGATCCCGAAGCCTTCGGGCCGCAGGTCCTCCGGGAGGCGGAGGAGGGCGTAGAGCTCGTCGCCCTGCCGCCAGAGGGCGCCGAGGCCCTGGAAGGCAGGGCCGTAGTCGAGTCCGCGCTCGCGGAAGCGCTCGTAGAACCCGTCCAGGGGCACGGGTTCCGCGGATCCGACCGCCGCCGCCCAGTCGAGGGGTTCGGGGTCGTGCGGCCTTGTGCCGTGGGCGAGTTGGGCGGTGGCGTGCGTGGTCCAGGGCGTGTCGGGGTGGGCGTCGGGGTCGGGGTGGGTGTGCACGGTGGCCTGGCGGCGCCCGTGGCCGTCGAGGTCGGTGACGGCGATCTGAAGCCGCAGCCGCCCGGTCTCGGGCAGGACCAGCGGGGTGGTGAGGGTCAGGGTCTCCACCGTGCCGGCGCCGACCCGTTCGGCGGCCGTGAGGACCATGTCGAGGATCCCGGTGCCGGGCAGCAGCGTCGTGCCGAACACGCGGTGGTCGCCCAGCCAGGACTGCCCGCCGTCGGTGGGGTCGATCGTGCCGGTGAGGATCAGTCCGTCTCCCGAGGCCAGCGGTGTCGACAGCGTGAGCCACGGGTGGTCCACCCCGTCCACGCCGCCCACCCCGTCCACGCCCCGCCCGGAGGCGTCCGCGGGCGGGGTGCCGGGGGCGGCGAGCCAGTACCGCCGGCGGTCGAAGGCGTACGTGGGCAGCTCGCTCGCCGGGGGTGTCCGGGGGACGAGTTGCTGCCAGGGCCATGCGTCGGCGTGGGCGAGGCCGGCGCGGACCCACGAGGTGAGGACGTCGGTGGTGTCGCCCCGGTCCCGGTGGGCGCTGGCCACGGCGACTCCGCCGTGGTGCCGGGTGATCTCGTCGAGGGCCATGGCCATGACGGGGTGCGGGCTGATCTCGGTCCAGGTGTGGTGGCCGTCGGCGGTGGCCGCCTGGGCGGCCTGGTCGAAGCGGACCGGCCGGCGCAGGTTGGCGCACCAGTAGTCGGCGTCCATCTCGGTGCCGTGGGCCAGACGGCCGTGGACGGTGGAGTAGAGCGGGATCCGTCCGGCTGCCGGCTGGAGGCCGGCGAGCTCCTCGGCCAGGGCGGGGAGGAGGGGGTCCATGTGGGCGCTGTGGGAGGCGTAGTCGACCTGCACCCGGCGGGCGAACACGTCCTCGGTCTTCAGCTGCGCCAGCAGGGTGTCCAGGGCATGGGCGTCCCCGGAGATCACCGTGGACGTGTGAGTGTTGACCGCGGCGATCGACAGGCCGGTGCCGGCCAGGCGCTCGCCGATCCACTCATGGCCGCGTTCGACGACGGCCATGCCGCCCTGACCACGGCAGGTGGCCACGGCCCGGGAACGCGCCGCCACGATCCTCGCGCCCTGCTCGACGGTCAGGACGCCCGCGACCACCGCGGCGGCCACCTCACCCTGCGAATGCCCGATCACGGCCCGCGGGGTGACACCCATCGACTCCCACCAGGCGGCCAGGCCCACACCCATCGCGAACAGTGCCGCCTGCACCTCCTCCACCCCGGACAACGGCCGCTGCCCGGTGATCACCTCGGTCACCGACCATCCGGTCCACGGCAGCAACGCCGCATCACACGCATCGACCGCCCGCGCGAACGCCGGCGAACTCCCATACAGCGCCCGGCCCATGCCCTCCCACTGCGACCCCTGACCCGGGAACACCCACACACCCCCGGCACCGGCCCCCTGAAGGGCCTCGTCGCCCAGTCCCTCGACGGGGGCGATCACACCGGGCGTCTCGATCCCCTCGGCCAGCGCTTCCAACCGGCTGATGGCCTCGTCGCGGGTGGTGGCCAGGACGGCTCCCCGCTGGTCGAACCAGCCGCGGTGCCACAGCGCGGTGGACGCCACCCGCTCCAGGGACACCTCCGGGTGCGCGCGCCACCAGGCAGCCCAGCGCCCGGCCTGCGCCCGCACCACACCCGCGTCCCGGCCCGACACCACCACCGGGAACACCCCGCCGGCGGCGGCCTGTCCGGGGACGGCCCGTACGGCGGGCGCCTCCTCCAGGACGAGGTGGGCATTGGTCCCGCTGAGCCCGAACGAGGACACGCCCGCCCGCCGTACCCGGGAGTCCTCGCGCGGCCACGAGCGCGCCTCGCCCAGCAGCTCGAGCCCGCTGCCCTCCCATACGACATGGGGGCTCGGCTCGTCGGCGTGCAGGGTCGCGGGCAGCTGCTCGTGCTGGAGCGCGAGCACCATCTTGATCACGCCGGCCACGCCTGCGGCGGCCTGGGCGTGGCCGATGTTCGACTTCGACGAACCGAGGTACACCGGCTGCTGCGCGGACCGTCCCGGTCCGAAGACCTCGGCCAGGGCTCCCGCCTCGATCGGGTCGCCGAGGGGGGTGCCGGTGCCGTGCGCCTCGATGGCGTCCACGTCCGCCGGGGACAGCCCCGCCCGCGACAGGGCCTGCTGGATCACGCGCCGCTGCGAGGGCCCGTTCGGGGCGGTCAGCCCCTGGGAGCGGCCGTCCTGGTTGACGGCCGAACCGCGGATGACCGCCAGGACGCGGTCGCCGTCGGCCCGCGCGGCCGACAGCCGCTTCAGTACGAGCACGCCGCAGCCCTCGGACCAGCCGGCCCCGTCCGCGTCGGCGGAGAAGCTCTTGCACCGGCCGTCGGCGGCCATGCCGCGCAGCCGGGAGAACTCCACGAACAGCGAGGGCGTCGACATCACGGTCACGCCGCCGGCCAGCGCGATGTCGCACTCCCCCTGGCGAAGCGCCGTCACCGCCAGGTGCAGGGCCACCAGCGAAGACGAACACGCCGTGTCCACCGTCACCGCCGGGCCCTGCAACCCCAGTGAGTACGACACCCGGCCCGACAGCACGCTGCCGGCGCTGCCCATCGAGCCGTACGCGTCGAGCGCACTCAGGTCGTGCCGGTGGAATCGGTCGTAGTCCGATCCCATCGCACCGAGGTACACGCCGGTGTTGCTGCCCTCGAGGGTTCCGGGGCGCAATCCGGCGCGCTCCAGGGCCTCCCACGAGGCTTCCAGCACCAGGCGCTGCTGCGGGTCCATCGCCTGCGCCTCGCGCGGCGGTATCCCGAAGAAACCGGCGTCGAACTCCTCGACGTCCCGCAGGAATCCACCGGTCCGCGCATAGCTCTTGCCCACGGCCTCCGGATCCGGGTCGTACACGTCCCAGCCGTCCCACCGCGACGGGAACCCCTCGATCGCGTCCCCACCCGAGGACAGCAGCTCCCAGAACTCCTCCGGAGTCCCCACCCCGCCCGGCAGCCGGCACGCCATCGACACGATCGCGACCGGATCGTCGTCCTGGGCCTGGGCCTGGGCCTCGCCCGCGGCCGGTGCGACGGCCCCGGTGGGCGGCGCGGCCGGTGCCAGGTCCATCCGTTCCAGGAGGAACTCGGCCATGGCGGCCGGGGTCGGGTGGTCGAAGGCCAGCGTCGCGGGCAGCGGGACCTCGGTCTCCTGCGAGATCCGGCGCCGCAGTTCCACGGCCATCAGCGAATCGAGGCCGAGGTCCCTGAGCACCTGCTGGGCCGGCACCGCGCCCTTGTCCGGAAGGCCGAGCACGTTCGCCGCCGCCGACCGCACCAGCAGCGTCACCGTCTCCCGCCGCTGGTCGGGGGAGAGCGCCGCGAGCCTGCCGCGCAGGCCCGACGGGGCCTCCCCCGCGTTCGCCCGCCGCAGGCGCGTCCTGACCATGCCGCGGAGCAGTACCGGCACCTCGGGCTGGCCGCGGTGCAGCGCGGCCAGCCCGAGCCGCACGGGAACCAGGTGTCCCAGCGAATCCACCGCCAGCGCCGCGTCCAGTGCCCGCAGCCCCTGGTCCACGGAGAGCGGCTCGACGCCCATGCGCCGGATCCGGGTCAGCTCGGCCCGGCCGAGATGTGCGGTCAGCCCCGTGCCGGCCTGCTCCCACAGGCCCCAGGACAGGCTCCTGGCGGGCAGGCCCGCGTGCGTCCGCCATACGGCGAAGGCGTCGAGGAAGGCGTTGCCTGCGGCGTACGTGCTCTGGCCGGGGCTTCCGAGCACTCCGGCGAGCGAGGAGAACATGACGAACTCGGACAGCGAGTGCTCTCGGGTGAGTTCGTGCAGGTGCAGCGCCGCGTCCAGCTTCGGAGCCAGTACGCGCTCCAGCCGCTGCGCGTTCTGGTCCGGGAGCAGTCCGTCGTCCAGTACGCCGGCCAGGTGCCACACCGAGTCCAGATCGTCGATGGAACCGATCAGACCGGCGAGGGCTTCCCGGTCGGCGACGTCACAGGCCACGATCCGTACGCTCTCAGCCCCGGCCCCCGTGAGTTCGGCGGCGAGGCCGGCGGCCCCCGGGGCCCGCTCGCCCTGACGCGAGGTCAGTACGAGGCGCCGGACGCCGCGGGTGCGCACCAGGTGCCGGGCGAGCTCCCGGCCCAGCTCACCGGTTCCGCCGGTGACCAGTGCCGTTCCCTCCGGTACCGGAGTTTCCCCGGTGGCGCCTTCCGGCTCCGGGTCGACCGGGACCAGCCGCGCGACCCGTATCCCTCCGGCCCGTACGGCGATCTCGGGCTCGTCGGCGACGGACACGGCCCTGGCGAGCACAGCGGTGTCCTCGGCCGCGGAACCGGTGTCCACCAGCCGCAGCGACCGCTGGGGGTACTCGGCGCGCGCGGCACGGACCAGGCCCCAGACCGGGGCGTGCACCAGACCGTCGACGCCCTCCCCCGGCCCGGCCGGTACGGCCTGCCGGGTCACCCAGACCAGTTCGGTCCCCTCCAGCCGGGACTCGGCCAGCAGACCCTGCAACACGTGCAGTGCGGTGGCGGTGGCCGTGCGCACCGCGTCCGCCAGGTCACCGGGGTCCCGCGTGGTGCTGTCGACGACGAGGCGGGCCGGGGGCTCGTCGCCGGCGTCGAGCAGGGCGCGCAGCCCGGCCACGTCGGTGACGGGCCGTCCGCCGGTCGCGTGCGCGAGGTCGCCGGAGCCTCCGAGGACCCAGGTCTCGGCCGGTACCTCGCGGGTCGCGGGGGAAGGCCGGAAGTCGAGCCGGTAGAGGTGGTCGCTCGTACGCTGTCGCAGCTGCTGTTCGGTCGCCGGGCGCAGGACGAGCGCGTCCACGTAGGCCACCGGATCGCCGTGGGCGTCCGTCATCCACAGCCGGGCCTCGGACGACGCGGGGTCCCGCTCGATCCGGACGCGCAGTTCGGTGGCCCCGGTGGCGTACAGCTCCACCCCGGTCCACTCGAAGGGAAGCGACACCCGTCCGGTGTCGGCGTCCAGTACGGCGACCGCGTGCAGCGCCGCGTCCAGCAGCGCCGGATGCACCGCGAAGCCGCCTGCCGCCGCGCTCTCGGCCCCGGCCCCGGCCGCCGACTCGGGCAGGCGGACCACGGCGTAGGCGGTGTCGCCGCTGCGGGAGAGCTCCACCAGGCCCTGGAAGGCGGGTCCGTAGTCGATCCCGCGCTCGCGCAGCCCGTCGTAGAACCCGTCCAGATCCACGGGTGTGGTGCCCGCCACCGGCCCGCTCCGCAGGTCCCGGAAGCCGTCGCCGTGGGTGTCGCCGGCTGTCGGGTGGGTGAGCCGGGCGGTGGCGTGGGTGGTCCAGGGCGCGTCGGGGTGGGTGTCGGGGTCGGGGTGAGTGTGGACGGTGACCTGGCGGCCCCCGTGGCCGTCGGCGCCGGTGACGGCGACCTGGACGCGCAGCGCGCCGGTCGCGGGGAGGACCAGGGGGGTGGTCAGGGTGAGGGTGTCGATCCCGGTGGCGCCCACGCGTTCGGCGGCGGCGAGGACCATGTCGAGGATCCCGGTGCCGGGCAGGAGCACGGTGCCGAACACCTTGTGGTCGTTGAGCCAGCGCTGTCCGGGTGCGGTGGCGTCGATCCTGCCGGTGAGGACGAGGCCGTCGTCGTCGGCGAGCGGGGTGGAGAGCGGGAGCCAGGGGTGGTCGAGCCCGTCCGCGCCCCAGGCCGAGGGGTCGGCCGGGGTGCCGGCGGAGGTGGGGAGCCAGTAGCGCCGGCGGTCGAAGGCGTAGGTGGGCAGGGCCGTTTCCACCGGCGTCCGCGGCACCGCGCGCTCCCACGGCCAGCCGTTCCCGCGGGCGAGGCCGGCGCGGACCCATGAGGACAGGACGTCGGTGGTGTCGGCCTGGTTCCGGTGGGCGGTGGCGACGGTGGTTCCGCCGTGCTGCTGGGTGATCTCGTCGAGGGCCATGGCCATGACGGGGTGCGGGCTGATCTCGGTCCAGGTGTGGTGGCCGTCGGCGGTGGCCGCCTGGGCGGCCTGGTCGAAGCGGACCGGCCGGCGCAGGTTGGCGCACCAGTAGTCGGCGTCCATCTCGGTGCCGTGGGCCAGACGGCCGTGGACGGTGGAGTAGAGCGGGATCCGTCCGGCTGCCGGCTGGAGGCCGGCGAGCTCCTCGGCCAGGGCGGGGAGGAGGGGGTCCATGTGGGCGCTGTGGGAGGCGTAGTCGACCTGCACCCGGCGGGCGAACACGTCCTCGGTCTTCAGCTGCGCCAGCAGGGTGTCCAGGGCATGGGCGTCCCCGGAGATCACCGTGGACGTGTGAGTGTTGACCGCGGCGATCGACAGGCCGGTGCCGGCCAGGCGCTCGCCGATCCACTCATGGCCGCGTTCGACGACGGCCATGCCGCCCTGACCACGGCAGGTGGCCACGGCCCGGGAACGCGCCGCCACGATCCTCGCGCCCTGCTCGACGGTCAGGACGCCCGCGACCACCGCGGCGGCCACCTCACCCTGCGAATGCCCGATCACGGCCCGCGGGGTGACACCCATCGACTCCCACCAGGCGGCCAGGCCCACACCCATCGCGAACAGTGCCGCCTGCACCTCCTCCACCCCGGACAACGGCCGCTGCCCGGTGATCACCTCGGTCACCGACCATCCGGTCCACGGCAGCAACGCCGCATCACACGCATCGACCGCCCGCGCGAACGCCGGCGAACTCCCATACAGCGCCCGGCCCATGCCCTCCCACTGCGACCCCTGACCCGGGAACACCCACACACCCCCGGCACCGGCCCCCTGAAGGGCCTCGTCGCCCAGTCCCTCGACGGGGGCGATCACACCGGGCGTCTCGATCCCCTCGGCCAGCGCTTCCAACCGGCTGATGGCCTCGTCGCGGGTGGTGGCCAGGACGGCTCCCCGCTGGTCGAACCAGCCGCGGTGCCACAGCGCGGTGGACGCCACCCGCTCCAGGGACACCTCCGGGTGCGCGCGCCACCAGGCAGCCCAGCGCCCGGCCTGCGCCCGCACCACACCCGCGTCCCGGCCCGACACCACCACCGGGAACACCCCGCCGGCGGCGGCCTGTCCGGGGACGGCCCGTACGGCGGGCGCCTCGGGCTCCTCCGGGGATCCCGTGCCCGTCGGTGCCTCTTCGAGGACCAGATGGGCGTTGGTCCCGGACAGGCCGAACGACGACACGCCCGCGCGCCGCGGCCGGGACTCCTCCCGCGACCAGGAGCGCGCCTCGCCCAGCAGCTCGAGCCCGCTGCCCTCCCATGCGACGTGCTCGCTGGGCCGCTCGGCGTACAGGCTCGGGGGCAGCTGCTCGTGCTGGAGGGCGAGCACCATCTTGATCACGCCGGCCACGCCCGCGGCGGCCTGGGCGTGACCGATGTTCGACTTCGACGACCCCAGCCATACCGGCTGCTCCGCGGACCGCCCCGGCCCGAAGACCTCGGCCAGCGCACCGGCTTCGACCGGGTCGCCGAGGGGGGTGCCGGTGCCGTGTGCCTCGATGGCGTCCACGTCCGCCGGGGACAGCCCCGCCCGCGACAGGGCTTCCCGGATCACGCGCTGCTGCGAGGGCCCGTTCGGAGCGGTCAGCCCCTGGGACCGGCCGTCCTGGTTGACGGCCGAACCGCGGATCACGGCCAGGACCCGGTCACCGTCGGCCTGCGCCGCCGACAGCCGCTTCAGTACGAGCACGCCACAGCCCTCGGACCAGCCGGCCCCGTCCGCGTCGGCGGAGAAGCTCTTGCACCGGCCGTCGGCCGCGGTGCCCCGCAGCCGGGAGAACTCCACGAACACTGACGGCGTCGACATCACGGTCACACCGCCGGCCAGCGCGACGTCGCACTCGCGCTGCCGCAGCGCCGTCACCGCCAAGTGCAGGGCCACCAGCGAAGACGAACACGCCGTGTCCACCGTGACGGCCGGGCCCCGCAGCCCCAGCGCGTACGACACCCGGCCCGACAGCACACTGCTCGCCCTGCCGGTGTTGACGTAGCCGTCCTGGTCCCCGAGGCCGTGCCCCAGGCTGCCGTAGTCGCCGTTCATCGTGCCCAGGTAGACACCGGTGTTGCTGCCCTCGACGGCTTCGGAGGGGTACCCGGCCCGTTCGAGGGCTTCCCAGGCGGTCTCCAGGACGACCCGCTGCTGCGGGTCCATGGCCCGCGCCTCGCGCGGCGGTATCCCGAAGAAACCGGCGTCGAACTCCTCGACGTCCCGCAGGAATCCACCGGTCCGCGCATAGCTCTTGCCCACGGCCTCCGGATCCGGGTCGTACACGTCCCAGCCGTCCCACCGCGACGGGAACCCCTCGATCGCGTCCCCACCCGAGGACAGCAGCTCCCAGAACTCCTCCGGAGTCCCCACCCCGCCCGGCAGCCGGCACGCCATCGACACGATCGCGACCGGTTCGGTCAGTTGTGCCTCCAGATCGGTCGCCCGCCGCTTGAGCTCCCGGATCGCGGGCAGGGCGAGTTCCAGCCGACTCTGTTCAGACATCAGGAGTTCCTTCCGGGAAGTGCGGGGTGTGGAAGCTTCTAGAGTTCGAGGAGGGCGTCGAGCTCGGCGCCGATCTCGGCGACCGAGCGGGCCGGCGCCGGCGCGGCCGGGTCCGGTGAGGCCTCCGGTTCCGGCTCCGTCCCGGACTCCGCTCGAGCGATCCCCATGCGCCGCATCAGCAGCTCCGCGATGTCCGCCGGGGTCGGGTGGTCGAAGGCGAGGCTCGCGGGCAGCGGCACCTCGGCGGCGTTCGCGAGCCTGCGGCGCAGCTCCATGGCCATCAGCGAATCGAGGCCGAGGTCCTTTAGTACGGCCTTGCTCCTGAGCCCTCCGGGCCCGGGCAGCCCCAGGACGACGGCGGCCTCCTCCAGGACCAGCCTGGTGACCGAGGCGGCCTGCTCCTCGGGCGTCCGGCCCTCCAGACGCTTCCGCAGCCCGCCGCCCGCCGGGTCCTCGCCGGCGCGGCGCAGCGCCGGCCGGACCAGTCCCCGCAGCAGCGCCGGGGGTTCGCCGTCCAGCGCCGCGAGGTCGAGCCTGACGGGGACGAGGTTGCCGTCCGGCGAGCGCAGTGCGCGGTCCAGCAGCCGCAGGGCCTTGGCGACGGGCAGCGGTGCGATGCCCTGCCTGCGCAGGCGTCCCAGTTCGGCCTCCGTGAGGTGTGCGGTCATGCCCGAGCCCGCCTGCTCCCACAGCCCCCAAGCCAGGCTGGTCCCGCCGCTGCGGGCGGCGAGGGCGTCCAGGTAGGCGTTGGCCGCCGCGTACGCGCCCTGCCCGGCGGAGCCGAGGGTTCCAGAGACGGAGGAGAACAGCACGAACGCCGACAGGCCCAGATCCGCGGTGAGTTCCGCCAGGTGCGCGGCCCCGTCGAGCTTGGGGGCCAGCACCGTGCGCAGACGTCGCTCGTCGTAGTCGAGCAGCAGGCCGTCGTCGAGGACGCCGGCGAGGTGCAGTACCGCCGACCAGTCGCCCGCCGAGGACAGTACGCCGGCCACCTGGGTCCCGTCGGAGACGTCGCAGGCCAGCACCCGGACAGATCGCGCACCGGCTCCAGTCAGTTCCGCGACCAGGCTTCCGGCTTCCGGGTTCCCGGGGCCGCTGCGCGAGGTCAGCACCAGGTCGCGGACCCCGTGCTCGGTCACCAGGTGCCGGGCGACCGCCCTGCCGAGTTCGCCGGTGCCGCCGGTGACCAACACCGTTCCGTCGGCCACGGAGCCGGCGCCGGCCGCACCGGCCGCACCGACCGCGCCCGCCGCGGTCAGCCGGGGCGCGAGGAACTCCCCGCCCCTGACGGCGAGTTCGGGCTCGCCGGACACGGACAGCGCCGACAACAGGGTGGGGGCGTCGATCCGGTCGCAGTCGACGATCCGGAGGGCCGCCTCCGGGTGCTCGCGCCGCGCCGCCCGCAGCAGCCCCCACAGGGGGGCCTGGGCGAGGCCGCGCACCCGGTCCCCGGGGCGTGCGGCGATGCTGTCCCGGGTGATCCACACGAGCTCGAGGCCCCTGCGGGGCACCAGTCGGCGCAGCAGGTCCAGCGCGCGTGCGGCCGACTCGTGGGCGGCGGCGACGCCCTCGGCGTGCGCGGTGGCGTCGATCAGGATCCGGCGCGGGCCGTCTTCCGTGACCGTCTCGGACGGCGTCACGCCGAGGGCCTCGGACACCGGGCCGCTGCCCAGGACCCGGACCGGCTCCGCCACCGCGGGCACCTGCGGCACGGGCCGGAAGGCCACGCGGTAGAGGTCGGGAACGGTGAGGGCGGCACGCAGCAGGCCGGCGCTGACCGGACGCAGCCGCAGGGCGCCGACGTACGCCACCGGCGCCCCGGCGGGGTCGGTGATCGCGGCCCGGATCCGGTCGTCGCGGACGTCGACCCGGACGCGGAGCTCGGTGGCTCCCGTGGCGTACAGGCGGACGTCGGTGAACTGGAAGGGGAGCTGGGCCTCGGCGGAGGCCGGGACCGCCGCGCGCATCACCTGGAGGGCCGCGTCCAGCAGGGCCGGGTGGACACCGAATCCGCCCGGCTCACCGGCCGGCAGCCGGACCACGCCGCAGGCCGTCCCGCCCTGCCCGCACAGTTCGGCCACGCCGTGGAAGGCGGCGCCGTAGTCGACGCCCTGGGCGGCGAAGCCCTCGTAGAAGCCGGCGAGGTCCACGGCGGGCAGCGCGGGCACCGACCAGTCGGTGGGCTCCGGACCGAAGGCGTCCACCAGCACGCCCTCGGCGTGGGTGCTCCAGGTGCCCGTGCCCTCCGCCTTGCCGTGCAGGGTCACCGGTCGCCGTCCGCCGTCGGCGGGGCCGATCCTGACCTGCACGTGTACCGCGTCCTCCAGGACCATGGGCCGCGACAGGGTCAGCTCGCCGACGCCGGCCGCTCCGGCCTGGCCGGCGCCCGCGAGGACCATGTCCAGCAGCGCGGTGCCGGGGACAACGACGGTGCCGAAGACCACGTGGTCGGCCAGCCAGGGCTGGGACGACGCCGACACCCGGCCGGACAGCACCCAGCCGCCGTCGGCCAGTTCGGTGACCTCGGTCAGCCACGGGTGCCCGGCTCCGGAGCCGGAGCCGTCCGGCCAGAAGCGCTTGCGCTGGAAGGCGTAGGTGGGAAGGTCGACGCGGCGGCGGCCCTCGCCCAGGAGCGGGGCCCAGCCCGGCCCGGCACCCGCCGTGTGCGCCCTGGCGACCGCGAGGGTCAGTGCCTCGGGACCGGACCGGTCGGCACGCTGGGTCGGGACCACGACGGCGTCGTCGCCGTCGAGGCAGTCCTCGATCATGGCGGCGGGCGTTCCGTCGGGGCCGATGTCGAGGAACCGGGTGACGCCTTCGCCGCGCGCGGTACGGATCGCGTCGGCGAACCGGACCGGCTGCCTCACCTGGCGCACCCAGTGGTCGGGACCGCAGTCGGTGACGGTCCGCCCGGTCAGGTTCGTCACCAGCGCGATGCGCGGCGGGTGGAAGGTGAGCCGCTCGGCCACGCTCCGGAACTCGTCGAGCATGCCGTCCATGTGCGCGGAGTGGAAGGCGTGGGACACGTTGAGCCGCTTGGTGCGGCGTCCGGTGAACCGCCCGGCCACCTCGGCCACGGCGTCGGCGTCACCGGCGATCACCACGGACCGCGGGCCGTTGACCGCGGCGAGGTGCACCCGCGCGGACAGCAGCGGGGCCACCTCGTGCTCGCCGGCCTGGAGGGCGAGCATCACGCCGGTGTCCGGCCGGGCCTGCATCAGCCGGCCGCGGGCGGCGACCAGCGCGCAGGCGTCCTCCAGGGAGAGCACGCCCGCCACGTGTGCGGCGGAGAGCTCGCCGACGGAGTGTCCGAGCACCAGGTCCGGCGTGAGCCCCCAGCTCTCGAGGAGCCGGAACACCGCCACCTCGAAGGCGAACAGCGCGGGCTGGGTGAACTCGGTCCGGCGCAGCGCGTCCGGGTTGTCGATGACCTCGGCGAGCGGACGGCGCAGGTGCGGGTCGAGTGCGGCGCGGATCTCCCGCCACGCGGCGTCGAACACCGGGTACGCCGCGCGCAGATCGGCGCCCATGCCCGCACGCTGGGTTCCCTGCCCGGCGAAGACGAACGCCGTCCGGCCGTCATCCGCCGAACCCTCCACCACGGACGCCGAGGACGCCCCGTCGGTGATCGCGCGCAGCCCGGCGAGCAGGTCGCCGGTGTCGCGGCCGACGACGACGGCGCGTTCCCGGAAGGAGGTGCGCGAGGTGGCCAGGGAGAACGCCAGGTCGGCCGGGTCGGTGCCGGGGTGCGTCCCGACCCGGACGGCCAGCCGGGACGCCTGCTCGCGCAGGGCTTCCGGGGTCCGCGCGGACAGGGTCCAGGGCAGCAGGGCAGGACGGGGGCCGGCGGCCGGTTCCTCGGCCCCTGCCGGCGGTTCCTCGGCCCCGGCGGCCTGTTCGAGGATCAGGTGGGCGTTGGTGCCGCTGATGCCGAACGAGGAGACGCCGGCCCGCCGCGGGCTGTCCGCGTCCCAGGCGACGGGGTCGGTGACGAGCCGGAGGGAGCCCTCCGACCAGTCGACGTGGCGGGAGGGGGTGTCGGCGTGCAGGGTACGGGGCACTGTGCCGTGGTTCATGGCCAGCACCATCTTGATCACGCCGGCCACGCCCGCCGCCGCCTGCGTGTGCCCGATGTTGGACTTCACCGAGCCCAGCCACACCGGCCGTCCGGAGGCGCCGTAGGTGGCCTGCAGCGCGCGTGCCTCGATGGGATCGCCCAGCGTCGTGCCGGTGCCGTGGGCCTCCACGACGTCCACGTCAGAGGCTTCGAGCCCCGCCGCGGCGAGAGCCTTGCGGATGACCTGCTGCTGGGCCCGGCCGTTGGGCGCGGTGAGCCCGTTGGACGTGCCGTCCTGGTTGACGGCCGAACCGCGGATCACGGCCAGTACCGGATGCCCGTTGCGCCGTGCGTCGGACAGCTTCTCCAGCAGCAGCAGTCCGCTGCCCTCGGACAGTGCCGTGCCGGAGGCCCCGTCCGAGAAGGCGCGGCACCGTCCGAGGGGGTCGAGGCCGTGCTGCCGGCTGAATCCGACGAACAGTCTCGGTGTGGCCATAACGGTGGCGCCGCCGGCGATGGCCATCGCGCACTCGCCCCGCGACAGGGCCTGCGCGGCGAGGTGGATGGCGACCAGCGAGGCCGAGCACGCGGTGTCCACCGTGACCGACGGCCCCTCCAGGCCCAGTGCGTAGGAGACGCGGCCGGAGACCACGCTGGCGGCGCTTCCGGTGAGCCCGAACCCCTCGGAGCCGTGCGGGGTGCCCAGCGAGGCGTAGTCCTGGCCGTTGGTGCCCAGGTAGACCCCGGTGTCACTGCCCTTCAGCGCGGCCGGTGCGATCCCGGCCCGTTCCAGCAGCTCCCAGGACCCCTCCAGGAGGATCCGCTGCTGCGGGTCCATGGTCAGTGCCTCGCGGGGGCTGATCCCGAAGAACTCCGGGTCGAAGTCGGCGGCGGCCACGAAGCCGCCTTCGCGGACGTAGCTCGTACCGGGGTGGTCGGGATCCGGGTGGTACAGCGCGGACAGGTCCCAGCCCCGGTCCTCGGGGAACGGCGTGATGGCGTCCCCGCCGTCGGCGAGCAGCCGCCAGAAACCCTCCGGGTCGCGTACTCCGCCGGGGAACCGGCAGCTCATGGCGACGATCGCGATGGGCTCGTCGGCGCCGGCCTCGGGGGCACCCGACGGGGCGGCCTCGGGGGCGGCCGCCGGGGTGGCGGTGGCGGTACGGGCGGCCGGGGCGGTCTCCCCGGCGGCCGGGTCGGGCTCCTCGTGCAGGTACGCGTCGAGGATGTGCGCGGCGACCTGCGCGGGCGTGGGGTGGTCGAAGATCAGCGTGGTGGGCAGCCGCAGGCCGGTGACCGCGCCCAGCCTGTTGCGCAGTTCGACGCCGAGGACCGAGTCGAAGGCGAGTTCCCTGAAGGTCCGCTCGACGTCCACCGCCTCCGGCGTCGGGTGGCCGAGCACAAGGGCGGTCTGCGCCCGGACCTCCTCCCGTGCGGCGCGCATCCGGCCGTCCGCGGGAAGTTCGGCCAGGCGCCGCCGGAACGCGGGCTCCTGGACGGCCGAGGCGTCCCGGCCGTCGGGCAGGTCGGCCAGCAGGGCACTGGGGCGGGTGGCCGTGAACACCGTGCGGAACCGGTCCCAGCGCACGTCCGCCACGGTGACGCAGGGCTCCGCGGACGCCACGGCCCGGTCCAGGGCCAGCAGGGCCAGATCCGGTGCCATCGCGGGTACGCCGTGGCGGTCGAGGACCTCCTTCACCGGCCCCCGCGCCATGCCGTCGCCGGCCCACGGGCCCCAGGCCACCGAGGTCGCGGGCAGCCCCTGGCTGTGGCGGAGCGCTGCCAGGCCGTCCAGATAGGCGTTGCCGGGCGCGTAGTTGCCCTGGCCCGGGACGCCGACGGTCGCGCCCCACGAGGAGAAGAGCACGAACGCGTCCAGTCCGGGGGCGAGTTCGTGCAGGTTCCAGGCTCCCTGCGCCTTCACCCGCAGCGCCGCGTCGACCCGGTCGGGGGTGAGGTCCTGGACGAGCCCGTCGTGCAGGGCTCCGGCGGCGTGCACCACCGCGTCGGGCCGGGTCCGCTCGACGAGCCCGCGGACCGCTTCCCGGTCGGCGACGTCGCAGGCGACGATCTCGACGCCTGCCCCGAGCCGCTGGAGATCGGCGGTGAGGGCCCGCGCCCCGGGGGCGTCCGGCCCGCTCCGGCTGACCAGCACCAGGCGTTCGGCGCCCTGCCCGGCCAGCCGGCGCGCGACCTCGGCGCCGAGCGCGCCCGTTCCGCCGGTGATCAGCACCGTCCCCGTGGGGCTCCAGCCGCGGGCCGGACCCGCGGCGGCGCGGACCAGCCGGCGGCCGTACGGTACGGAACCCCGGATCGCGACCTGGTCCTCGCCGTGGTCGCCGGTGAGCACCCCGGCCAGTACCCCCGGGTCGTACGCGGAGGACAGGTCGATGAGGCCGCCCCAGCGCTCGGAGTGCTCCAGGGCGACGACCCGCCCCAGCCCCCACACCAGCGACCCCTCCGGGTCGACCGCCTCGTCCGTGACGGCGGCGGCGTCCCGCGTCACGCACCACAGCGGGGCGCTCACGCCGGAGTCCCCCAGCGCCTGCACGGCGGTCAGGGTCGCCGCGTAGCCCGCGGGAACCCCCGTGTACCCGGTGTACGGCCCGTCCTGCGCCGCCGGCAGGCAGAGCACGCCGTCGCAGGCCGTGCCGCGCAGCCGCGCGGCGAGCGCACCCCGGTCGAGGCCGGGTTCGAGCTCCATGAGGGTGACGCGCAGGCCCTGTCCGGTCAGGGCCCCGGCCACCGAGCGCGCCCAGGCGTCGCCGGCGGGCGCGAGGGCCAGCCAGTCGCCCGGGCGCACCGCCGGTCCGGGAACCTCCTTCCAGGCGGCCTTGTACTCCCAGCCGTCCACGACGGACTCCGAGGTGCGCCGCCTGCGCCAGGAGGCCAGGGCGGGCAGGACGGGAGCGAGGGCGTCCCGGTCGAGGCCCAGGGTGCGGGCCACCCCGTCGAGGTCCTCGTGGCCCACCGCGTCCCAGAACGGCGCGTCCTGCGCCGGCCCGCCGCCGTCCGCCGCGCCGTCGATCCAGTACCGCTGGTGCCGGAAGGGGTACGTGGGCAGGTCCACGGTGTTCGCCCGCTCGAAGGCGCGGCTCCAGTCGACGTCCACCCCGGCGGCGTACGCCTCGGCCAGGGCCGTCAGGAAGCGGTCGCCCTCCTGCCTGCGCAGCGTTCCGACGGTGCGCACCTCGGCGCTCTCCTCCACGCCCATGGTGAGCACGGGGTGGGGGGTGCACTCGATGAACACGCTGCGGCCCTCGGCGGCCAGCTCGCGCACGCACGCGTCGAGTTCGACCGTGGAGCGCAGGTTCCGGTACCAGTAGCCCGCGTCCAGGGTCGCGGTGTCGATCCGGCCGACGTCGACGGTGGAGAAGAAGCCCGCAGCCCCGGGGCGCGGCCGGATACCGGCCAGGTCGGTCAGGATGTCCTCGCGGATGGCCTCCACCTGCGCCGAGTGCGAGGCGTAGTCGACCGGGACCCGCTTGGCGCGGATCCCGGCGGATCCGCAGTGCGCGAGCAGTTCCGCGAGCGCCTCCGGGCTGCCGGAGACCACCGTGCTGCGGGGCCCGTTGACGGCCGCCACCGACAGCCGGTCCGGCCACCGCCCGGTCAGCCGCAGCGCGTCCGCCCGCGAGCACACCAGGGAGACCATGCCGCCCCGGCCCGCCAGACCGCGGCGGATGGCCAGGGCCCGCAGCGCCACCACGGCCGCCGCGTCCTCGAGCGACAGCGCGCCGGACAGGCACGCCGCGGCGATCTCGCCCTGCGAGTGCCCGAGCAGGACGTCCGGGTCGACGCCGAAGTGCTTCCACAGCCGGGCCAGGGACACCATCATCGCCCACAGGGCGGGCTGTACGACGTCCACCCGTTCCAGGGCGTCCGCGTTCCCGATCACTTCGGTGAGCTTCCAGTCCACGAACGGTCCCAGCGCCGCCTCGCACTGCGCGAACCGTTCGGCGAACACCGGTGAGGAGTCGAGCAGTTCCGCGGCCATGCCGGCCCACTGGGCACCCTGTCCGGCGAACATCAGCACCGGGCCGCGCCCGCGGCCGGATCCGACGACCAGGTCCGGCACCTGGGCTCCCGACGCGAGCGCCTCCAGCCCCCGGCTCAGGTCCGCGGTCTCCCGTCCGAGCAGGACGGCCCGGTACTCGTGGTCGGCGCGGGTGGTGGCCAGGGAGAAGCCGACGTCGGCGGCCGACAGGCCGGGGTGCGCGGCGAGGTGGGCGCGCAGCCTACCGGCCCGTTCCCGCAGGGCCTCTTCGGAGCGCGCCGACAGCACCCAGGGGATCCGCGTCCGCGCGGCGGGTTCCCGGACCTCGGCGGCCCGCGCCGGCGGCGGCCCGGCCAGCGCGAGGTGGGCGTTGGTACCGCCGTAGCCGAAGCTGCTGACTCCGGCCAGGCGCGCTCCCTGGGGCCACGGCTGCCGGTCGGTGACCACGGCCAGGTTCGCCGCGTCGAAGTCGATGTCCGGGTTGGGCCGGCGGAAGTGCAGGCTTGGGGGCAGCTCGCCGTGGAAGAGCGCCAGGGAGGTCTTGAGTACGCCGAGCACTCCGGCGGCCGGTTCGAGGTGGCCGAAGTTGGTCTTGGCCGACCCGATCCGCAGCGGCTCCCCGGTCTTCCTGCCGTCGCCGAACACGCTGCCCAGGGCCGCGGCCTCGATCGGATCGCCCCGGCGGGTCCCCGTTCCGTGGGCCTCCACGTACGACACCAGGCCCGGGTCCGTTCCGGCCTCCCGCCAGGCCGAGCGCAGCACTTCGGCCTGCGTGTCGGCGCTCGGGGTGGCCAGGCCGTCGGTGGTGCCGTCGTTGTTCACGGCGCTGCCGCGGATCACCGCGTAGATCCGGTCGCCGCTGCGCCGGGCGTCGCCGAGCCGGCGCAGGACGACGACGCCGCAGCCTTCGCCCCGTACGTACCCGTTGGCGTCCGCGTCGAAGGCGCGGCACTGCCCGTCGGGGTTCTGCGTGCCGAACTTGGACATCGCGACGGTGGTGTGGGGGTGGAGGATGAGGCTGACCCCGCCGGCCAGCGCGAGGTCCGACTCTCCGGAGCGCAGGCTCCGGACCGCCTGGTGGATGGCGACGAGGGACGAGCTGCATCCGGTGCCGACGGACATCACCGGGCCGCGCAGGTCGAGGGCGTACGCGATGCGGGCCGGGATGATCGAGGTGTCCGTGCCGATGGCGGTGTGTGTGCGGATCTCACCGGCGGACGCCCCGGTGGCCAGGTGGTACTCCTGCCACATGGTGCCGAAGAACACGCCGGTGGCCGATTCGGCGAGCCGGTCGGTGCGGATCCTGGCGTCCTCGACCGCGGCCCAGGCGACCTCCAGGGCCACCCGCTGCTGCGGATCCATCTGGGCGGCCTCGGTGGGCGAGATGCCGAAGAACGCGGCGTCGAACCCCGCGACGTCGTCCAGGAACCCGCCCCAGCGGGTCGTCATCTTGCCGGGCGCCGAGGGGTCGACGTCATGCCAGTCATCGGCTCTCCACCGCTGCGGGGGGACCTCGCCGATGGCGTCGATCCCGTCCAGCAGGCCCTGCCAGAGCGCTTCGGGGGAATCGATCCCGCCGGGGAGGCGGCAGCCGAGTCCGATGATGGCAATGTCGTCGGCGTTCATCACGCATCCTCACTTCGGGCAGGTGAAAGGCACGGTGGTCCGCGCCGGCGGTGCCGGGGTCCGGGGGCGGCCGCTGCCGGCCACCCGGTCCCTACGCGGTCTCGTCGAGGCTGATCGACTGCGAGGGGCACACCCGCACGCACTCCTCGACGCTGTCCCACAGTTCCTCGGGCGGATGCGCGCTGAGCAGCACGACCGTCCCGTCCTCCCGGCTCTGGTCGAACACCAGGGGCTCGGTCAGCGCGCACATGCCCGCGCCGCAGCACTTATCCGTGTCGACGTCGACCCTCATCGCCGTCACCAGCCGACGGGCAGGCGCCGCACGCCGTACATCGACGACAGGTGGGTCGTCTCGATCTCGTCGCGCGCGGCGGCCAGGTGCAGGCCGGGGAACTCGCGGATCAACTGACCGAAGGCCACCCGCATTTCGACACGGGCGAGCTGCTGTCCCACGCACTGGTGCACGCCGTAGCCGAAGCCGAGGTGCCGGCCGGCGCTGCGGGTCAGGTCGAGCGCGTCCGGGTCCTGGAAGGCGTCGCCGTCGCGGTTGGCCGCGGACAGGGCCACGGTCACGACCTCGCCCGCCCGGATCCGCCGACCCTCCAGCTCGACGTCCTGCGTGGCTCCGCGGATGATGCCGAACTGGACGATGCTCAGGTAGCGCAGCATCTCCTCGACCGCGCCGTCGATCAGGGACGGGTCCTTGCGCAGCAGCGCCAGTTGCTCCGGCCGGGAGAGCAGCAGGTACGTGCCGAGTCCCAGCATCTTCGCGGTGGTCTCGTGGCCCGCCGTGAGGACGAGCATCGCCGAGCCCGCGGCTTCCTCGTCCGTGAGGTCGGACGCGGCGACCCTGCTCAGCAGGTCGTCCTGCGGCCGCTCGCGCTTGAGGCGGACCAGCCGGGTCAGGAATTCCGCCATCAATTGGAATGCTTCCACGACCTCGTCCATCGAGCGGTCGTAGTCGAGCATGGTTTCCGAATGCCGCTGGAAGAACGCGTGGTCCTCGTACGGAACACCCAGCAGCTCGCATATCACCAGTGAGGGAATCGGCAGGGCGAATTCGCGCACGAGATCCACCGGCGGTCCGATCTCCCGCATCGCGGCTATCCGGTCCGCGGTGATCCGCTCCACCTTCGGTTCCAGGTTCCTGGTCCGCCGTACGGTGAATTCACCGGTGAACAGCTTCCGGAACCGGCTGTGCTCCGGGGGGTCCATGAAGATGAAGACGCCCGGCCTCGTCGGCCCCGGGGCGCCCTCCCCCACCGCCATCCGGCGGTGTTCTCCGCGTGAGCTGAACCGGGGGTCGTTCAGGACGGCACGCGCGGCGGCGTACCCGGTGACCAGCCAGCCGTCGGTGCCGTCGGGGTAGGCCAGTCTGCTCACCGGGTGCTCGTCCCGCAGCTCGGTCAGCTTCGGGGGAGGGTTGAAGGGGCAGGTGCGCTCGGTGGGGAACGCCACCGGCTGCAGATCGGTCCTGGTCAAGTCGACTCCGTGGTTGTAAGGGCCTGTTCGGCCGGCCCAGGCGGGACCCCTGCTCGGAGGACATGCGGTCATACCCGGCCGCGGAAACGAATTCCCGTTGACTTCGGGAAAAACCCCCGCGGATTGGCGTGACTCGATGATGCCAGACAACCCGGATCTCGATCTTTCCATTCATGCAGTGTGCAGCTTTCTCGCGATTGCGGCACAACTGCTCCTCGAGTGTTTCCCGAGGATTTCTGCGACGGCTCAGCGGTCCCCGAGACCGGGATTGTTCGTCGCACCGACCAGTACGGCCGAGTTGCCCGGTGCCTGCACGCCCTCCAGCAGGTCCTGATGGGCCCGGCCGATCTCCTCGAAGGCGTACGTGTGCCCCAGGTGCGGGTCGAGGAGGCCCATGTCGACGAGGCGGGTCACGGCGAGGCACTCGCGCGGATTGGCGAAATGGGATCCCTGGAGCCGCTTCTGCCTCATCCACAGGTACCTGAGGTCGACGTCCACGTTGAAGCCGGACGTGGCCCCGCAGATCACGATCATCCCGCCCGTGCCGCACACGTAGACCGACGTGGGGATGGTGTCGCTGCCGGGATGCTCGAAAACGATCTTGGGAGAGGCCTTCTCACCGAGGATGTCCCAGATCTCCCGCCCGAAGGCCCGCAGGTCGGCGGTCCACCGCTTGTGCTCCTCGGTGCCGGCCTCGGGCACGCGTCCCCAATGGCTGAACTTGGTCCGGTCGATGACGCCCGCCGCACCCAGGTCGAGGCAGTACTTGGCCTTCTCCGGTGAGGACACGACGGCGATGGGCCTGCCTCCCATCTGCCGGGTCAGGGAGATGGCCATGGAGCCGAGGCCGCCGGAGCCGCCCCAGATGAGGACTCCGTCACCGGGCTGCACCGTGTTGGGCGCCCAGCCGTTGAGCTGCCGGTACGCCGTCGCACCGGTCAGCAGGAATCCCGCGGATTCCGCCCAGCTCAGCCTGGTGGGCCGGGGCAGACACTGGAAGTCGGCCACCAGGGCGAACTGGGCGAACGAACCCCAGTTCGATTCGTAGCCCCATGCCTTCAGCGATGCCGCGAGCATGGGATCGACGCCGAGCCGGACATCGGGATCGTGCTCGTCCCACAGGCCGGCCGAGACGATGACCTCGTCGCCCACCTTGACCTGCCGTACGCCCTCTCCCACCTTCCAGACGATTCCGGAGGCATCCGATCCGCCGACGTGGAAGGGCTCCTGGCTGCCCTGCCGCTGACGTGCCGCCACGACGTCGACGGGATGCCCCTTGGCCGCCCAGACGTTGTTGTAGTTGATGCCGGCGGCCATGACCGCGACGAGGACGAACCCGGGCGGCACCTCGGGCGTCTCGACGACCTCCGTCCGAAAGGCCGTAGCCGGGGCCCCGTACCGTTCCGGGCGGATGACCGACGCGTACATGGAACGGGGGACGGTCCCGAGCGGGGGCAGGTCGCCCACTTCGTAGAGGGTGCTGGTCGTCGAGGAGTTCAAGGTAATCTCCGGTGTCGAGTGGTCGGTTGGTCCCTGCACTCTGTGGGGTGCGGCATGGTCAGACACCGGAGGCGTTCGCCGCCGGGACGGCCTCGGCGGACACCGCGTTCTCCAGCATGTAGCCCCGCCCCCACACGGTCCGGATGGACAGTTCGATGGGCAGGAGCCGGCGGCGCAGCCGCATGATGTGCAGGTCGAGCGCGTTCCTGTTCAGCGTCAGCGTCTGCAGGGCGAAGCGCTGCACGAACTCGGAGCGGTGCACGACGTCGCCGAAGCGGTCGACGAGCAGGCGCATCAACTCCGTCTGCGTGGTGGAGACGGTGATGGAGTGATGGCCGAAGCTCAGGGTCCCGGTCGAGTCGATCGTCGGTACCCGGTTGCTGTCGAAACGGCTCTGCAGGACGGTGACCCGGGCTTCGAGGTCATCCCGGGACACCGGGGGGCGTACCCAGTCCTCGACCGGATCGTTGCTGATCGGCGGCTGCGCGCCCGCCTCCACGACGAGCAGGCGCGGCATGCCCTCCTGCCGGCAGCGGGTTCTCAGATCCGCCTGCGCCGGCCAACGGACGAAGACGACGTCGGAATTTCGAACACCCACGGGCACGTCCTCCCTGTACAACCCACGTACATCCGGTCCGAACCACCGAAACCCATGGACCTCTCGGCACGGACGAGCCCCGGTCGAGTCGTGGTCACAGGCCCGCGTCAGGACGCCGGCGTCGCCTCGCGCAGGCTCCGCGGCCGCAGGTCGGTCCAGTTCTCCTCGACGTACGCGATGCTCCGCGCCCGCCCCGCCGGCCCGGCCACTACGCGCCAGCCGTCGGGCACGACGGCGAACGTGGGCCACAGCGCGTGCTGCTCCTCGTCGTTGACCACCACGTAGAACTCGCCGTCCTCGTCGTCGAACGGGTTCACCGCCATGTCTTACTCCGCTGCCTTCAGTTCGGTTCGGGGAGCGCGGCGCGGTCTACCGTGCCCTCGGCGGTCAGCGGCAGGTGGGCGATGACCACGATGTCGTCCGGCACCAGGTGGCCGGGCAGTTCGGCCGCCAGTTCCCGCCGCAGCACCGCCGGCAGCCTCGAGGCCCGGCGGGAGGCCCCGGGCACGTTGGCGAGCGGCCTGGCCCGGGTGTCCAGGGGCCGGTACACCCCGCCGTAGCAATGCCTGCCGTCCGCGGGCACGATCACCGCCTCGAACCAGCCGGGCGCCTCGGCCGACCAGGTGCACAGGACGGCGCGGCCGTGCTCCCGGCCCCAGGTCTCCAGCGCGTGCGGGTCGAGGGGCGTGCCTTCCGCCGTGGCGGGGGCCCCGCATTCGGCCGCCTCGCTCACCAGCCTGGCGTTCGGTATCCGGGTCAGCCGCAGGCGGCCGCCGTGACGGGCCAGCTCGGCCTCCAGGCCGGACACCTGGTGCACGTCCGAGCCCCAGGTGACGGCGGGGACGTCCGCGAGGTGCGTCGGCGTGCTCGACCGCTTGTGCAGGACGACTTCGTAGCGGTGGCGGGTGAGTTCGTTCCCGTCCGGTCCGGGCTTGAGCCGGACGTCCACGGCCGCGACCTCGTCGTGCGCGTCGGCCCACTCGGTGAAGAAGCCCGGATCGAGGTGGAGTTCCGTCTCGCGGAGCACGGCGCGGGCGACCGCTGCCCGCACGGCGGACGGCTCGTCACCGGGGCGCTGGGCGTGGTGGACGGCCGTCAGGAACTCCCGCAGGGTGCCGTGGTTGCGGACGTCGCCGACGAGGATCCGGCCGGCCGGGGCGAGCCGCCGGAGCGCGACGTCCAGGACAGCCGAGAGGTAGGCGGCGTCGGGGAAGTACTGCACGACCGAGTTGAGGAGCACCGTGTCGAAGTACTCCGCCGGCAGTCCGTCGGCGGAGTCGGCGGGCTGGCACCGCAGTGTCACCCTGTCCTTCAGCCGCGGCTCCGCGGCGACCTGGGCGCCGAGCCGTTCGATGACCGCGTCGGAGAAGTCGGTGGCCCAGTAGGCCTCGGTTTCCGGTGCCAGCGGCCCGAGCAGCAGCCCGGAGCCCACCCCGATCTCCAGCACCCGGCGCGCCTCCAGAGCGCGCACCCGCTCCACCGCGGACGCGCGCCACTGGCGCATCTGCGGCAGGGGGATGGGTTCGCGCGTGTAGGCACTGTTCCATCCGGTGAAGTCTTCGCCGATCCCGTTGTCCGGCGCGGTGTCGCCGTACATCTCGTCGTAGACCGCGCGCCACTTCTCCACGTGCCGGGTCACGTCCGTGTCCGGCACCCCGGGTACGACGTACGCCACCAGGCGCCGCTCCCCGAGCCGGTCCTCGCGGGAGACCACGGCCGCCTGCGCCACGCCCTCCTGCGCGCGGAGCGCGGCCTCGGCCTCCTCGAACCGGCTGGTGGGGCGCTGTCGCGCGTTCGTGAGGGGCGCCATGCTCCTGTTCCCTTTCGATCATGGTGCGCAGGTTCGGTCGTGAGCCCACCCTAGGAAGGGGAGCACCGGGTCATCGGGCCGTCTGACAGATGTGTGCCAGACCCGGCCGGGCGCCGCGCCGGTGCTCAGGCGAGGGCCGCCACGGCCTCGCCGATGGCCGCCGCCAGGTCCGCCGGGCGGCTGGTCGGCAGGTCGTTGCCGCCCGGCAGCGACACAAGTCGGAACGGCCCGGTGGTGAGCGTCGACCACGCGTCGAGCTGGGCGCGTTCGACGGTGTGGTCGTCGTGGCCGTACACGGCCACCGTCGGGACCGCGACGGGCTCGGCGCCGCCGCGCTCGTACAGCTCCAGCTCGTGGGTCTCGATGAGTTCGTAGTCGGCGCGCAGGGCGGGCTCGACGATGTCGAGCAGTTCCTCGTTGCCGAGGAGCTTCGCCGGGAGGTACCCGTCCGCCACGACCTGCCGGAGGAAGTCCGGCCGCGGCAGCGCGAACGTGGGCTCGCGGCGGACGCTGCCGGGGGCCGGGTTCGAGGAGACGACCAGGGCCCGCACCCGGGCGGGGCCCAGGCGCCGTGCCACCTCGTAGGCGATCGTCGAGCCGGCGCAGTGCCCGTACAGCACCACCGGCCGTCCCTCGGCGTGCTGGAGCAGTTCGTCGGCGAGCTTGTCGGCGAGTTCGGGCATGGCGGTCTCCGCCGGCTCCTCGAGCCGGGACTCCCGGCCCGGGAGTCGTACCGCGAACGCGTCGAAGGCGTCGGAGAGCTCGACGCACAGCGGCCGCACCGTGGTCACGCCGGCGCCCGCGTGCGGAAAGGCGTACAGCGCGCACTCCTTGGGGCCTTCGTGGGGGACGCCGACGAACCAGCGGCTTTTCGTGTGAGTTCCCATGCACGTGAGGATGACCAATCGCCGTGGCCCACGGGCGCCAACCCTGACTGACCTCTGAAAGATCTTCGGACAACGGCAGCCCACCGCGGCGAGACTGGCATCCGGTCGGAGCCCTCGACCGGGTGAGCGCGGACCCCAGAGCACCGAGAGAGAACGCGGGAGAGATCGGTGAACGACTTCGGATCGGTCGGGGTGGCGAGCCCGGACCACATCGGCCACGACGGCCCGGACCTCGAACTGCTGCGCGCCCGGGTGCGGGTCCAGTGGGCCGACGCGCTGGAGCACGAGGACTTCGGCGACGACGAGGACTTCTTCGAGGCCGGCGGGAACTCCCTGCTGGTCGCCGAGATCATGGCCGCGCTCGGGGCGGAGCTCGGCGCGCGCCTGGCCCTGCGGCTCTTCTTCAACCACCCGACGGTGAACGAACTGACCGGCGCGCTGGCGGCCCACGAGGGCCTTCGGGCGCCGGCCGCACCGGCCGCACCGGCACGGTGAGCGCCCGGCCGGTGTCCGTCACGGACGCCCCCTGGAGCAGGTGGAACGAGACCGCGCGGCCCTTCCGCGACGACGCCACGATCCCCGTGCTGATCGCCGAGACCGCCCGTCGCCACCCGGACCGGCCGGCGATCGTGACCTCCGACAAGCAGGTCATCACCCACGGCGAACTGGACCGCCACTCCAACCGGCTGGCGCGGCTGCTGCGCGAGCTGGGACTGGGCCGGGGCTCGGCCGTCGGCGTGTACGGCGAGCGCGACGCCTCGGCCCTCGTCGGCATGCTCGCGGTGCTCAAGGCCGGCGCCTCCTACGTGCCGCTCGACCCGGCGTGGCCGGCCTCCCGGATGGTCGGGCTGCTCGACCAGCTCGACGTGGCGGCCGTGCTGACCGACCGCGCGTCCCTGCCCTCCGTACAGGAGTTCCGGTGGGAGGTGCCCTCGCTCCGGCACGTGCTGTGCCCCGGCATCCCCGAGGAGTTCTCCTGGTCGGCCACCTTCCGGCGCGAGGCCGTCGCGGACCTCTTCGACTACCTGTCCGGCTCCCCCGACCCGCTCGAGGCCGCGGGCTTCAACACCCGCCGCTCGCAGAGGCCCTTCACCGCGGATGACCTGCGGGGCTACCAGGACCACGTGGCACGGTTCGTACGGGCCGCGACGTCCGCCGAGCGGCCCTCGGTCCTGGAGATCGGGTGCGGATCCGGTCTGATCGTCGAGGCCCTGGCACCGCAGGCGTCCCGCTACGTCGCCGTCGACCCCTCACCGGTGTCCGTGGCCAGGAGCCAGGAGACCGGGGCCCGCGCCGGGGGCGAGGTCGAAGGCGTGGTGTGCTTCGCGCACGAGGCCGCCGAGCGGGTGAGCGGTCCGTTCGACGTCGTCGTGCTGGCCAGTACGGTGCAGTTCCTGCCGGACCTCGACCACCTGACGGGCGTCCTCGACTCGCTCCTCGGGCTGCTCGCCGACGACGGCGTCATCGTCCTCGCCGACCTCGTCGACCCCGGGCTCGGCGCCCACTCCGGCCTCCGGGTGCCGCCCCGCTTCGTCGAACGGTTGCCCGAACTGCTGCCCGGGGTGGCCCGCGCGGACGTCCACCGCCGCCGGGCCGGGGAGTTCACCGGCGAACTGGCCGAGCGCTACGACGCCGTCATCCGCGTCGAGCCGTCGCGCGGCCGTGCGGCGGTGTCCCGCGACCGTGCGGCGCCGCCGCGTGAACCGCTGTGGACCGGCCATCACGTCGGCCTCCGGCCAGCCGACCCCCTCACCACCGGCCCGACGGCCGACGACGTCTGCTACACCATCTTCACGTCGGGCTCGACCGGTACGCCCAAGGGCGTCTGCGTCTCCCACCGGTCGGCGGTGAACCTCATCGACTGGGTGAACCGCACCTACGGGGTCGGGCCCGCCGACAAGCTCCTGTTCGTCACGTCGTTCTGCTTCGACCTCTCGGTCTACGACATGTTCGGCGTGCTCGCCGCCGGCGCGACCGTACGGCTGGCGTCGGCGGCTGAACTCGCCGAGCCGGACACGCTGGTGGACCTGCTCGAACGGGAGGCCATCACCATCTGGGACTCGGCGCCCGCCTCCCTGGCCATGGTCATGCCCTTCGTCCAGGCCCGCGAGCCCGCCGGGCGCGACACGCTCCGCCTGGCCCTGCTCAGCGGCGACTGGATCCCGGTGCCGCTCCCGGACCAGATCCGTGCCGCGTTCCCGAACGCCGAGGTGGTGTCGTTCGGCGGCGCCACGGAGTGCACCGTCTGGTCCAACGACTACCGGGTGCGGGACGTCGACCCCGCGTGGCCGAGCATCCCCTACGGCAAACCGATGCAGAACGCCCGCTACTACGTGCTCGACAGCGAGCTGCGGCCCTGCCCCCTGGGCAAGGAGGGCGATCTGTACATCGCCGGCACGTGCGTCGCCCTGGGCTACGCCGCGGCCACCCCTCTCACCGCCGCGAAGTTCCTGCCCGACCCGGGAGCCGTACGCCCCGGCGAGCGCATGTACCGCACCGGTGACCGCGCCCGCTGGCTGGCGGGCGGCGACCTGGAGTTCCTGGGCCGCCTCGACGACCAGGTCAAGGTGCGCGGCTACCGGATCGAACTAGGCGAGGTGCAGAGCGCCCTCCTCCAGTGCCCGGGCGTCCGGGCCGCGTCGGTGGTGGCGCCCACGGGGCGGGGCGGGCGGTCGCTGGCCGCCTTCTACGTGCCCACGGCCGAGCCGCTTTCGAAGGCCGAGGTCGTACGCGCCCTGCGGACCGTCCTGCCGTCGTACATGGTCCCCGCGCGCATCATCGCGCTCGACGAGCTGCCCCTGACCAGGCAGGGCAAGGTCGACCGGGCCGCCCTCCTGCGCCGGCTGTAGCCCGGGCCCGTCGCGGCCCCGGGCGCGGCCCCGGTCGCAGGAGCCGCTCAGACGCTGCGGGCAGTGACGTCGCCGTAGGCGGTGGTCGCGTGGATGGTCAGGCCGGCGGCGCCGTCGGTGTTCTTGAGCGCGTTGTGGATGCGGCCGTAGGCGGTATCGGCGTCGAGGGAGGCCGAGACACCCCGGGCGGCGCCGATCGACAGGTTTCCCGCCTCCGTACGCAGTTCGACCGCACCGCGGACGGCCTCGGCGACCTGGATGTCGCCCTTCTGCGTGCTGATCTGGGCCGGGCCCCCGAGGCGGCCGACCGAGATGTCACCGGCAGGGAGCGTGAGACTGGCGCCCGCGGTCTCGTCGAGCTTGATCGAGCCCTGCGGCGCCTCGAGGGTGACATCGCCCAGCCGTCCGACGCCCCGGAGTTCGGCAGCGGCCGTCTTCGCCTCGACACGGGAACCGGCGGGCAGCTGGACCGTCACCTCGACGGAACCGGAGTGGCCCAGGATCCGGTTCTTCGCCGGAGCGGCCTCGATCCGCAGCACGCCGTCGACGTATTCGACCGTGGTCTGCTCCGCCGCCTTCACGTCACGGCTGCTCGAGGCGTTCACCGGCCGGACCTCGACCGTGGTGTCGGCCCGGTCGGCGGCGATGAACCGGACGAGTCCCGCGGGGATGTCCAGGACGGCGGCGATCGGGGCGGGTGGCGAACTTCTGCATGATGCTCTCCTGGCTGCTCATTGTTTCCGACACCAGAAACGCTACGTTGCCTTCACTGTTTGAGCAACACACTCATTGCGTATGATCAGCATCATCGCAGGTGACAGGCTAAGTATCGTTGCAACAGCTTTGATTTTAACGCAACGACAGCACTCTGACCGTTGCATTGGATTGGGAGTGAACGCTATACCGGGGGCATCAACGAACCACGAGGGGGATCGCGAAGGCAGGCTCACTCAGCAGGAACGTCAGCAGATCGCGCTGGGGGTGGCCGACGGGCTCGCCGACGCGGAGATAGGCAGACGTCTGGACCGTCCGACCTCGACCATCACGCGCGAGGTGATGCGCAACGGCGGCCCCGCCGGCTACCGCGCCGATCTGGCCCACCGCGCCACCGAACACCGCGCCGCCCGGCGCAAGCAGACCGCGCCCCGAGGCCAACAGGCGCCCCCGCAGGCCCACGGACGCGACCCCGAGGCCGTGCGCGCGTACGAGGAGGTGTTCACGACCCCCCTCATGGCCTCGGGCCTGCCCAAGATGACGGCCCGGGTACTGGTGTCCCTCCACACCACGGACGCGGGCAGCCTCACCGCGTCCGCGCTCGCCCAGCGCCTCGCGGTCAGCCCATCTCCAAAGCGATCGCGTTCCCGGAGAGTCAGGGCCTGATCCGCCGGGAACGCGACGAACGCCGCCGCGAGCGCTACATCGTCGACGACGACGTCTGGTACCAGTCCATGATCGCCAGCGCCCGCTCCACCACCCAACTCGCCGAGACCGCACGGCAGGGCGTCGGCATCCTCGGCCCCGACACCCGGGCCGCCACCCGCCTCGAGAACATCGCCCGCTTCGTCGACTTCGTCAGCGAGAGCATCACCCGCGCCGCGGAGCAGGCCCGCGAGATCCTCCACACGAGACCCGAGGCGACCTCAGGCGGCGCTGCCACACCGGGCTCAGACCTCGGATAGACAGCCGGCTTGACGAAGTCAGGAAGCCCAGGCGCCCGGTGCGAGGAACGGCCGACAGGGCTGGGTGGGGAGTTTGCGGGTGCGCGGGGCGGAGGGTTCGGGCTGCCGGGCCCCGTGGAGCAGGCGCAGGCGGGCCGTGAGGAGGGCGGCCAGGGCGGCCGTCTCCTCGGCGGTGGGGTTGCCCCGGGAGATCCGGATCGAGGCCATGGCGAGGGCCGTCGAGGTGTCCTCGGCGGCGGTCGTCCCGGGAAGCTCCGTGCGGTCCGGGGAGTCCGGGGAGTTCGCGCGGTCCGGGGAGTCCGTGTGCGCCGGCGGGTCGGCAGGGTGTTCCTCTGCGGGCGTGACGCCCACCGCGGGGGCGGTCAGCACCGGACGTTCCTCGACGATGATCACGGGGAGCCCCTTTCGACGGTCGCACCGGGATGCGCCTGGTGCCGGACACTCCAGGATCAGCGCGGGCGCTACAGCCCGCCTCGGGTTCCGCACGGGAATGCGTACGGAATGACTCGCGAACACTTGCGATCATGGCCGGAACGCATCGTCGCGGGTCCAATTCTCCACTGAAATCCAAGCATAATTCGAGTTGAATTCGAGCACGATTCGAGTGGATATTGCAGGCACACAAAAAGCCGCCGCGGTCCATTCCAGTGGAATGGACCGCGGCGACCCATGGGGGGTGGAGTCGGGTTTGATCAACCAGTCTTCCTGCGGAAATACCGCTTCTGGCCGGCCGAACCGCTCATGTTCTTCACCTTGATGCGGCCCTCTTCGTGAGCCGTGCGGGCGCGCGTTGCGTTGGACTTGCGCTCCAGCGCCTCGCGGAACTTCTCCTTGGCATCTTCTGCAACGCCACCGTCGAACGACTTGTCAGTCATACGTACCTCCTGCAATCAATCGACAGAAAAAGTCTGGCACAGAATTGCTAGAATGACGACCCCGCATTCACGACTCCAGGCAATGGAATTCGCCATTTCCGGGGTCAGGCGGTGTCAAGGAGGAGCCGGTCCTTCGTGGCGGGCGCCGCGGTCTGTGCGGCGGGCTCCGCAGACGTCGTCTCCGGCTCGGCCTGAGGGGTCTTCGAGGCGGGCAGGAGCGGGCTGAGGAGGGCGACGAGCGTGAAGACGGCGACGTTGTACCAGAGCGTCACGGAGGTGGCGTCGCTGAAGCGGTCGGCCCGGTCCGCGCCCGCGACCTCGCTGCCCGTGAGGCTGAAGAAGATGACGCCGACGATGGCGATGCCCGCGGCCGTTCCGAACTGGATGACGGCGTTGACCACGCCGGAGCCGGCTCCGGCGTCCTGCGGGGGGATGTCGCCGAGCACCACGTTGGTCAGGATCGGCGAGCACAGGCCCATGCCGAAGCCCACGATCAGTTCGGCGCCCGCGACGTGGTACCAGTCGATTCCGGCGCCCTGGCTCGACACCGCGAGGATCATGGCGAGGGTGCCGAGCGTCATCACGGACGTGCCGATCGCGACGAACTTGCGCCCGTTGGCGGTGCCCTTGCGCCAGGCGATCTGGAAGGTGGCCATGATGCCGATGGGGAAGGCCACCGTCACCAGCGCGGTGCGCAGCGCCGACCAGCCGAGCCCCAGCTGCATGTGGTAGGTCAGCACCAGGAAGAACGAGGTGATGCCGGAGAACGCCAGCATGACCACGACGACGCCGGCGCGGAACGAGCGGTGGTGGAACAGGGTGGGCGGGACCAGTGCGGATCCGTCGCGGCGGTGGCGGCGGCTCTGGTGGACGCCGAAGGCGGCGAACAGCAGCACCGAGCCGGCGAAGAGGGCGAACATCCAGCCCGGCCAGCCCTCTTCGCGGCCCTGGACCAGCGGGTACATGAGCCCGAGCGAGGCCAGGGTGATCAGGACGACGCCGGTGATGTCGAGCCGGGGCGATTGGTCCGACTTGCTCTCCGGCATGGTCCAGGCGGCCAGGGCCACCGCGAGGATCCCGAAGGGGATGTTCACGAAGAAGATCGAACGCCAGCCGAGGCCGAAGAGGTCCAGGTCGGTCAGGGTGCCGCCGAGCAGCGGTCCGCTGACCCCGCCCAGTCCGAGGACGGCGCCCATCAGGGAGAAGGCGACGACCCATTCCTTCTGGTCGAACATGGTCATGATGACGGACATCACCTGGGGCACCATCAGCGCCGCCGTCAGGCCTTGCATCAGGCGGCCGCCGACGAGCACGCCCGGGGCGGTGGCGGCCAAGTCCGGCGGCACGCTCCAGCCGCCCGCCGGGTACTGGCCCTGGCACCTCGACATCCGCGAGAAGGGCAGCATCGACAGCCTCGAACTGGTCCCCGTGGACCGCTCGGAGCCGCTCGGCGACGGCGAGGTGCGGGTCGCGGGTGCGCGCCGCGGGCATGAACTTCCGTGACGTCCTCAACGCGCTCGGCATGGTCGCCTGCTCGTCCACGCGGCGGCGGGCGGTGTCGACATGGCCGCCGTACAACTTGCCCACCACCTGGGCGCCGAGGTCTACGGCACGGCCGGCCGGGCCAAGTGGCAGACGCTGCAAGGCCTCGGGCTGCCCGACGAGCGGATCGCCTCGTCCCGCGACACGGCCTTTCGAGGCGCAGTGGCTGACCGGTACCGGAGGCACGGGTGTGGACGTGGTCCTCAACTCGCTCGCCGGGGAGTTCACGGACGCCTCACTGCGCCTGCTGCCGCGCGGCGGCCGGTTCCTGGAGATGGGCAAGACCGACATCCGCGACCCGCGCGAGGTCGCCGAGGCCCATCCGGGCGTCGTCTACCGTGCGTTCGACCTGATGTCGCTGGAGCCCCCGCACCTGCACCGGATGCTGACGGAGCTGTCCGGGCTGCTCGCGGACGGCACGATCGAGCCCCTGCCGCACCTCGCGTACGACGTGAGGGAGGCGCCCGGCGCGTTCCGCCACATGGCGTCGGGACGGCATACCGGCAAGATCGTCCTCACGGTCCCGCGCGTGCTCGACCCGCACGGCACGGTGCTGGTCAGCGGGGGCACGGGTGAGCTGGGCCGTCAGGTCGCCCGCCACCTGGTCGGCCGGCACGGCGTGCACCACCTGGTACTGACGTCGCGTCAGGCTCGGCGGCGCCGGGCGCGGCGGAGCTGGCGGCCGAACTGGCCGAGGCGGGCGCCGCGTCCGTACGGATCGTGGCCTGCGACATGCCGGTCAGCGACCAGGTCGCCCCGGCCGTGGCCGAGGCCGGGCGCGAGCACCCGCTGACCGGCGTGGTGCACCTCGCGGCCGTGATCGACGACGGAGTCGTGCGCAATCAGACGGCGGAGCGGTTCGAGCGGGTCCTGGCGCCCAAGCTCACGGGCGCCTGGCACCTGCACGAGCTGACCCGGGACCTGGACCTGGACTTGGCGGCCTTCGTGCTGTTCTCCTCCGTGGCGCGCACTCTGGGCTCGCCCGGCCAGGGCAGCTACGGAGCGGCCAACGCCTTCCTGGACGCCCTGGCCCCGACGCCCTGGGCCATCGCCGACTTCCTGCGCGGGCGGCTGCCCTTCGACGAGCCCGCCTCCGGTGAGGCACCGCCGCAGGACCCGGTGCGGGCCGCCCAGTGGGCACTGGACCGTGTCAGCCCCGATCTGCTGCGGCCGAGCGGTCTGCTCGACCGGCTGCTGGAGCTCGCACGGCCCGAGGGGTCCCGGCCCCCGCCGACGTCGGCGAGGCGCTCCAGGCCGCCGGGGAACTGACGGCCGAGGAGATGGACAAGGCGCTCGACGCCGTACTGGGGGGACTGTGACCGGGCCGGGCCGGGCGCGGCCCGGCGGCCCAGCGGCGCCGCTCGAGGTCGGCTCGAGCGCGTGTCCAGGGCTCGTCGCGAAGCTGGAGAGGCCTCCGAGATGCCAGAGAGATGGAGTAGGACGTGCCCAACACCCTGTGCCAGCCGGTCAAGCTGCCCACGGAGCGGCCGTCAGCCCTCGACCCACCCCTCGAACTGAGAGTGTTCCGGGACCGGGAGCCCGTCACCCCGATGCTGTTCCCGGACGGGCACAGGGGCTGGCTGGTCACCAGCCACTCCCTGGTGCGGTCCGTCCTCGCCGACCAGCGGTTCAGCGCACGGCAGGAACTGCACCATCACGCCGCCTTCGACCATCCGTTCGGCACGGAGAGGATCACACCCGCGGAGCCCGGCCAGTTCATCGGTATGGACGCACCGGAGCACACCCGCTACCGCAAGCCCCTCACCAAGCACTTCACGGCGCGACGGATCAGGGAACTGGCGCCCCGGATCGAGGAGATCGTCGAGCAGCGGCTGGACGCGCTGGAGGCCGCGGGGCGCGGAGCCGACCTCGTCGCCGAGTTCGCCATCCCGATCCCGACCCTGCTGATCTGCGAGATCCTCGGCGTGCCGTACGCCGAGCAGGACATGTTCCGTCACGACGTGGCCACCTTCTTCAGGCTGGACTCCACGCAGGAGGAGACCCACGGCGCGTACGCTGACATGGTCGCCTACCTCGGCGGGCTCGTGCCGCGCAAACGCGCGGAGCCCGGGGCGGACCTGATCAGCAGCCTGATCGAAGGGGGCGAGCTTTCCGACCAGGAGATCGCGACCGTGGCGCTGGTCGTACTGATCGCCGGCCACGAGACCACGGCGAGCATGCTCGGACTCGGCGTCTACACCCTGCTGAGCCATCCGGACCAGTGGGCCGGGCTGAGGGCCGACCCGGACCTCCTCGACGGCGCCGTCGAGGAACTGCTGCGGTACCTCCCGCTCTTCCGGGCGGGGCTGATGCGGACCGCGCTGACCGACGTGGACCTCGGCGGCCACCGGATCGCGGCCGGTGAGTGCCTCGTGCTCTCCCTGTCGGCCGCGAACCGCGATCCGCGGCGCTTCGACGCGGACCCGGAGCGGTTCGACACCGCGCGGAGGCCGGGCGGCCAACTGTCGTTCGGGCACGGTGTGCACCAGTGCCTCGGACACCATCTCGCACGGGTCGAGCTGCGGATCGCGTACGCCGGCCTGCTGCGCCGGTTCCCTCGCCTGCGGATGGCGGTTCCGGCCGAGGAGATACCCCTGTGCACCGACATGGCCATCTACGGCGTACACCGGCTGCCGGTCACCTGGTAGCCACGGCCCGGAGGGGCCCCAGACAAGGAGATCACATGAGTTTCGGCCTGATGTCACTCGGCTACGAACTCGGCGACGAGGTGCCGGTGCTGGACGTCGCCGCCGAGTACACCGAGGACATCGAGCGGGTCCGCACCTACGCGAGCCGCTACATGCACCGGTGCCCCGAAGGGGTTGGCCTGACGGACCTGTCGTACCAGGCCGTACGGAAGGCGCTGGACGCCGCCGGCACGGACGCCGGCGACATCGACCTGCTGGTCCTCGCGGTCACCGACATCACCGAGTACCTGTACTGGGACGCGGCGGCGAGCCTCCTGCACCGGCTCGGCGCCGACGGCGCGGAGGCGGTCCTGCTGACCCAGGCGTGCTCGTCGGGCGTCGCCGCGTTCGACCTGGTGGCCGGGAAGTTCGCCACCCATCCCGAGTACCGGACGGCCGTGGTGGTCGCGGCCAGCCGCGTCGCCGAGCCCTACTGGAACCGGCTGGAGACGGGGGCGGGCTGCTTCTCGGACGGTGCCGTCGCGGCGGTCGCCCGCCGCGGTCACGACCGGCTGCGCTGGCGCGCGAGCGACATCACCACGGACGGCACCTACGTCGACTTCTTCCGCCTCGACGTGGGAGGCGCGGCGGCCCCCTTCGGCACGCCCGGCGCGGCGGGCAGCGCACCGAGGGTACGGGGCATCGCCGAGGTGAAGGAGTACTTCGGCGACGACCACGAGAAGATCTCCGCGTTCGGCACCCACGCCCGCAACCAGTACCGGCTCGTCGTGGAACGCGCCTGCAAGCGCGCCGGTGTCGATTTCACCGACCTGGCCCGGCTCAACCTGCCCTTCGACAACCAGCCGGCCATGGCGGGACTCGTCGCGGCCCTGGACTTCCCCGCGGAGCGCACCAACCTGTCGCTCGCCGAGGACTACGGGCACCTCGGTGCCGCCGACCCCCTGTTCGCCCTCGCCCGGGACGTCGAGCAAGACGTCCTCCGGCAGGGCGACCACGTCGCCCTGGCCGCCGTCGGACGCGGCATGAGCTGGGCGAGCGCCGTCTTCGAGGTGTGAACCCGGCCTGCCGCCGCCCCCCGGGCGACGGCAGGGCGGCAGCGCCGCGCGGCAGGTCCGGCGGGACGGCCCCACCCCCCACCCTTCTCCCAGGAGCTGATCACGTGACAGACACAGCACAGTCCGGACGCGCGCGATGGGTCGCCCTGGGCGTACTTGGCACCGCCTCCTTCCTCGACGGCCTCGACGCCAACATCGTCACCGTCGCCCTGCCCAGCATCCAGCGGGACATGGAGATCGGCTTCGCCTCCGCTCAGTGGACCATGGCCGGCTACGCCCTCGCCTTCGCCATGTTCCTGATCACCGGCGGGCGACTCGGTGACATCTTCGGGGCCAAGCGGGTCTTCATGACCGGTGTCGCCCTGTTCACCGTGGCGTCCGCCCTGAGCGGTCTGGCCGTCTCCCCGGGCATGCTGGTCGCCGGCCGCTTCATGCAGGGGTTCATGGCCGCCCTCATGCTTCCCCAGGTCATGGCCGTCATCGTCCGGACCTTCGACCGCAAGGAGTGGGCCCTGGCCGCCGGTCTGGTGGGCGGTCTGCTCAGCCTCGGCAGCATCGGGGGACCGCTGCTGGGCGGTCTGCTCACCGACCTCGACCTGATGGGCCTCGGCTGGCGTACGGTGTTCTTCGTCAACGTCCCGATCGGGATTCTCGCGCTGATCCTCGGAGCCCGGTCGCTGCCCTCCTTCCGCGCCGACGAGCGCCCGCAGCTCGACATGCCCGGCGTGGTCCTGCTGACCGCGGCCTCCCTGGGCGTGATGTTCCCGCTCGTCCAGGGCCGCGAACAGGGCTGGCCCGCCTGGATGTTCGTGCTGATGGCCGCCTCGGTGCCACTGTTCCTCGCGTTCGTGGTCCACGAGCGCAGGAGGCAGGCGAAGAACGGATCCGCTCTCGTGGACCCGGCCCTGTTCCGCCACCGCTCCTTCTCCGCCGGCCTGGTCGTGACCCTGCTCGCGTTCACCGGCATCAGCTCGTTCTCCTTCGTGCTCACCTACCACCTCCAGTTCGGTCTGGGCTGGTCGGTGGGCGACACGGCACTCGCCATCGCGGCGTGGCCGCTGGGCATCGTCGCCACGTTCCAGCTCGGCTGGCGCTTCGGGGCCACCCGGGGACGCCTGTTCGTGGCGGCGGGCGCCCTCATCATGGCGCTGAGCTCCCTGGCCGCGATCGGCGTCGTGCACACCCAGGGCGCCGCACTGACCATGCCGTACGTGGCCGGCGCGGCCTTCCTCATGGGCCTGGGCATGGGGTTGAGCACGCCCATCCTCGCCACGGCCGTGCTCGGTGACCTGCCCCCCAAGGACGCGGGCGCCGGATCCGGCGTGGTCAACGCCGCCACACAGTTCGGTGCCGCGATCGGCATCGCGGTCGTCGGGGCCGTCCTCTTCGGGCTTGTGGGCCCGGACACCGCGGGGACGGCCGCGGCGCGAGCCGCCGACTTCAGCTCCGCCGTCTCCGTCACCCTCTGGTACAACGTCGCCGCCTTCCTGCTGACCGCCGCCCTCGCCCCGCTGCTGCCCCGCAGCAAGCCGGCGGACACGGAGGCCGGGCCCGCCGGGAAGGCCGAGCGGACGGACCTCACCGCCCGCGGTCTCGTGCCCGACCCGGCATAGGCCGAATTCCTTTCCCCCAACAAAAGGATGGCTCGCCAGTCCCGGACGTCCCTGTCAGGCTGGCCGTGCTGCACATCGCGTCCAGGAGGTACGTATGACCGATACGCCGCAGAGCAATGTCGAGGAGAACGACGCCCGCCGGAAATTCCGTGATGCCCTCGAGCGCAAGGGCAACGCCAGCCGGGCGCGGCAGGCGCACGAGGACGGCCGTCTGAGCGTCAAGGGCATGAGCGGCCCGGCCGGGCAGAAGCGGTACTTCCGGCGCAAGACCGGGTGACACGCGGCTTTCCCGCCGCGCAGACGGAAAAGGCTGCCGCGGACCTCCCCAGGAGGACCGCGGCAGCCTTTTCCGTATCTACTGCGGTGTCGACTGGGCTGAGAAGACGCACGACGTCGCCCTGGTCGACGACACTGGCCAGCTGCCGGCCAAGCGGCACATCACGGACGACGCCGGCGGATACAAGCTCTTGCTGGAACTGCTTGCTGAGTACGGCGACACCGACGAAGATCCGATCCCGATTGCGATCGAGACGTCCCGCGGCCTGCTCGTCGCCGTCCTGCGGACGGGCAATCGACGGATCTTCGCCATCAACCCGATGGCCGCCGCCCGATACCGTGACCGGCACGCAGTCTCCCGCAAGAAGTCCGACCCCGGTGACGCCTTGGTCCTGGCGAACATCCTCCGGACCGACATGCACGCCCACCGGCCGCTGCCGAGAGACAGCGACCTGGCCCGCGCCATCGCCGTTCTCGCGCGCGCTCAGCAGGACGCGACCTGGAAAACCGAACGGCTCACCGGGAGCCAAAGCCCACTACCGCCGCCGCCGCGACGAACACGGAGACTGGCACGCGGCCGCCCTGCGACACCTCTTCAACCGCATGATCGGCCAGCTCTACCACTGCCTGCAGCAGCACAAGCTGTTCGACGAACAGATGGCGTTCCCAGCACCACCTGAGCTCGCAGTCAGCGCGGCTTGACCGGTAGCAGCTCGCTCATCCAGCCTGGCAGCTCAGGGTCCTCACGCCAGGACGCGGCGGTCGAGATCAGGGCCGCCCATGACGCATCCGCGACGGGCCCGGGGCGACCCGCCGCGAGCTCGGCATGCAAACGACGGCACAGGTGAGACGTGACCTCGTACAAGGCTCCGTTGACCTCCGCAACACGCGCCAGATCGGACCCTGGGGCGTGGGGCGGCGCTCCGTCGAGGCGGATGGTCGGAGCCGCGGCAGCATATGTCCGTCCATGGATGAAGTCCCGCACAGTGGCTACCTGGGACCACGTCGGCAAGGGGTGCTGGGGAGAGTCCGACTCGCTCACGCCGCGAGGCTACCCCGAGGCCATTGTTCGAGGACGCGGTCCGACTGATTTGACGGCGGAGGAACGTGAGGTGTCTGGCTGGTCATCGCCGCCCACACCCAACTCCGCCTCCCCCGCAAGACCGCCCCCGATCTCCGCCACCCCTGGGAACGGCCCGTCTCCCACGGTCGGCTGACCCCGGCCCGCGTCCGCCAGGGATTCAGGAACCTCCGCCCGAACCCGGCCTGCCCGGCCCAGACACCGAAACCATCCCGGCCAGGACCTGGCCGCCCTCCCGGCCCCAAGAACCGACACCCTGCCAACCGCCACGACGTCGGCAAGACCGTCAAACGGCCCGAGAGCATCAAAGAACGCACACGGGCCGGGAGACCAACCACAAACGAAAAAGCGGCTCCCGGAGTGACGGCGGTCGATAAAACAGGAACGCAGAGTGGTGCCGCGTAGCGGTGCCTGCCGGAATCACCGGCGTTCACCCTGGTGAACATCTCAAGAGGCCCAGGCGCCCGGCGCGCGGAACGGCTGAAAGGACAGGGACGGCAGCTTGCGGGCCCGCGCGGTGACGGGTGCAGGCCGCTGGGCCTCGTGGCGCTTGCCCAGGCGGGCCGTGAGGAGGACGGCGAGCGCGGCGATCTCCTCGGCGGTGGGGTTGCCCCTGGAAATACGGACCGAGGCCATGGCGAGGGTCAGCGAGGTGCCTCGACGGCAGCCGCGCCCATGCGGTCCGCGCCGGCCTCGCCCGCCACTCCGCGCGTTCGCTCCGCCCGGCCCGCGTCCGCGGGCGGGGCGGCCGGGGTGCTCCCACGCGGGGGTGACACGCACCGCAGCAGCGGTCAGCAGCGGACGTTCAGTCGATATTGAGGGATTGCCAAAAAGGCCGTCGTGGCCCATTCCAGAAGAATGGGCTACGGCGGCCTTCGGGGGATGAATCGAGTCGGATCAGCCGGTCTTCCTGCGGAAATACCGCTTCCGGCCAGCCAAACCGCTCATTTCCTTCACCTTCATGCGACCCTCTTCGGCGAGCGCCACCCACCGGCGCCGGGACCCGGCCGTGGGGGGCGCGGCCGTGGCGTCGGCCACGGGCTCCGGCGAGGAGGACGATGACACATGATCAACTCCTGGGAACGGGGGTCATGGGGGATTTTCAGAGGGGTCGTCGGTCGGGTTCGCGGCAGGGACCGCGGTGGGGGAGGGACCCGGGGGCCGCCGGGCCCTGGGGGTCAGATGCCGCCGAGTACGGCGTCCAGGGCCGCGTCCATCTCGTCGTCGGTCAGTTCCTGGGCGGTCTGCAAGGCGTCGGCCGGGGCCTCGGCCTTGGCGGCGGCGGGTGCGGCGAGTTCCAGCAGCCGGTCCAGCAGGCCGCTCTGGCGCAGCCGTTCGACGCCGATCCGGGTCACGGCCCACTGGGCGGCCCGGGCCGGGTCCTGCGGCGGGGTGTCGGCGGCGGCCTGCGGTGCGCCGTCGAAGGAGAGCCTGCCGAGCAGGTACCCGGCGATGGCGCGTGGCGTGGGGTAGTCGAAGGCGAGCGTGCCGGGCACGGCCACCTGCGTGTACTTGGTGATGCGGTTGCCCAGTTCGACGGCCATCAGGGAGTCCCAGCCCAGTTCGCGCATCGGCTTGTCGAGCGGGACTCCGCCGGACAGGCCGAGGACCGCGGTGACCTCCTGCTGGACGAACTTGCTCAGCTCCGTCTCGCGTTCCGCGGTGGACAGGCCGGCCAGTCGCTCCCGGAAGGCGGAGCCGGCCGCGGCGGACTCCTTGGCCTTCCTGGGCTGCGTACGGACCAGGGCCCGCAGCAGCGCGGGGGCGAAGTCGCCGCCGAGCCGCGTGGTGTCGAGCTTGAGCGGCACCAGGTGCGGTTCGGGGCGGGCCAGGGCGGTGTCGAACAGGGCGAGGCCCTCGGCCGCGGTCAGGGGCTGGGCGCCCTGGCGGCGCATCCGGGCGAGTTCCGCCTCGCCGAGCTGGGCGGTCAGGCCGGAGCCGCCCTGGGCCCACAGGCCCCAGGCGAGGCTGGTGGCGGGCAGGCCGCGGCGCAGGCGGTGGGTGGCGAGCGCGTCCAGGAAGGCGTTGGCGGCGCCGTAGTTGGACTGGCCCGGCGATCCGAGGGTGCCGGCGACCGAGGAGAACAGGACGAAGGCGGCCAGGTCCAGCTCGCGGGTCAGTTCGTGCAGGTGCCAGGCGCCGGCCAGCTTGGGGGCGAGGACCCGGGTGAACCGCTCGGGCGTCTGGTTGCGCACGACGCCGTCGTCGATGACCGCCGCCAGGTGCACCACGCCGGTCAGCGGGCGTTCCCGGGCGGCCTCGGCCAGCAGGGCGGCGACCGCGTCGCGGTCCGAGACGTCGCAGGCCACGATGCGCACGCTGGCCGCGCCGGTCTCTTCGAGGTCGGCCACGAGCTCGTCCGCCCCGGGCGCCGCCATGCCCTGCCGGGAGGTCAGGACGAGGTGGCGCACACCGTGTTCGGCTACGAGGTGCCCGGCCAGGTTGCGGCCGAGCTCGCCGGTGCCTCCGGTGAGCAGGACCACGCCCTGCGGGTCGAGCGCCCGGCCGACGGTGAGGACCAGCTTGCCGGTGTGGCGGCCCTGCGCCATGTAGCGGAAGGCCGCGGGGGCCTCCCGTACGTCGTACGCGAGGTACGGGAGCGGGGTGATGACCCGGTCGGTGAGCAGGGCGGACAGCTCGGTGAGCATCCGGTGCAGGTGGCGGGGGTCCAGCGACATCAGGTCGAAGGCGCTGTAGGCGACGCCGGGGTGGGCGGCGGCGACCTCGTCCGCGTCGCGGATGTCGGTCTTGCCCATCTCCAGGAAGCGCCCGCCGCGCGGCAGCAGGCGCAGCGAGGCGTCGGTGAACTCGCCGGCGAGGGAGTTCAGCACGGCGTCGAAGCCGGCTCCGCCGGTGGCCGTCAGCCACCGCTCCTCGAACGTGGTGTCGCGGGAGGAGGCGATGCGCTCGTCGGGCAGTCCGAGGGCGCGCAGCGCGTCCCACTTGCCGTGGCTGGCGGTGCCGTACACCTCGGCGCCCAGGTGGCGGGCGAGCTGGACGGCGGCCATGCCGACGCCGCCGGCCGCCGCGTGGACGAGGAGCTTCTCGCCCGGGAGCAGCGCCCCGAGGTCGGTGAGGGCGTAGTGGGCGGTGAGGAACGCGAGCGGGATCGTCGCGCCCTCTTCAAAGGTGAGGGTGTCGGGCAGTTTCGCCATCAGGTGGCCGTCGCCGCGCACTTCGGTGCCGAAGGCGCCGAGCGCGAGGCCCATGGCCCGGTCGCCCGGGCGCAGGTGGGTGACGGCGGATCCGGTCTCCAGGACCGTGCCCGCGAACTCCAGGCCCAGCTTGGGCGTGGCGACCATGCCGAGCGTGTTGAGGACGTCGCGGAAGTTCATGCCCGCGGCGCGGACCGCGACGCGGACCTCGTCGGGGCCGAGCGGGCCGCCGTCCGGGACGGGGACCAGCTCGAGGCTGTCGATGCTGCCCTTCTCCCGGATGTCGAGGTGCCAGGGGCCGGCCTCGGCGGGCGGGGTGAGGGCCGCGCCGCCCTGGGCCGCCCCGGTGCGCGTGCCGTGCGCGGTGCGCACGAGGCGGGGGGCGAGCAGGGTGGCGCCGCGCAGGGCCAGTTCGGGCTCGTCGGCGGCGGCGAGGGCGGCGGTGAGGGCCGCCGGGTCGGGGGCGGCGGTGTCCAGGTCGAGCAGGCGCAGGGTGCGGTCGGGGACCTCGCCGCGCACGGCCCGTACGAGGCCCCACAGGGGGGCGTGGGCGAGTGCGGCGGCGGTGTCCTCGGGGCGGGCCGCGACGGCGTCCCGGGTGATCCAGACCAGCTCGGCCGCCGCGTACTCCTCGGTGAGCAGGTGCTGTACGAGGTCCAGGGCGGCCAGGGTGGCGGCCTGGGCCCCCTCGGCGGTATCGCCCGTGACAGCGCCGGTGGCGTCGACGACGATACGGTCCGGGACCGGCGCGCCGGCGGGCAGCGGCTCGGGGCCGGCGGCCCAGGCGGCGCCGAGGGCTTCGGCGAGGGCTCCGGTGCCGCCGATCACCAGGGTGGTGGCCGGGGCGGCGCCGGCGGGCTCGGCGACCGGCTGGAACTCGACGCGGTAGAGGTGGTCGGCGTCGGAGGGCCGGGTGACCCGCAGCTGGTCGGCGGAGGCCCGGCGGACCTGGAGCACGCCCGACAGGACGGGTTCGCCGGAGGGGTCGGTGACCAGGACGGCGGCGCCGAATCCGGCGGCCGCGGCCTCGGGGTCCGCGCCGCCCGCCTCCGGGGCGACACGGACGCGCAGTTCGGTGCTGTCGGTGGCGTACAGGGTCACGTCGGTCCAGGCGAAGGGCAGCAGCACGGTGCCCTCGGGCTGCTCGCCGGGGGTGACGCCGGCCAGGACGTGCAGGGCGGCGTCGAGGAGGGCGGGGTGCACGCCGTGGCCCTCGATGGTCGGGCGCAGCGGCTCGGGCAGGACGACCCGGCCGTAGGCGGTGCCGTCGCGGCGGGAGAGTTCGGTCAGGCCGCGGAAGGCCGGGCCGTACTCGAGGCCGTCGCCGCCGAGCTGCTCGTGGAAGCCGTCGAGACCGATGGCCTCGGCTCCCGGAACCGGCCACGCGGCGAGGTCGGCGAGCCCGTCCGGAGCGTCCCGGGCGGGGTCGTCGGCAAGTTCGCCGGAGGCGTGCAGGGTCCAGGAGGACGGGTCGGCGGAGGTCTCCGGCTGGCTGTGGACGGCGATCTTGCGCCGGCCGTCCTCATCCGGGGTGTCCACCTTCACCTGGAGGCGCAGCGCCTCTCCGGCGGTGAGGACGAGCGGCTGGGCCAGGGTGAGTTCGGCGACCCGTGCGGAGCCGGCGGCCCGGGCAGCGGCCAGGGCGAGGTCGAGCAGGCCGGTGCCGGGCACGAGGACGCTGCCGAAGACGGCGTGGTCGGCGAGCCAGGGGTGGTCGGCGAGCGAGAGCCGGCCGGAGAGCAGCTGGCCCTCGCCGCCGGCGAGCGTGAGGACGGCGCCGAGCCAGGGGTGCCCGGCGGGTACGAGACCGGTGTCGCGGGCACCGCGCCCGGTGTTGCGGGCGGGCTCGAGCCAGTACCGCTCGCGCTGGAAGGCGTACGTGGGCAGCTCGGCGGCGAGGCCGGCGACCGGGGCGGCGTTCGGGCCGGCGTTCGGGCCGGTCCGGCCGGTGAACACCGCGTCCCAGAGCGGCTCCTGGCCGCTGACGTGGAGCGCGCCGAGGGCCTCGACGAGCACGCGGACCTCGTCCGGGGCCCGGTCGGCGTCCTTGGGGGCGCGCTGGGAGGCGACGAACGCGGCGGTGCCGGTGACACAGCCGGCGCCCATGGCGGCCAGGACGGCGGCGGGACCGCATTCGAGGTAGCGGCCGATGCCGTCCGCCTCGAGGGTCCGCACGGCGTCGAGGAAGCGCACGGCGTCGCGGACCTGGCGCACCCAGTACTCGGCGGAGCGCAGGCCTTCGCCGGGGGCGAGGTCCTGGCCCATGCGGGTCCCGGTCACCGTGGAGACGACGGGGATCTGCGGTGCGGCGAAGGCGACGTCCTCGGCGACGAGGCGGTACGCGTCGAGCATGGCCTCCATGTGCGGCGAGTGGAAGGCGTGCGAGACGGTCAGCCGGCGGGTGCGGCGGCCGAGTTCGGCGAACCTGGCGGTGGCGGCGGCGACGGCGTTCTCGTCACCGCTGACGACGGTCTGCACGGGGCCGTTGAGGCCGGCGACGCAGATGCGTCCGGCGACTCCCGCGAGGACCTCCAGGACCTCGGACTCCGAGGCCTCGACGGAGGCCATCGCGCCACCGCGCTCGCAGGCCTGCATCAGGCGGCCGCGGGCGGCCACCAGACGGGCCGCGTCGTCCAGGGTGAGGACTCCGGCGACGTGGGCGGCGGCGAGTTCGCCGATGGAGTGGCCCGCGACGGCGGCGGGCCGCACGCCCCAGGCCTCCCACTGGCGGAACAGCGCGGTCTCGACGGCGAACAGGGCGGGCTGGGCGTACTCGGTCTCGTGGACGAGTTCCGAGCCGCCGAGGACGAGCTCGGCCAGCGGCTGGTTCAGGTGCGGGTCGAGCGCGGCGCAGGCCGCGTCGAACGCCTCCCGGAAGGCCGGGAGGGCGGCGTACAGGGCGCGGCCCATGCCGGGCCGCTGGCTGCCCTGGCCGGTGAACAGCACCGCGAGGGGGCTGTCGACGGCCGTGCCTTCGGCCGCCCCGGCCGGGGTGCGGCCGTCGGCGAGGGTGCGCAGCGCGGCGACGGCTTCGGCGGTGGTGGTCACCGTGAGGGCGGCGCGGTGCTCGAAGTGCGTGCGGTGGCGGGCTGCCGTGTGCGCGAGGTCGGCCACCGGCACGTCGGGGCGGCCCTCGAGCCAGTCGGCCCAGCGGGCGGCCTGGGTGTGCAGGGCGCTCTCGTCGCGGCCGGAGAGGACGAGGGCGTACGGGACGGGGTACGGGGCGGCCGACGCGGGGGCCGGGGCCGGGGTCAGCACCTCGGTCTCCGTCTCGGCCGGGGCCGGGTCCGGGGCCGGGGGCTCCTCGAGGACGATGTGGGCGTTGGTGCCGCTGAGCCCGAAGGAGGAGACACCGGCGCGGCGGGTGCGCGCGCCCTCCCGCGCCCAGGGCCGGGCCTCGCGCAGGAGTTCCAGTCCGCTGCCGTCCCACTCGATGTGGGGGCTCGGCTCGTCGGCGTACAGGGTCTTGGGCAGGGTCTCGTGCTGGAGCGCGAGGACCATCTTCATGACGCCGGCGACGCCGGCGGCGGCCTGGGCGTGGCCGATGTTCGACTTGGAGGAGCCCAGGTAGAGCGGGCGGTCCCCGGCCCGTCGGGGGCCGAACACCTCGGCCAGCGCGCCGGCCTCGATGGGGTCGCCGAGCGGGGTGCCGGTGCCGTGGGCCTCGACCGCGTCGATGTCGGCGGGGGTGAGGCGGGCGGCCTCCAGGGCGTCGTGGATGACGCGCTGCTGCGCGGGGCCGTTGGGGGCGGTCAGGCCCTGGCTGCGCCCGTCCTGGTTGACGGCGGACCCGCTGATGACGGCGAGGACGCGGTCCCCGTCGCGTTCGGCGGCCGACAGCCGCTTCAGGACGAGGATGCCGACGCCGTCCGACCAGCCCGCGCCGTCGGCGAGGGCGGAGAAGGACTTGCAGCGGCCGTCGGGGGCCATGCCCTTGAGGCGGGAGAACTCCACGAAGAGCCGCGGTGTGCTCATGACGGTGACGCCGCCGACGAGGGCGAGTTCGCACTCGCCCTGGCGCAGGGCAGTGGCGGCGAGGTGGATGGAGACGAGGGAGGAGGAGCAGGCGGTGTCCACGGTGACGGCCGGGCCCTGCAGGCCCAGCGCGTACGAGACGCGGCCGGAGACGACGCTGGAGGCGTTGCCGGTGCTCACGTACCCGTCGAAGGCGTCGAGTTCGCGGCCCTGCTCGCCGTAGTCGGAGCTCATGGCGCCGAGGTAGACGCCGGTACGGCTCTCGCTGAGCGTCTCGGGGCGGATGCCGGCGCGCTCCAGCGCCTCCCAGGCGGTTTCGAGGACGAGGCGCTGCTGCGGATCCATGGAGAGCGCCTCGCGCTGCGAGATGCCGAAGAACGCGGCGTCGAAGTCGGCGGCGACGTCGATGAAGCCGCCCTCGCGGGCGTAGCTCTTGCCGACGGCCTCCGGGTCCGGGTCGTAGACGTCGAGGCTGTCCCAGCGCGGGGGCAGGCCGCTGATCGCGTCGCCGCCCGTGGCCAGGAGGTTCCAGTAGGCCTCGGGGGTGTCGATGCCGCCGGGCAGGCGGCAGGCCATCGACACCACCGCGATCGGATCGTCGGCCGCCGGGGCGGCAGCGGTGTGGGAGGCGCTCTTGCGGTGCTTCGGCTTCGCCTTCTCGGTGAGCGCCAGCTTGCCGAGGAGGAGTCCGGCGATGGCGGTGGGCGTGGGGTAGTCGAAGGCGAGGGTGGAGGGCAGGGCGACCCCGGTCTCGGACGAGAGCCGGCGGCGCAGCTCGACCGCCATGAGGGAGTCGATGCCGAGTTCCTTCAGGACCTGCTGGGCCCCGATGCCCTCGGCGGAGGAGATGCCGAGCACTTCGGCCGCCTCGCGCTGCACCAGCCGGACCAGGGCCGGCAGCCGCTCGGCCTCGGGCAGTGCAGCGAGCTGGTCGCGCAGACCGGAGAGCGCCGTGCCCGCCTCGCCCACGCGCTTCTTCGGGGCGCGGACGAGGGCGCGCAGCAGGGCGGGCACCTCGTCGGGGCTCCGCTGCAGGGTGACCAGGTCGAGCTTGACCGGGACGAGGTGGGGGCTCGCGGAGCCGAGGGCGTCATCGAGGGCGGTGAGGCCCTGCTGCTTGGTGAGCGCGGCGATGCCCATGCGGCGCATGCGGGCGAGTTCGGCCTGGCCGAGGGTGGCGGTCAGACCGTGGCCGGCCTGCTGCCACAAGCCCCACGACACGCTCGTCGCGGGCAGACCCGAGCCACGCCGGTGCGCAGCCAGCGCATCCAGGAAGGTGTTCGCCGCAGCGTAATTGCTCTGCCCGGCGCCGCCCAGAACACCGGCGGCGGAGGAGAACAGGACGAAGGCGGCTAGGTCCAGGGTCTGGGTCAGCTCGTGCAGGTGCCAGGCCGCCTCGGCCTTCGGACCCCAGACACGGGCCAGACGCTCGGCATCCTGGGACACCAGCAGACCATCGTCCAGGACCGCGGCCAGGTGGAAGACGCCCGTCCACGGACGGCCTCCGGTGTCCGCGAGCAGCGCCGCCGTCTGCGTACGGTCGGAGACGTCCGCCGCGACGATCCGCACGCTCTGCGCACCCGCCGCCTCCAGCTCGGACGCCAGCTCGGCCGCGCCGGGGGCGTCCGGGCCACGGCGGGACGTCAGCACCAGGTGACGCACACCGTGTACGGCGACCAGGTGACGGGCCACCGACCGGCCCAGCTCACCCGTACCGCCCGTGACCAGGACGGATCCCTCGGGGTTCAGCTGCGGGGCGTCGGAGGCCTTGGCCGCGCGGACGAGGCGGGCCGTACGGATCTCCCCGTCGCGGAGGGCGATCTCGGGCTCTTCGGTGAGGGTGAGGGCCTGGGCGAGCGCGGTGTCGTCGCCCGGGCCGTCGACGCCGAGGTCGATGAGGCGGACCACCCGGTCGGCGTGCTCGGCGCGCGCCGCCCGGACCAGGCCCCACAGGGGGGCGTGGGCGATGTCGGTGACACCGTCGCCCGCGTCGACGGCCGAGCGGGTCAGCCAGACGAGCTCGGTCTGTTCGATGCCGGGTGCGGCCAGCAGCCCCTGGATCAGCTCCAGCGCTGCGGTGGCCTCGTCGAGGGCCGGTGCCGCGGCGGGCCGGGTCGCATCGACGAGGATGCGGGCCGGAGCGTCGGCCGCTGCGGAGAGGTGGGTGAGGAGCGCGTCGAGGTCCGGGAACACCTGGGCGCCGAGAGCGGCGGCCAGGACCGTGTCACCCGCGAGTGCCCACGTCTCCCCGGCCGGCTCGGCGTCGCCGCCCGGTGTCCGGGTGGGGCGGAACTCGACCTGGTAGAGGTGCTCGGCGCGCTCGCCCGCCCGGATCTGCTCGGCGCTCGCCTCGCGGATGGCGAGACCGCGCGCCCGTACGACGGGGTGGCCGGTGCCGTCGGCAACGGTGAGGGTGAGGTGCTCGTCGGTGCCCGACGCGACGTCGATGCGTACGCGGAGCTCGGTGGCACCCGCGGCGAGGAGTTCGACACCGGTCCACTCGAACGGCATGAAGACGCGCTGCCGGGCTTCTTCGTCGCGTACGCCCATGAGGGTGTGCAGGGCGGCGTCGAGGAGGGCGGGGTGAACACCGAAGTCGTCGGTCTTGAGACCTTCGGGGAGGCGGACCAGACCGTACGCGGTGTCGCCGTCACGCCAGAGCTCGGTCAGGCCCTGGAAAGCCGGACCGTAATCCAGACCACGCGCCCGGAAACCCTCATAGAAACCATCGAGATCGATGCGCTCGGCACCCGGGACCGGCCACTGCGCCAGGGCGGCGAACGGGTCGTCGTCAGCCGTCGATGCGTCGGCGGTCTCCGTCAGCTCACCGGTGGCATGGCGCCGCCAGTCGGCGTCGCTTCCTTCCGGCCGGCTGTAGACGTTGACCGGACGACGGCCCGCGCCGTCCGGGGCACCCACCGCGACCTGGAGGCGAAGAACAGAGTCCTCGGAGAGCGTCAACGGCTCCAGGAGCGTGAGTTCCTCGACCGACTCGGCACCGACGTGATGCGCGGCCGTGAGCGCCAGCTCCAGCAGACCCGTACCGGGAACGAGGACGGTACCGAAGGCGGCGTGCCCGGCCAGCCAGGAGTGTTCGGTGAGGGAGATCCGGCCGGTGAACAGGTACCCCTCGCCGTCGGCGAGCGCGGTGACGGCACCGAGCCACGGGTGCTCGGACACGTCGAGCCCGACTCCGCGGACATCGCCCGAGGACTTCGGGGTGTCCATCCAGAAGTGCTCGCGCTGGAAGGCGTACGAGGGCAGCGGCACGAGGTGTCCGGCGCCGAGGACGCGGTCCCAGTCGAGGTCGTGGCCCTGGACGTGGAGCAGACCGAGGTTGCGCAGGAGCTGGGACGGCTCGCCGTGCTCACGGGCCAGGGACCCGACCACGATGCCGCCGTGGTCGGCGCTGCCGTCGGTCAGCGGCATGGAGAGGACGGGGTGGGCGGAGATTTCGACGAAGACACCGTGACCGTCATCGAGGAGCCGGTTCAGGGCACGGTCGAAACGGACCGGCTCACGCAGGTTGCGGCACCAGTACGCACCGTCCAGCTCCGTGCCCTCCGCGACCTGACCGGTCACCGTCGAGTAGAACGCGATGTCCGCGGACTGCGGAACGATCCCCTCGAAGCCTGACCCGAGAGCGGGCAGCAGGGGGTCCATCTGGGCGTTGTGGGACGCGTAATCCACATTGATCTTGCGGGCATAGATGTTCTGCTCGGACAGCTCCGCGACGATCTTCACGATCGCCTCGGCCTGACCCGAGATGACGGTGGAGCCGGCCGTGTTGACCGCCGCGACCGACAGGGCGTCGCCGTACGGGGCCACGAACCCTTCGACCTCGCCGACCGGACGCTCGATCAGCGCCATACCGCCCTGGCCCGCGCAGGCGAGGACCGCCTGGGAACGCTGCGCCACGATCTGAGAACCCTGCTCCAAAGTGAGAGCACCGCTCACCACCGCGGCAACCACCTCACCCTGCGAGTGACCGACCACGGCCGAAGGCTCGACCCCGAGCGAACGCCACACCGCGGAGAGACCCACACCCATCGCGAACAGCGCGGGCTGGACCACGTCCACCCGCTCGAACGGCGGGTGATCACCCTCCTCACCCGCCAACACCTCACGCACCGACCAGCCCGTGAACGGACGCAGCGCCACATCACACGCATCAATGGTCTGACGGAACGTCTCGTTCTCCGCAAGGAGCGCGCGGCCCATGCCGACCCACTGCGAACCCTGGCCGGGATACACGAACACGACCTTGCCGCGCTCCAGCGCAGCCCCGGTCACGACCGCATCGTGCGAGCGGCCGTCAGACAGCGCACGCAGCGCGTCCACCAGACCCGCCGAGTCCGCAGCAACGACACTTGCCCGCGACTCGAAGTGCGAACGGTGCCGGGCAGCCGTCACCGCCACATCCGCCACCGGAACCTCGGAACGGCCCCCGAGCCAGTCCGCCCAACGACCGGCCTGCTCACGCAGCGCCGCCTCGTCACGGCCCGAGACCACCACCGGAACCGGCAGCGGCCGTACCTCGTCGGCGACCGGCTGCGCGGTGGCGGCAGGCGCCTCCTCAAGGACGACGTGCGCGTTCGTACCGCTCAGGCCGAACGAGGAGATGCCCGCGCGGCGCGTGCGCTCCGCGCCCCGCTCCCACGGCCGCGCCTCGTTCAGGAGCTGGAGCCCGCTGCCGTCCCACTCGATGTGCGGGCTCGGCTCGTCGGCGTGCAGGGTCTTCGGGAGCACCCCGTGCTCCAGCGCGAGGACCATCTTGATCACGCCGATGACACCGGCGGCCGCCTGCGCGTGCCCGATGTTCGACTTCGAGGAGCCGAGGTAGACGGGGTTCTTGTCGTTGCGGTGGGGCCCGAAGACCTCGGCGAGCGCACCAGCTTCGATGGGGTCGCCCAGCGGGGTGCCCGTGCCGTGCGCCTCGACGGCGTCGACGTCCGCCGGGGTCAGGCGGGCGGCCTCCAGCGCGTCCTGGATCACCCGCTGCTGCGACGGCCCGTTCGGGGCCGTCAGACCCTGGCTGCGACCGTCCTGGTTGACCGCCGAACCACGGATCACGGCCAGGACCGGGTCACCGTCACGCTGCGCGGCCGACAGCCGCTTCAGCACGATCACGCCCGCGCCCTCGGCCCAGCCCGCACCGTCGGCCTGCGCCGAGAACGACTTGCAGCGACCGTCCGCCGCCATGCCCTTCAGACGGGAGAACTCCACGAACAGGGCCGGGGTGCTCATCACCGTCACACCGCCGGCGAGGGCGAGTTCGCACTCGCCCTGCCGCAGTGCCTGCACCGCGAGGTGGATCGAGACGAGGGACGAGGAGCAGGCGGTGTCCACGGTCACCGCCGGGCCCTGCAGGCCCAGGGTGTAGGAGACGCGGCCCGAGACGACGCTGCTCGCGTTGCCGGTGCTGACGTACCCGTCGAGGGCGTTGAGGTCGTGGCCCTGCTGGTTGCCGTAGTCAGAGCTCATGGTGCCGAGGTAGACGCCCGTACGGCTCTCGGCCAGCGTGTCCGGGCGGATGCCGGCGCGCTCCAGCGCCTCCCAGGAGGCTTCGAGGACGAGGCGCTGCTGCGGGTCCATCGAGAGCGCCTCGCGCGGCGAGATCCCGAAGAAGCCGGAGTCGAAGCCCTCGGCTCCCTCGATGAAGCCGCCTTCGCGGGCGTAGCTCTTGCCGACGGCCTCCGGGTCCGGGTCGTAGACGCCCAGGCTGTCCCAGCGCGACGGCAGGCCGCCGACGGCGTCGCCGCCCGAGGCCAGCAGCTCCCAGAAGCCCTCCGGGGTGTCGATGCCGCCGGGCAGGCGGCAGGCCATGGACACGACCGCGATCGGCTCCGTGCGTGTGGCCCGCTCTGCGTTGAGTTCCTTCTCGGTCTCGACGAGCGCGTTCGCCGTACGCCGCAGGTACGCCTCGAGCTTTTCCAGCTTCTCGACTTCAGACGCGCTCATTCACTCACTCCAAGCTTGCGATCCAGGAACTGCAAGAGGTCATCGGTGCTGTCGCCGCCGAGCTCGGTTTCGGGCTCGGCTTCGGCCACGCCGGACGCGGCGGCGGCCTTGGCCAGGCCGTCCCGCAGGGCCACGAGCGCTGCGGCCAGGCCCTGCTCCTCGAGTTGCTTCGGTGCCGCGGAACGCAGGAGTTCCACGAGGTTGTCGATCTGGTTCTTCGTCACGCGCTGTCCGGTCCGTGCCGCTCCCCCGGACCCGACGGCCAGCCGGTCCAGGAGGAGGCCGGCGATGGCCGTGGGGGTGGGGTAGTCGAAGGCGAGCGTGGACGGCAGTGAGACCCCGGTCTCGGCCGACAGGCGACGCCGCAGCTCGACCGCCATGAGCGAGTCCATGCCGAGCTCCTTCAGGACCTGCTGGGCCCCGATGCCCGCCGCGCCGGAGGCGCCGAGCACCACGGCCGCCTCGCGCTGCACCAGCTGGGTGAGGGAGGGCAGCCGCTCGGCTTCCGGCAGTGCGGTCAGCTGCTCGCGCAGCCCGCCCGCACCGGTCGACGCCTCGCTGCCCGCCCGCTTGCGCGGTGCGCGCAGCAGCCCGCGCAGCAGGGCCGGGACGTCGGCCCCGTTGTCCAGCTCGCGTTGCAGCGGCGTGAGTTCGAGGCGTACGGGCACCAGGTGCGGCCGTGCGGAGGCAAGGGCGGTGTCCAGGGCGGCCAGGGCCTGCTTCTCGCTGAGGGCGGCGATGCCGCGCCGGCGCATGCGGGCGAGTTCGGCCTGGCCGAGGGTGGCGGTCAGACCGTGGCCGGCCTGCTGCCACAGACCCCACGACACGCTCGTCGCGGGCAGACCCGAGCCACGCCGGTGCGTAGCCAGGGCATCCAGGTACGTGTTCGCCGCAGCGTAGTTGCTCTGCCCGGCGCCGCCCAGAACACCGGCGGCGGAAGAGAACAGAACGAACGCGGCCAGGTCCAGGCCCTGCGTCAGCTCGTGCAGGTGCCAGGCCGCCTCGGCCTTCGGACCCCAGACACGGGCCAGACGCCCGGCATCCTGGGACACCAGCAGACCGTCGTCCAGGATCGCAGCCAGGTGGAAGACGCCCGTCCACGGACGGTCCGTGTCCGCGAGCAGACCCATGACCTGAGCACGGTCGGAGACGTCCGCCGCGACGATCCGCACGCTCTGCGCACCCGCCGCCTCCAGCTCGGACGCGAGCCCGGCCGCACCCGGCGCGTCCGGGCCCTGCCGCGAAGTCAGCACCAGGTGACGCACACCGTGTACGGCGACCAGGTGACGGGCCACCGACCGGCCCAGCTCACCCGTACCACCTGTGACCAGCACCGACCCGTCAGCCGCGAACTCCGGCAGCGTGCCACCAGCCTCCGCACGCACCAGACGCGCCACCAGCAGCTCACCACCCCGTACGGCGACCTCCGGCTCACCGGTGGCGGACACGGCCCGCGCCAGCAGGACGCCGTCTCCCATGCCGTCGGCGCTGAGGTCGACGAGGCGGATCACCCGGTCGGCGTGCTCGGCGCGCGCCGCCCTGACCAGACCCCACAGCGGGGCCTGAGCCAGGTCGGTCACGCCGTCGCCCGCGTCCACGGCCGAGCGGGTCACCCAGACGAGCTCGGTCGATTCCAGCCGGTGCTCCGCCAGCAGGCGCTGCAGGGTTTCCAGGGCAGAAGCGGTCAGCTGCTGCGCGCCGTGCGCAGAGCCTTCGCCTGCGGTCGGACCACCCTGTGACGCTGCTCGTGTGGCATCGACGACCAGGCGAAGGGGAGCCTCCCCCTGCTTGTCGATTTGGGCCAGGAGCACATCCACATCAGCCACATGTTGGGCCTCCAGTGATTCGGACATCCCGGCGTTGTCGCCGAGAAGCCATGTGCCGCCCGCCGCGGCGTCCTCGTACTGGAGCGCACGGGGTGCGGCGAATTCGACGCGGTAGAGGTGCTCGGCGCGCTCGCCGGCCCGGATCTGCTCGGCGCCGGCCTCGCGGATCGCGAGACCGCGGGCCCGTACGACGGGCTGTCCGGCCGGGTCGGCTGCCCAGATGCGGGTGTTGGTGCGGCTGTCGTCGAGGTCGATGCGTACGCGCAGTCCGGTGCTTCCGGCTGCCAGCAGTTCGACGCCCGTCCACTCGAACGGGAGCAGCACCTTCTGGTCGCTCGCGTCCTGGCCGCGTACGCCCATGAGGGTGTGCAGGGCGGCGTCGAGGAGGGCAGGGTGAACACCGAAGTCGTCGGCCTTGAGACCTTCGGGCAGACGGATCAGCCCGTACGCGGTGTCGCCCTGCCTCCAGAGCTCCGTCAGGCCCTGGAACGCCGGACCGTAGTCCAGGCCACGGGCGCGGAAACCCTCGTAGAAACCGTCGAGGTCGACGCGCTCGGCACCGGGAACCGGCCACTGGGCCAGCTCCGCAAAGACCTCTGAGTCGGGGTCGGCCGTCGTCGCATCAGCGGTCTCGGCGAGCTCACCGGTGGCATGGCGCCGCCAGTCGGCGTCGCTTCCTTCCGGCCGGCTGTAGACGTTGACCGGACGACGGCCCGCGCTGTCCGGGGCACCCACCGCGACCTGGAGGCGAAGAACAGAGTCCTCGGAGAGCGTCATCGGCTCCAGGAGCGTGAGTTCCTCGACCGACTCGGCACCGACGTGATGCGCGGCGGTAAGCGCCAGCTCCAGCAGACCCGTACCGGGGACGAGCACGGTGCCGAAGGCGGCGTGCTCCTTGAGCCACGGGTGCTGAGCTGCGGAGAGGCGGCCGGTGAAGACGTGCCCCTCGCCGTCGGCGAGCGCCGTGACGGCACCCAGCCACGGGTGCTCGGACACGTCGAGCCCGACTCCGCGGACATCGCCCGAGGACTTCGGGGTGTCCATCCAGAAGTGCTCGCGCTGGAACGCGTACGAGGGCAGCGGCACGAGATTCCCGGCGCCGAGGACACGGTCCCAGTCGAGGTCGTGGCCCTGGACGTGGAGCAGACCGAGGTTACGGAGGAGCTGGGACGGCTCGCCGTGCTCACGGGCCAGGGACCCGACCACGATGCCGCCGTGGTCGGCGCTGCCGTCGGTCAGCGGCATGGAGAGGACGGGGTGGGCGGAGATTTCGACGAAGACACCGTGGCCGTCGTCGAGGAGCTGGTTCAGGGCCCGGTCGAAGCGGACCGGCTCACGCAGGTTGCGGCACCAGTACGCGCCGTCCAGTTCCGTACCGCCTGCGACCTTGCCGGTCACCGTCGAGTAGAACGCGATGTCCGTCCCGGTCGGGACCACGCTTTCGAAGCCGGACGCAAGTGCCGGGAGGAGCGGGTCCATCTGCGCGTTGTGGGAGGCGTAATCCACATTGATCTTGCGGGCATAGATGTTCTGCTCGGACAGCTCCGCGACGATCTTCACGATCGCCTCGGCCTGACCCGAGATGACGGTGGAGCCGGCCGTGTTGACCGCCGCGACCGACAGGGCGTCGCCGTACGGGGCCACGAACCCTTCGACCTCGCCGACCGGACGCTCGATCAGCGCCATACCGCCCTGGCCCGCGCAGGCGAGGACCGCCTGGGAACGCTGCGCCACGATCTGAGAACCCTGCTCCAAAGTGAGAGCACCGCTCACCACCGCGGCAACCACCTCACCCTGCGAGTGACCGACCACGGCCGAAGGCTCGACCCCGAGCGAACGCCACACCGCGGAGAGACCCACACCCATCGCGAACAGCGCGGGCTGGACCACGTCCACCCGCTCGAACGGCGGGTGATCACCCTCCTCACCCGCCAACACCTCACGCACCGACCAGCCCGTGAACGGACGCAGCGCCACATCACACGCATCAATGGTCTGACGGAACGTCTCGTTCTCCGCCAGCAGCGCGCGGCCCATGCCCACCCACTGCGAACCCTGGCCGGGATACACGAACACGACCTTGCCGCGCTCCAGCGCAGCCCCGGTCACGACCGCATCGTGCGAGCGGCCGTCAGACAGCGCACGCAGCGCGTCCACCAGACCCGCCGAGTCCGCAGCAACGACACTTGCCCGCGACTCGAAGTGCGAACGGTGCCGGGCAGCCGTCACCGCCACATCCGCCACCGGAACCTCGGAACGGCCCCCGAGCCAGTCCGCCCAACGACCGGCCTGCTCACGCAGCGCCGCCTCGTCACGACCCGACACCACCACCGGAACCGGCAGCCCGGACGGCTGCTCGGCGGCCTGGACGGACGCCGCCTTCGGGGCCTCCTCCAGCACCACGTGCGCGTTCGTACCGCTCAGGCCGAACGAGGACACACCCGCGCGGCGCAGGCGCGCGCCCTCCCGTTCCCACGGGCGGGCTTCGTTGAGGAGTTCCAGTCCGCTGCCGTCCCACTCGATGTGGGGGCTCGGCTCGTCGGCGTACAGGGTCTTGGGCAGGGTCTCGTGCTGGAGCGCGAGGACCATCTTCATGACACCGGTGACACCCGCCGCGGCCTGGGCGTGGCCGATGTTGGACTTCGAGGAGCCGAGGTAGACCGGGCGCTGTGCGTCACGGTCCGGGCCGAAGACCTCGGCCAGGGCTCCGGCCTCGATGGGGTCGCCGAGCGGGGTGCCGGTGCCGTGCGCCTCGATAGCGTCGATGTCGGCCGGGGTGAGGCGGGCGGCCTCCAGCGCATCCTGGATCACCCGCTGCTGCGACGGCCCGTTCGGGGCCGTCAGACCCTGGCTGCGACCGTCCTGGTTCACCGCCGAACCACGGATCACGGCCAGGACCGGGTCACCGTCGCGCTGCGCGGCCGACAGCCGCTTCAGGACGAGGATGCCGACACCGTCCGACCAGCCCGCGCCGTCGGCGAGGGCGGAGAAGGACTTGCAGCGGCCGTCGGGGGCCATGCCCTTCAGACGGGAGAACTCCACGAACAGGCGGGGCGTGCTCATCACCGTCACACCGCCGGCGAGGGCGAGTTCGCACTCGCCCTGACGCAGGGCGGTGGCGGCGAGGTGGATGGAGACGAGGGAAGAGGAGCAGGCGGTATCCACGGTGACGGCCGGGCCCTGCAGGCCCAGCGCGTACGAGACGCGGCCGGACACGACACTGCTCGCGTAACCGGTGCTGGTGTAGCCGTCGAGGGCGTCCAGATCGCGGCCCTGGTGGCCGTAGTCGGAGGTCATCGTGCCGAGGTAGACGCCCGTGCGGCTCTCCGTCAGGCCGTCCGGGCGGATGCCCGCCCGTTCGAGGGCCTCCCACGAGGCCTCCAGGACCATCCGCTGCTGCGGGTCCATCGAGACGGCCTCGCGCCGCGAGATGCCGAAGAACGAGGCGTCGAAGCGCTCGATGTCCTCGATGAAGCCGCCTTCTCGGGAGTAGCTCTTGCCGACCGCGTCCGGGTCGGGGTCGTACAGGTCGAGTCCGGTCCACCGGTCCGGCAGGCCGCCGACCGCGTCACCGCCGGAGGCGAGGAGGTCCCAGAAGGCCTCCGGGGTGTCGATGCCGCCGGGCAGGCGGCAGGCCATCGACACGACGGCGATCGCCTCGTCGGCAGCGGAGGAACGCCGTGCGGGCGCCGCCTTCTGCTTCGGCTGGTCGCCCGGCGCCAGCTTGTCCAGGAGCAGTCCGGCGATGGCGGTGGGCGTGGGGTAGTCGAAGGCGAGGGTCGACGGGAGGGAGATGCCCGTCTCGGACGACAGGCGGCGGCGCAGCTCGACCGCCATCAGGGAGTCGATGCCCAGTTCCTTCAGGACCTGCTGGGCTCCGATGCCCTCGGCGCCGGAGACTCCGAGGACCACGGCCGCCTCGCGCTGGACGAGCCGGACCAGCGACGGCAGCCGCTCGGCCTCCGCCAGCGCGGCCAGCTGATCGAGCAGTCCGCCCGGCGTGGCGCCGGCCTGGCCGGCCCGCTGGCGGCGGGCGCGCAGCAGACTCCGGAAGAGCGCGGGGACGGCCCCTCCCCCATCCAGTTCGCGCTGGAGCGAGGCGAGTTCGAGGCGTACGGGAACCAGGTGCGGCTGTGCGGAGGCAAGGGCCGCGTCCAGGGCGGCCAGGCCCTGCGGTGCGCTGAGGGCGGCGACGCCCTGGCGGCGGAGCCGGGCGAGTTCGGCCTGGCCGAGGGTGGCGGTCAGACCGTGGCCGGCCTGCTGCCACAGACCCCACGACACGCTCGTCGCGGGCAGACCCGAGCCACGCCGGTGCGTAGCCAGGGCATCCAGGTACGTGTTCGCCGCAGCGTAGTTGCTCTGCCCGGCGCCGCCCAGAACACCGGCGGCGGAAGAGAACAGAACGAACGCGGCCAGGTCCAGGCCCTGCGTCAGCTCGTGCAGGTGCCAGGCCGCCTCGGCCTTCGGACCCCAGACACGGGCCAGACGCCCGGCATCCTGGGACACCAGCAGACCGTCGTCCAGGATCGCAGCCAGGTGGAAGACGCCCGTCCACGGACGGTCCGTGTCCGCGAGCAGACCCATGACCTGAGCACGGTCGGAGACGTCCGCCGCGACGATCCGCACGCTCTGCGCACCCGCCGCCTCCAGCTCGGACGCGAGCCCGGCCGCACCCGGCGCGTCCGGGCCCTGCCGCGAAGTCAGCACCAGGTGACGCACACCGTGTACGGCGACCAGGTGACGGGCCACCGACCGGCCCAGCTCACCCGTACCACCTGTGACCAGCACCGACCCGTCAGCCGCGAACTCCGGCAGCGTGCCACCAGCCTCCGCACGCACCAGACGCGCCACCAGCAGCTCACCACCCCGTACGGCGACCTCCGGCTCACCGGAGACCAGCAGGGCACGTGCCACGTCCGCCGCGACGGCGCCCGGATCGGCATCGATGTCGATGAGCCGGACCGTGCGCTCGGTGTGCTCCCCGCGGGCCGCGCGCAGCAGTCCCCAGAGTCCCGCGCGGGCGAGGTCGCTCACAGGGCCGCCGGCGGCCACCGCGCCTCGGGTCAGCCAGATCAACTCGATCTGTTCCAGGCGGGGTTCGGTCAGCAGCTGCTGCGCCAGTTCCAGCGCTGCGGTGGCCTCGTCGAGGGCCGTTGCCCCAACGGGGCGGGTCGCGTCGACGAGGATGCGGGCGGGGGTGTCCCCGTCCGTGTCAAGGGCGCCGAGCAGCGTGTCCGTGTCGGAGTGGGCGGCCGAGAAGCCGAACGCGTCGTCGCCGAGGACCCAGGTCAGTCCGTCCGGCGCGTCCTCCCGTACGGGCAGGGCCTGGAAGGCGACCTGGTAGAGGTGGTCGACGGTCTCGGTGACCCGAAGCTGTTCGGCGCCGGCGGCACGCAGCTGGAGTCCGTCGGCGTGCGCGACGGGCCGACCGGACGGGTCGGTCGCGGTGACGCGCACGCTGTTCTGCCGGGTGTCGAGTGCGACGCGTACGCGGAGCTCGGTGGCACCTGCGGCGAGGAGCTCGACGCCGGTCCACTCGAACGGCAGCAGGACCTGCGAACCGTCGCCGCCCGTGGCGGTGTCCTGGACGCCGACCAGCGCGTGCAGGGCGGCGTCGAGGAGGGCGGGGTGAACGCCGAAGTCGTCGGCCTTGAGGCCGTCGGGGAGACGGACCAGACCGTACGCGGTGTCGCCGTCACGCCAGAGCTCGGTCAGACCCTGGAACGCAGGCCCGTAGTCCAGGCCGCGCGCCCGGAGGCGGTCGTAGAAGCCGTCGAGGTCGACGCGCTCGGTGCCGGGGACCGGCCACTGGGCCAGCTCGGCGAAGGTGTCGGGGTCGGCGGCCGGGGCGTGGGCCAGGGCGCCGGCCGCGTGCTGGCGCCACGGTGCGTCGTCGGGCGCGTTCTCGGGGAGGCTGTAGACCGCGACGGGGCGGTGGCCGGCGCTGTCCGGGGCGCCGACGGCGACCTGGAGGCGGACGGCTCCTTCCGCGCCGAGCAGCAGCGGCTCGGTGAGGGCGAGTTCGGCGACCCCGGGCGCACCGACGTGGTGGGCGGCGGTCAGCACGAGTTCGAGGAGTCCGGTGCCGGGCACGAGGGCCGTGCCGAAGGCGGCGTGCTCCCTGAGCCACGGGTGCTGAGCTGTGGAAAGACGCCCGGTGAACAGGTACCCCTCGCCGTCGGCGAGCGCGGTGGCGGCGCCGAGCCACGGGTGCGCCGAGGCGGTCAGTCCGAGCGAGCCTGCATCGCCTGCGCGCTGGTCGGACTCGAGCCAGTGGCGCTCGCGCTGGAAGGCGTACGTCGGGAGGTGGACGAGGTTCTCGGCGCCGGTGCCGGCGCCGGCGCCGGTGCCGAGGACGCGGGTCCAGTCGAGGGTGTGCCCCTGGACGTGGAGGAGGCCGAGGTTGCGGAGCAACTGGGACGGCTCACCGTGCTCACGGGCCAGCGAACCCACGACAATGCCACCGCGCTCAGCACTGCCGTCGGTCAGCGGCATGGAGAGGACGGGATGCGCGGAGATCTCCACGAAGACGCCGTGACCGTCGTCGAGGAGCTGGTTGAGCGCACGGTCGAAACGGACCGGCTCCCGCAGGTTGCGGCACCAGTACCCGCCATCGAGCTCGGCACCCTCGGCGACCTTGCCGGTCACCGTCGAGTAGAACGCGATGTCCGTCCCGGTCGGAACCAGCCCCTCGAAGCCCGCCGCAAGACCGGGCAGCAGCGGGTCCATCTGCGCGTTGTGGGACGCGTAATCCACATTGATCTTGCGGGCGTAGATGTTCTGCTCCGACAGCTCCGCGACGATGCTCACGATCGCATCCGCCTGACCGGAAATCACGGTCGAGCCCGCCGTGTTCACGGCCGCGACCGAGAGAGCCTGCCCGTAAGGCGCGATGAACTCCTCGACCTCGGCGACCGGACGCTCGATCAGAGCCATACCGCCCTGACCCGCACACGCCAGAACCGCCTGGGAACGCTGCGCCACGATCTGAGAACCCTGCTCCAAAGTGAGAGCACCGCTCACCACCGCGGCCACCACCTCACCCTGCGAGTGACCGACCACGGCCGAAGGCTCGACCCCGAGCGAACGCCAGACAGCGGAGAGACCCACGCCCATCGCGAACAGCGCGGGCTGGACCACGTCCACCCGCTCGAACGGCGGGTGATCACCCTCCTCACCCGCCAACACCTCACGCACCGACCAGCCCGTGAACGGACGCAGCGCCACATCACACGCATCAATGGTCTGACGGAACGTCTCGTTCTCCGCAAGGAGCGCGCGGCCCATGCCAACCCACTGCGAACCCTGGCCCGGATAGACGAACACGACCTTGCCGCGGCGCGCAGCCGAACCCGTGACCACCGCATCGTGCGAGCGGCCCTCGGACAGCGCACGCAACGCATCCACCAGCCCCGCCGAATCGGCGGCGAGCACGCTCGCCCGCGACTCGAAGTGCGAACGATGCCGCGCAGCCGTCACCGCCACATCCGCCACCGGAACCTCGGAACGGCCCCCGAGCCAGTCCGCCCAACGACCGGCCTGCTCACGCAGCGCCGCCTCGTCACGACCCGACACCACCACCGGAACCGGCCCGGACGGCCGCTCCACCGACGGGTCGGCGGCCGCCTTCGCCTGCGGGGCCTCCTCCAGCACCACGTGCGCGTTCGTACCGCTCAGACCGAACGACGACACACCCGCGCGGCGCTTGCGCTCCGCGCCCTGCTCCCACGGCTGTGCCTCGTTCAGCAGCTCGAGGCCGCTGCGCTCCCACTCGATGAGCGGAGTCGGGTCTTCGGCGTGCAGGGTCTTCGGGAGCAGCCCGTGTTCCAGCGCGAGGACCATCTTGATCACGCCTATGACACCGGCGGCCGCCTGCGCGTGCCCGATGTTCGACTTGGACGAACCGAGGTAGACGGGACGGCCGGGTTCGCGTCCCGGGCCGAAGACCTCGGCGAGCGCGCCCGCCTCGATCGGGTCGCCCAGTGAGGTGCCGGTGCCGTGCGCCTCGACCGCGTCGATGTCGGCCGGGGTCAGGCGGGCGGCCTCCAGCGCGTCCTGGATCACCCGCTGCTGGGACGGGCCGTTCGGGGCGGTCAGACCCTGGCTGCGACCGTCCTGGTTGACCGCCGAACCGCGGATCACGGCCAGGACGCGGTCGCCGTCCCGCTGGGCGGCCGACAGGCGCTTCAGTGCGATGACGCCCACGCCCTCGGCCCAGCCCGCGCCGTCGGCCTGCGCCGAGAACGACTTGCAGCGGCCGTCCGCCGCCATGCCCTTCAGACGGGAGAACTCCACGAAGAGGGAAGGGGCGCTCATGATCGTGACGCCGCCCGCGAGGGCGAGTTCGCACTCGCCCTGCCGCAGGGCCTGCACCGCCAGGTGCAGGGCGACCAGCGAGGAGGAGCAGGCGGTGTCCACGGTCACCGCCGGGCCCTGAAGACCCAGGGTGTAGGAGACGCGGCCCGAAACCACGCTCGATGCCTTGCCCGTGCTCACGTACCCGTCGAGGGCGTCCAGGTCACGGCCCAGGTGGCCGTAGTCGGAGCTCATGGTGCCGAGGTAGACGCCCGTACGGCTCTCCACCAGCGAGTCGGGCCGGATGCCCGCCCGCTCCAGCGCCTCCCAGGACGCTTCGAGCACCAGACGCTGCTGGGGATCCATCGAGACGGCCTCGCGCGGCGAGATGCCGAAGAACGGGGCGTCGAAGTCCTCGACGCGGTCGAGGAACCCGCCGTCCTGGGAGTACGTCTTGCCGACGGCCTCCGGGTCGGGGTCGTACAGGTCGAGCCCGCTCCAGCGGTCCGGCAGGCCGCCCACCGCGTCACCGCCCGAGGCGAGCAGCTCCCAGAAGCCCTCGGGGGTGTCGATGCCTCCAGGGAGACGGCAGGCCATCGACACGACCGCGATCGGCTCGGACTGCTTCGCCTCGAGGTCCGCCGCACGCTTCTGCAGCGCGCGAATCGCTGGCAGGGCGGCCTGCATCCGGTCCTGGTTTGTATTCGACACCATCGAGCCTCTCTGCGCGGCCACCGCGAGCTTTCAGGTCCCCGTGAACACAACACGGGGACCCGATCAGCCAATCGGTGGCCGCTCGAGCCCCGGTCAACGTGACCTGGTGTCCCGAGCAGCCTCGGCTAGTCCAGGCCGAAGCCCTCCGCCGCGAACAGGGCGTCGAGCTCGGCGTTGATGTCGTCCACCGACCGCTCGTCGACCCCCTCGGCGCCGAAATCTCCGGTCTCGAGGGCGTCCAGTCCGGCCGTGTCGGGTACCGCTGCGGCGCTGTCGGCCCCGGTTCCCGCCGGCGCCGGCGCGGGCAGGTCCAGCCGGCTCAGGATCAGCCGGGTGATGTGCTCGGGCGTCGGGTGGTCGAAGGCGAGGGTCGCGGGCAGCGGGACCCCGCTCTCGGTCCCCAGCCGCCGGCGCAGCTCGACCGCCATCAGCGAGTCGAGCCCGAGGCCCTTGAGGACCTCCTGCGGGGAGAGGGATGCCGTCGAGTTCAGGCCCAGTACGGCGGCCACCTCGCGCAGCACCAGCTCCGTGACGAAGTCGGCCCGCTGGTCGTCGGCCACGGCCAGCATCCGCTCGCGCAGCCCTGCCGGCCCGCCGGCGGCGGCCGCGGCCGCAGGTTCGGCGCGGCGCAGCCGGGCCCGTACGAGGGACCGGAACAGGGCGGGCGCGGCCTTGCCCTGGTCCACCTCGCTCTGCGCGGCCCGCAGGTCGAGGTTGACGGGTACGAAGTTGCCCGCCGGGTGGGCGAGCGCCGCGTCCAGCAGGCCCAGACCGTGGGCGAAGGAGAGCGGGGCGATGCCCTGGCGGCGCATCCGCTCCAGTTCGGTCCTGCCGAGGTGCGAGGTCATGCCGACGCCGGCCTGGTGCCACAGGCCCCAGGCGAGGCTGGTGACCGGCCGTCCCTCGGCGCGGCGGCGGGCCGCGTACGCGTCGAGGCCGACGTTGGCCGCGCCGTAGATGCTCTGTCCTGCCGTGCCGATGGTGCCGGCCGCGGAGGAGAAGAACACGAGGGCTGCGAGGTCGAGGCCTGCGGTCAGCTCGTCGAGGTGGACGGCGCCGGTGATCTTGGGTTCCATCACACGGGCGAGCCGCTCCGCGTCCTGCCCGAGGAGGACACCGTCGTCCAGGACGCCCGCGAGATGGAGGACCGCCGTCCAGGGCCGAGCCTCCTCAGCAAGACCGAGCACCTTCGCCACGTCATCCCGACGACCGACATCACAGGCCTCCACGCGTACGCATTCCGCGCCTTCTTCCTTCAGCTGACGTATGAGTTCCGCGGCTCCGGGCGCCTCGGCGCCACGCCGCGAGGTGAGGACGAGGTGCCGGACGCCGTGCCTGCGGACCAGGTGGCGGGCGACTTCGCGGCCGAGTTCGCCGGCACCGCCCGTGATGAGCACGGTGCCCTGCGGGTCCAGCCGGCGGACCTCGCCGGCGCCGGCGGTCCGATCGGCCTTGACCAGGCGGGCGGCCAGCAGCTGCCCGCCGCGCAGGGCGAGTTCCGGTTCGTCGGTGCGGGCCAGGGCGGCTTCGAGCGCAACCTTGGCACCGGCGGGCCCGGCATCGGCTTCCCGGCCGAGGTCGACCAGGCGCAGTGTCCGCTCGGGGTGTTCGGCGCGTGCAGTCCTGACCAGGCCCCACAGGGGTGCGTACGCGAGCCCGTCGAGCGGGTCCCCGTCCGCGGCGCCGATGCTGCCGCGGGTGACGAAGACGAGCTCGGTGGCGGACAGCCGCTCGTCGGCCAGCAGGGCCTGGAGCAGGCCGAGTACGTACTCGCCGCCGCGGAACACGGCCTCGGACGCGCTCATGGCGGAGGTCCGGCCGGTCGTGTCCACGACGATGCGGGCGGGTGCCGGGCCCGTCGCCAGGCGGGCGGCCAGGGTATCGGCGCCGGACACCGCCTCGACGCCGAGCAGGGAGGCGAGTTCGCCGGAGCCGCCGAGGACGAGACCGGCCGTACGGGTGCCGCCGTCGGCCTGGGCGGCCGGTACGGGCTGGAACGCGAGCCGGTGCAGGTCCTCGGCGCCGGAGGTGCGGGCGGCGCGCAGCTGGTCGGCGGTGGCCCGGCGCAGGTGGAGCGCGCCGACGCGGGCGACGGGCGAGCCCGTCGCGTCGGCGGCCCAGACCTTGATCGACTGGCCCGAGGCGGACTGCTCGACGTCGATGCGGACGCGGAGTTCGCCGCTGCCGGCCGCGAACAGCTCGACGTCGGTCCATTCGAACGGCAGGAGTGCTCCCTCGGGCTCCTCCTGTCCGTCCGTCGCGCCCTTCATCACGTGCAGGGCGGTGTCGAGGAGGGCCGGGTGCACGTTGTATTCGGCGCCCGCCGCCAGGTCGGGCAGGCGGACGAGGCCGTACGCGGTGCTGCCCTTGCGCCACAGCTCCGTCAGGCCCCTGAAGGCGGGGCCGTAGTCGATGCCCTGAGCGCCGAAGCGGTCGTAGAAGCCGTCGAGTGCGAGCTGCTCGGCTCCGTCCACCGGCCAGCCGCGGAGCTCGGTGAACCCGTCGCGGGCAGGATCGGCGCCGCCGTCGGGGACGGGGGCGGGGTCGAGCAGCAGCTCGCCGGTCGCGTGCCGGGTCCAGGGGCGGTCGGAGCCGTCGGGGCGGCTGTGGAGGGTGATGGGGCGGCGGCCGTGCTGCGGGGCGCCCACGGTGATCTGGAGGCGTACGGCGTCCTCGATCACCAGCGGCTCGGCGAGGGTGAGCTCGGCGATGCCGACGGCTCCGGCTTCGTGGGCGGCGGCGGTGGCCAGTTCGAGCAGGCCGGTGCCGGGGACGATGACGGATCCGAAGACGGTGTGGTCACGCAGCCAGGGGTGGTCGGCGAGGGACAGGCGCCCGGTGAAGACGTGGGTGTCGCCGTCGGCCAGTTCGATGGCCGCGCCGAGCCAGGGGTGCCGGGAGGCCTCGAGGCCGAGGGAGCCGGCGTCGCCGGACGCCTTCGGGACGGGGAGCCAGAACCGTTCACGCTGGAAGGCGTACGAGGGCAGCGGTACGAGATGTCCGGCGCCGAGGACGCGGTCCCAGTCGAGGTCGTGGCCCTGGACGTGGAGCAGTCCGAGGTTGCGCAGCAGCTGGGCCGGGGTCCCGTCACGGCGGCTGAGTGAGCCGACGACGATGCCGCCGCGCTCCGCGCTGCCGTCGGTCAGCGGCATGGAGAGGACGGGGTGGGCGGAGATTTCGACGAAGACACCGTGACCGTCATCGAGGAGCCGGTTCAGGGCACGGTCGAAACGGACCGGCTCACGCAGGTTGCGGCACCAGTACGCACCGTCCAGCTCCGTGCCCTCCGCGACCTGACCGGTCACCGTCGAGTAGAACGCGATGTCCGCGGACTGCGGAACGATCCCCTCGAAGCCTGACCCGAGAGCGGGCAGCAGGGGGTCCATCTGGGCGTTGTGGGACGCGTAATCCACATTGATCTTGCGGGCATAGATGTTCTGCTCGGACAGCTCCGCGACGATCTTCACGATCGCCTCGGCCTGACCCGAGATGACGGTGGAGCCGGCCGTGTTGACCGCCGCGACCGACAGGGCGTCGCCGTACGGGGCCACGAACCCTTCGACCTCGCCGACCGGACGCTCGATCAGCGCCATACCGCCCTGGCCCGCGCAGGCGAGGACCGCCTGGGAACGCTGCGCCACGATCTGAGAACCCTGCTCCAAAGTGAGAGCACCGCTCACCACCGCGGCAACCACCTCACCCTGCGAGTGACCGACCACGGCCGAAGGCTCGACCCCGAGCGAACGCCACACCGCGGAGAGACCCACACCCATCGCGAACAGCGCGGGCTGGACCACGTCCACCCGCTCGAACGGCGGGTGATCACCCTCCTCACCCGCCAACACCTCACGCACCGACCAGCCCGTGAACGGACGCAGCGCCACATCACACGCATCAATGGTCTGACGGAACGTCTCGTTCTCCGCCAGCAGCGCGCGGCCCATGCCCACCCACTGACTGCCCTGGCCCGGGTACACGAACACGACCTTGCCGCGGCGCGCAGCCGAACCCGTGACCACCGCATCGTGCGAGCGGCCCTCGGACAGCGCACGCAACGCATCCGCCAGACCCGGCGAGTCCGCAGCAACCACGCTCGCCCGCGACTCGAAGTGCGAACGGTGCCGCGCAGCCGTCACCGCCACATCGGCCACCGGAAGCTCGGTCCGACCCCCGAGCCAGTCGGCCCAACGGCCGGCCTGCTCACGCAGCGCCGCCTCGTCCCGGCCCGACACCACCACCGGGTACGGGGTGGTCTCGTCGGCCGGCGGCGTCTGGGCCGGGGTGGCCACGGTCGGCGGCTCTTCGAGGACCACGTGGGCGTTCGTACCGCTCAGGCCGAACGAGGACACGCCCGCCCGTCGCGGACGCGATGCGTCCCGCTCCCAGGCCGTGAGCGAGTCGACGACCCGGACCGGGAGTTCGTCCCAGGCGATGTTCGGGTTGCGCGGGGAGCTGTTGAGGGTGGCCGGAAGGGCGTCCTGCCGGAAGGAGGCGAGCACCTTGCAGACGCCCGCGACACCGGCCGCCGACTCCAGGTGGCCGATGACGCTCTTGGCGGTGCCGAGCCCCAGCTCCTGCCCGGGCGTACGGCCCTGTCCGTAGACGGCGGCCAGCGCCTGCACCTCGATCGGGTCGCCCAGCGAGGTGCCCGTGCCGTGGCATTCGACGTAGTCGACGTCGGCGGGCGCGAGGCCGGCCGAGTCGAGGGCCGCGCGGACGACCTTCTGCTGGGAGGTGCCGTTGGGGGCGGTGATGCCGCTGCTGGCGCCGTCGTGGTTGACGGCGGTGGCGCGGACGACGCCGAGGACCGTGCGGTTCTGCGCCTGCGCGTCCGAGAGCCGCATGAGGGCGAGGACGCCGACGCCCTCGCCGCGGCCGTAGCCGTCGGCGTCGGCGGAGAAGGTCTTGCTGCGGCCGTCGGGGGCCAGGGCGTGCGAGCGGCTGAGCGCGATGAAGGAGCCCGGGTCGGCGAGGACCTGGACGCCGCCGGCCAGGGCGAGTTCGCACTCGTCGCTGCGCAGCGCCTCGCAGGCCAGGTGCAGGGCGACGAGGGAGGAGGAGCAGGCGGTGTCCACGGACAGCGCCGGGCCCTGGAGGCCGAGGTGGTAGGAGAGGCGGCCCGCGTTGAAGCTGGGCAGGGTGCCGGTCAGCGTGTAGGTGTCGGGGGCGCCGCTCTGGCGGTACTTGCCGTACTCGCCGACGCCCGCGCCGACGAACACGCCCGTACGGGAGTCGCGCAGTTCGCGGGGCCGGATCCCGGCGTCCTCGAGGGAGTTCCAGGCCGCTTCGAGGAGGAGTCGGTGCTGGGGGTCCATCGGCTCGGCCTCGCGCGGGCTGATGCCGAAGAAGGCCGCGTCGAAGTGGGAGACGTCTCCGAGGAAGGAGGCGTGGCGGGTGTACGTGTGGCCTTCCGCGTCGGGGTCGGCGTCGTAGAAGGCGTCGATGTCGAAGCGGTCCGCGGGCACGGTGGAGACGGTGTCGCGGCCTTCGGCGAGGACGGTCCAGAGGCTGTCGAGGTCGTGGGCGCCGCCGGGCATGCGCAGGCCGACGCCGACGATGGCGAGCGGCTCGTCGGCGCGGCCGGCGGGCCGGGGCTCGTGCCGGCCGGCGGCGGGGGCGGCCGTGGCGGGGGCGAGCCTCGCGAGCAGCCACTGGGTGGCGGTGTGGAGGTTGGGGCAGTCGAAGACGAGCGTCTTGGGAGTGGTGACGGCGGTGCGCCGCTGGACCCGGCCGGCGAAGGCGATGGACATCATCGAGTCGAAGCCGAGGTCCTTGAACCCGCGTTCCGGGTCGAGGGAGTCGGGGTTCTTGACGCCGAGGACGGCGGCCGCCTCGGCGGCGAGCACGCCACGTACGTGGGCTTCGCGCTGCTCCTCGGGCAGGTCCGCGACGGTGCTCAGGAACGGATTCGTGTCGTCGCCGGCGGCGGCGGCCGGGCCTGTGCGGGCCTCCAGGGCGGCGCGGGCCTCGGGGATCTCGTCGAGGAAGGGGCGCGGGCGGGATTCGGTGTAGCCGGCGGCGGCCCGCTGCCAGTCGATGTCGGCGACGACGAGGGAGCGGCCGCAGGCGAGTGCGGCGTCGAGTGCGGTCAGGGCGCGGGCGACGCCCATGGGGGCGAGGCCGGCGCTGCGCAGCTGAGTTTCGGCGGCTCCGTGGGTCATGCCGCCGTCGGCCCAGGGGCCCCAGGCCAGGCTGAGGGCGGGCACGCCGTCGGCGCGCAGGGTGGCGGCGTAGGCGTCGAGGGCGGCGTTGGCCATGGCGTAGTTGGCCTGGCCGAGGTTGCCGAGGACGCCGACGACGGAGGAGTAGAGGACGAAGGCGTCCAGCTCGTGTCCGCGGGTGAGTTCGGCGAGCAGGCGGGCCGCGCCGAGTTTGGGGGCCGCGGAGGCGGCGAGGGCCCCGGTGTCGATGCGGTCGATGAGCCGGTCGTCGAGGATGCCGGCGGTGTGGAAGACGGCACGCAGCGGCGGCTGCCCGGCGTCGATGCCGGCCAGGAGGCGGCGGGTCTGCTCCCGGTCGGTGAGGTCGCAGGCGGCGAGGGTGACGCGGGCGCCGGCGGCTTCGAGGCGGGCGGTGAGCTCGGCGGCGCCTTCGGCGGCGGGGCCGCGGCGGGAGACGAGGACGAGGTGTTCGGCGCCGCGTTCGGCGAGCCGCTGGGCGAGGTGCCCGGCGAGGGCTCCGCTGCCGCCGGTGATCAGGACGGTGCCGCGGGGGGTGAAGGGGGCGGCGGCCGGCACGGTGGCGCGGCGCAGCCTGCGGACGTAGCGGGCGCCGGGGCGCAGGGCGAGGTGTTCCTCGGCTGAGGCGGTGGTGACGGCGGCGGCGAGCTGCGGGGCGGTGGCCAGCGCCCGGGCGGGGTCGGCGGGCAGGTCGGCGAGACCGCCCCAGCGGGCGCCGTGCTCAAGGGCGATGACGTGGCCCAGGCCCCAGGCGAGGGCCTGTTCGGGGCTGGGGGCGGGATCGGCCGGTTCGGCGTGGACCGCGCCCTGGGTGACGATCCAGAGCGGGGCGCGGACGGCGGTGTCGCCGAGGGCCTGGACGAGGGCGAGCGTCTGGGCGGCGCCGGTGGTGGTGGCCGGGTGGGCGGGGTGCGCGGTGGTGTCGGCCGGGGTGAGGGCGAGCACGCCGCTGAGCGGCCGGTCGCCGAGCTCGGCCAGCGCGGCCGCGTACGCGGTGCGGTCCTCGTGAGCCGGGAGCCGGTGCACGGTCGCGCCGCTGTCGGTGAGGGCTCCCCCGACGGCGTCCGCAAGCTCCTGTGCGGCGAACGGCGCAACCACCAGCCAGTGCCCACCGGAGGCACCCGGGGCCTCGGCGGGGGTGGGGGTGGTGGGGTGCCAGGTTTCCTCGTAGAGCCAGTCGGCGATGGTGTCCGCGTGGTCCTGGCGTTCGCGCCAGGCGGCGAGGTGGGGCAACAGGGCGGCGACTGCGGAGCTGTCGGTGACGCTGTCGGAGAGGCCGAGGACCTCGGCGACGCGTTCGGCCTCGCCGGCGGCGACGGCCTGCCACAGGGCGTCGTCTGCGGCGGGGCGGGTGCGCCGGGCCCGGTCGGGGGCGTCGATCCAGTGCCGCTCGCGCTGGAAGGCATACGGGGGCAGGTCGGTGACGGCGGCGCCGGTTCCGGTGAACACCTTGCACCAGTCGACGGGTTCGCCGCTGACGTGGAGCGCGCCCAGTGCCTGGACGAGGGTGCGGGCCGGGTCGGTGTCGTCGGCGCGCTGGGAGGCGATGAACGGCGTCTCGGCCTCGACGCAGCCGGCGCCCATCGCCGAGAGCACGGCGGCGGGGCCGCATTCGAGGTAGCGGGCGATGCCGGCCTGCTCCAGGGTGGCCATCGCGTCGACGAAGCGGACGGCTTCGCGGACCTGGCGGACCCAGTACCCGGCGTCGCGCAGGCCCTCGCCGGGGGCGAGTTCGGGGCCCATCCAGGTGCCGGTGACGGTGGAGACGAGGGGGATCTGCGGGGCGTGGAAGGCGCAGTTCTCGGCGATGTCCCGGTAGGCGTCGAGCATCGCGTCCATGTGCGGGCTGTGGAAGGCGTGGGAGACCTCCAGCCGGCGGGTGCGGCGGCCCTGGTCGCGGAAGCGGGCGACGACGGCTTCGACGGCGGCGGCGTCGCCGCTGACCACGGTCTGGCGGGGGCCGTTGAGCCCGGCGACCGAGATCCGGCCGTCCGCGGCCGCCGCGGTGAGGGCGTCCAGCACCTCGGCTTCGGAGGCCTCGACGGAGGCCATGGCTCCGCCGCGTTCGCAGGCCTGCATCAGGCGGCCGCGGGCGGCGACGAGGCGGGCTGCGTCGGGGAGGCCGATCACTCCGGCCACGTGGGCGGCGGCGAGTTCGCCGACGGAGTGCCCGGCCAGGACGCGCGGGGTGACGCCCCAGGCCTGCCACTGCCGGAACAGGGCGACCTCGACGGCGAACAGGGCGGGCTGGGTGAACTCGGTCTCGTGGACGAGGGCCGCGTCAACGCCCTTGGGGTCGGCGAACAGTACGGCCACGAGCGGCATCCGCAGGTGCCGGTCGAGCTCCGCGCACACCTCGTCGAAGGCCTGGCGGAACACGTCGAACGCGGAGTAGAGGGCGCGGCCCATGCCGAGCCGCTGGCTGCCCTGGCCGGTGAACAGCATCGCCAGGTCGCCCGGGCGGGCGGTGCCCTCGGCCAGGGCGGGGTGCGGGGCCCCCGCGGCCAGGGCGCGCAGGGCCTCGGCGGCCTCGGGGGCGGAGGCGGCGACGGCGACGGCCCGGTGTTCGAGGTGGGAGCGGCGGCCGGCGGCGGTGTACGCGGTGTCCAGCAGGGTGATGGTGGTGACGTCGGCCAGCCGGTCCGCTAGGCGGGCGGCGTTCGCGGCGAGGGCCCGGGGGCTCTTGCCGGAGACGGTCACGGCGACGGGAGCGGCGGCGGCGGGCTGTCGGCGGCGGCCGGTGACGGCGCCCCAGTCGACGTCGTAGCCCGCGCACCACAGCCGGGCGGCGACGTCCTCGAGGGAGCGGCGGGCGGGGCGGTCGCGGCGGCTGGTGGCCAGCACGCAGGAGGGGCCCGGGATCGGGGTACCCTCGCCGCCCGCGCCGGATCCGGCTTCGGCGAGTGCGGTCAGGGTGCTCTTGAGGGAGTGCCGGGCGACGGGGTGCGGGGCGATCTCGACGACGGCGAGGCCTCGTTCGTCGGCGATGGCGGCGAGGGCGGTGACGGCTTCGGCGATCAGCATGGGCGCGCACATGTTGCGGGCCCAGTAGGCGGCGTCGAGGCCGGTGCCGTCGGTGAAGCCGTTGGTGACGGTCGACCAGAACGGGATGGCGGCGGCGCGGGTGCGCAGGGTGCCCAGGCGGCGTTCCAGTTCGGGGGCGAGGTCGGTGAGCTGCTCGCTGTGGGAGGCGTAGTCGATGTGCACGCGCTGGCTGCGCACACCCGACTCGGCGAGCTCGCGCTCCAGGGCGGCGACGGCGTCCAGCGGGCCGGACAGGGCGCTCTGCCCGGGGGCGAGGTGGCCGGCGAGGGAGATCGCGCCGTGGCGGGCGGCGGTCTCCCGGGCCTGCTCCAGCGGGAGTTCGCAGACGAGGAGGGCCCCGTGGCCGGCGGCGCGTTCGGCGATCAGCTGTGACCAGGTGCCGATGAGGCGGGCGCCCTCGTCGAGGGGCAGGGCGCCGGCGACGACGGCGGCGGCGACCTCACCGATGCTCTGGCCGAAGACAGTGCAGGGCTCCAGACCCCAGGCCTCCAGGGTGCGGGCGAGGGCGACCTGGACGGCGAACAGGACCGGCTGCACCACGTCGGTGCGCTCCAGCCGGGAGGCGTCGGGCCCGGCGAGCAGCTCCTCGACGACGGACCAGCCGGTGACGTCGTGGATCGCGCTGTCGCAGGCGTCGAGGGCGGTCCGGAAGACGGGTTCGGCGAGCAGGTCGCGGCCCATGCCGAGCCACTGGGAGCCGTGGCCGGAGAAGAAGAAGGCGAGCGCGGGGCGGCTGCCGGCCCTGCGCGGGGTGCGGGCGGCGAGGGCGTCGAGGCGCTCGTGCAGGGCATCGGGGAGCTCGTCGGGGTGGTTGACGGCGGCGACGACGCGCCGGGTGCCGGTGGCGCGGGCGAGGAGTTCGGGGGCGTACCAGCCGTGGCTGCCGGCGGCGCGGGTGGTGAGGGCTTCGGCGGCCTCGCGCAGGTCCTCGTCGGTGTCGGCGGCGAGCGGTACGAGCATCCGCCGCCGGTACGGGGCCTCTTCGAGGGCGATGTGGGCGTTGGTGCCGCCGAAGCCGAAGCCGCTGACGCCGGCGTAGCGGCGGCCTCCGTGCGGCCAGGGGCGGCGGGCGGCGACGACTTCGAGGCGGTTGGCGTCGAAGTCGATGTGCGGGTTGGGGGTCTCGAAGTGGAGGCTGGCGGGGAGTTCGCCGTGGTGCAGGGCGAGGGCGGTCTTCATCAGGCCGACGACGCCCGCCGCGGGCTCCAGGTGCCCGAAGTTGGTCTTGGCCGAGCCGATCCGCAGAGGCTCCTCACGGCCCGGGGCGAAGACGGTGCCCAGGGCCTCGGCTTCGATGGGGTCGCCGAGGAGGGTGCCGGTGCCGTGGGCCTCGACGTACGAGACGTGCCGGGGGGCGACGGAGGCGTCGTCCCAGGCGGCGCGCAGGACGTCTGCCTGGGCCTGCGGGTTGGGCGCGGTGAGCCCGTTGGAGGCGCCGTCGTTGTTGACGGCGCTGCCGCGGATGACCGCGTAGACGCGGTCGCCCGCGGCGAGCGCGTCGGACAGGCGGCGCAGGACGACGATGCCGCAGCCCTCGCCGCGTACGTAGCCGCCGGCGTCGGCGTCGAAGGCGCGGCACTGGCCGTCGGGGTTCATGCCGCCGAACTTCGTCATGGCGACGGTGGTGTGCGGGCTGAGCATGACGTTGACGCCACCCGCCAGTGCGAGGTCGGACTCGCCGGAGCGCAGGCTCTGGACGGCGAGGTGGGTGGCGGTCAGCGAGGAGCTGCAGGCGGTGGCGACGGCGAGGGCGGGGCCGTGCAGGCCGAGGGTGTAGGCGACGCGGGCCGGGATGATCGAGTTGTCCCAGCCGACGGCGGAGTGGGTCGCGATGTCCTGCGGGTCGGCGCCGGTGGCCAGGTGGTACTCCTGCGCCATCGTGCCGATGAACACGCCGGTGCGGCTGCCCGCGAGGTCGCCGTGGACGATCTGGGCGTCCTCGATCGCGGCCCAGGCGGTCTCGAGGATCATCCGCTGCTGCGGGTCCATCTGGCGGGCCTCGGCGGGCGAGATGCGGAACAGTTCGGCGTCGAAGCCGGCGACGTCGTCGAGGAAGCCGCCCCAGCGGGTGGTCATCCGGCCGGGGGCGTCGGGGTCCGTGGCGAGCCAGTCGTCGGCGTTCCAGCGGTCGCCGGGCACTTCGCGTACGGCGTCCATGCCGTCGAGGAGGCTCTGCCACAGCTCCTGTGGGGTCTCGATCCCGCCGGGCAGCCGGCAGCCGAGGCCGACGACGGCGATCGGCTCGTGCGTGTGGGTGCGCACGCGGGCGGGCGCGACGGCGGCCGCCGCGGGCCGTTCGTCGCCCGCGAGGTGGCCGGCGAGGGCGGCCACGGTGGGGTACTGCCACACGACCCAGGCGGGGACGGGTCGTCCCAGCCATTCGGCGACGCTGCTCAGCATCGCCATGATCGTGAGCGAGGTCATGCCCAGGTCGCGCAGGGAGCGGTGCTCGTCCACCTTTTCGGGTCCGGTCTCGAGGAGTCCGGCGATCGTCTCCCGCAGCCGGGCGGCAATGTCCGCGGCGGGCACGCGTGCGGCGGCGCCGCTGTTCACCTGGGCGTTGCTCATCTGGGCATCCTTGAAACTCGTTGAACCGAAATGCCGGCATAAGACAAGGGGGCCGCCCGCGGCGGCGGACGGCCCCTGCCAGCCTCGGGTGCGGGGCTGGAAACCGGCTTGAGCCGGAGTCGGTACGGGCCACCGGCCCGGGTCGTCAGTCCTTGCGGTTGGTGACGGCCGGGTCGCCGGTGGCGGGTGCGGGCGTGCTGCCCGGCTCCGGGGTCAGGGGGCCGCTGCCGCCGTACTCGGCGCGCACGCCGCGGCTGAGGGTGCGGGACCCGGCGATGGACGCGTACACGCCGGCCGCCTCGGTCGGGGTGCGCTTCATGGTGGTGCGGTCGACGGCGTAGAGGCCGAAGCGGGGCTTGTAGCCGCCGAGCCACTCGAAGTTGTCGAGCAGGCTCCAGTGGTAGTAGCCGCGGACGTCGACGCCCTCGGTTCGGGCGCGCTGGATCTGCTCCAGGGCGCGGACGACGAACTCGGCGCGGCGCTTGCCCGAGCCGGTGGCGATGCCGGACTCGGAGACCATCAGGGGCAGGCCCTGGTAGCGGCGGCTGAAGTCCTTGAGGACCGGGTAGAGGCCCTGCGGGTCGGACTCGTAGCCCATGTCGGGCACGAAGTACGTCGGGTCCTTGAGCGGGAAGCAGGGCGGGGCGCCGCAGACGTCGACGTTGATGACGGGCAGGGTGGTCGGCCCGGGGGTGGTCGGGTCGGTGACGCCGGTGCGGTCGTAGAGCTGGACGCCGAGCCAGTCGAGGGTGTTCTTCCACTCCGGGTGCTGCTCGTCGGGCTTGCCGTCGTAGTTCGCGTCGAAGGTGCCGTTGCGCAGCGAGTCGAGGAAGTTCAGCTCGAAGAAGCGGCGGAAGCGGTCGCGGGCGGCGATGTCGCGCGGCTCGGTGCTGATCTTGCCGTCGCGGACGGCCTCGTACTGCTTGACGCTGGCGGTCAGGCCGACGCTGGCGCGCGGGTCGACCTGCTTGATCGCCTTGTACATGGCGGCGTGGGCGTCGATGTAGGTGCGCACGGCGGGCACGTACTTCGTGGCGAAGTTGGTGGGCAGGTCGGCCTTGCCGGGCGGGCCGGCGCCGAAGGCGTGCGAGAACAGCATGTACACGCCGGGCTCGTTGAGGGTCACCCACTCGTGGACCCGGTCGCCGAACCGCTCGGCCAGCAGCTTGGCGTAGCCGGCCATGGCCTGGACGACGAGCGGGCCGCCCTGGGGGTGGTCGAGGCCGCACAGGTTGGTGTCGGAGGGGCCGTGGGCGCAGGCGATGTCGTCGGGGTCGTCCACCCAGACCGGGTTGGCGAAGTGGTGGATGGTGACGACGGGGCGGATGCCACGGGCGACGAGGGCGTCGATGACCTCGTTGTAGTGGGCGATCGCCTTCTCGTCGATCTGGCCGCGCTTGGGTTCGATGCGCGCCCACTCGATGCCGAAGCGGTACGAGTCGACCTTCAGGTCGGCGATGAGGTCGATGTCCTTGACGGCGAGGGTGTAGCCGTCGACGCCCTCGCCGACGAAGGGGCTCTTGCCCATGCCGCCGTCGGCGACGGGCTGGGTCCACTTGTACCAGTCGGTGTTGGTGTTCTGGTCCTCGATCTGGGTGGCGGAGCTCGAGACGCCGAAGCGGAAGCTGCCCTTTCCGGACGGCGCGGAGGGCGAGCCCGGGAGGGCGAACCGCAGGGGCCGGTCGGCGGCGGAGGAGGCTTCCTCGGCCACCGCCGTGGGGGCGAGGAGTCCTGCAATCAGGATCACCGCCGCGGTCTGCAACAGTCGTTTCACGATGCCTTCCAGAAAAGTTGTCGAGGCTCATACGCGCGGCAGTGCCCCAAGGGCCGACTCGTCCGCATCCACCCTGGTCAACCGGTCTAGAAGCGCTCTGGAGGTTGTGTCCAGCCGCGCTCGCGCGGGACGGCGGGCCGCGACGCGCAAAGACCCGTGCCCCGGCCGGGTGGCCGGGGCACGGGTCTTCGGAAGGCGGTGCCGGTCAGCCGGCCTGCTCCACGAGGTACTTCTCGATGGCGTCTGCGGCCAGGACGGGACCGTTCACCTGGCGCATGGCGGCGCCCATGTCCGCCACGCGGGTGGTGACGGCGCTGTCGCCGGCGACGGCCGCGACGGCCTCGCGCAGGCTGTCGACGGTGGTGTCGTCCTTGCTCAGGTGGCGGCCGAGGCCGAGCTCGTCGACGCGCAGGGCGTTGGCCTTCTGCTCGTTCATCTGCGGGATCACGACCATCGGGACACCGTGGTACAGGGACTCCATGACGCTGTTCATGCCGCCGTGGGTGACGAACAGCTTGGCCTGCTGCAGGACCTCCAGCTGCGGCACGTGGCGGCGCACCTCGAAGTTGGCCGGCAGCGGGCGCAGCTCGGCGGCGTCGATGTGGTCGCCGACGGCCATGACGACGTCCCACTCGCTGTCGCCGAACGCCTTGACGGCCGTACGGAAGAACTCGGCCCAGCCGGTGGCGGCGGTACCGAGGGAGATCAGCAGGACGGGGCGGTCCGAGGCGGGCTGCCAGGAGCCCTGGAAGGAGCGGTCGCCCATGCACGGGCCGACGAAGACGAAGCGGTCGTCGAAGGTGTCGCCGTCGTAGTGGAAGTCGCGCGGCAGGAAGATGAGGCCGAGCTTCTCGACGTACTGGAAGAAGGCCATGGGGTCGGCCGGGAGGTTGAACTCCGGCAGGAGCCGGGCCAGCTCGCCGATCATTTCGACGACCTGCGGGTCGGTGAACTCGGCCAGCGGGAACTTCTCCTGGATGGAGAAGTTCTCGTTGTTGCCGTAGCTCGGGAAGAGCCGGACGAGCGGGATGTCGTGCTTGCCGCCGTAGAAGCGGGCACCCCAGGACATGAAGTCGTGGACGATGACGTCGGGGCGGTTCTTCTCGTAGAAGGGGCCAGCCTGCTCGACGAGGGAGGTCGCGTCGTTGAGACAGCGCATTCCCTCGCCCGCATTCGCCTCATCCGTGTACGGAGAGCGGTAGAACTCACCGAATACGGATTCGTAGCGGACGGCCTCGGCGCCGATCGCCTCGATCGCGGGCACGAAATGGTCGGTCACCGTGCAGGTGACGCGATGCCCCCGCTTGACCAGTTCCTCGACGACTCCGAGCGTCGGATTCACATGGCCGATTGCCGGAAAATTGAAGAATGCAATGTGCGAAGGCATTTGAAACCCCTCTTCCTGGACCGCGGTACGGGCGAAGCCTTCTGACACGGTAGCAGCGACTCCGGCATCCCGTATCCGGGCAGATCGACCCGGATACGGGATGCGGGGATTTTCGGCCAGCCCGAAGGGCGGGTTAGAACGGCACGGACTTGCCGAGTGCGACGCGCAGGCAGCTGAGCTGTCCGCAGTGGAAGGCGTCGTGCATCTGAATGATCGAAAGCGCCTTTCCGAGGTTCTTCAGGCGGTCGTCGCCGAAGGGCTCGAGCGGGGACTCGCGGTCGAGGTCCGCGGGCTCTAGCTCGGCCACGAAGGCGCGCATCCGCTCGTGCACCTGCTGGTAGAGGGTGATCATCTCTTCCAGCGAAGGGCCCCACGACCAGTCGGAGTTGCCGTTCCCGGCGTAGTGCCGGGAGAACTCCTCGGTGACCAGGGACTCGGTGCCCTGGTGCAGGGTCGAGAAGTAGTCGGTCGCGCAGATCAGGTGCCCGAGGAACCAGACGAGCGGCTTGTGCGGGGCCGGGGCCAGGCGCGCGCTCTCCTCGTCGAAGTCCTCGGCGAGGTGGAGCACCATGCCGTAGGCCAGATCGAAGTGGTGCAGGAAATGGGTCGTCAGCGGCTGGGCCGGAGCCTCGGTGGTCGCGGTCATGAAACAACTCCTTGTCGTACTGTTCCCGAGTGACCCTCAAGCGTTCTTCGAGGAACTCTCGAGTGCTTCTCGAGCGGTCAAGTGAAATTCAGGCGGTCGCGGCGTCGTCGTACGACTCGAAATCGCTCGGGCCGGGCGGCCGGACGGCGTCGAGACGGGCCTTGGCCTCGTCGAAGGTCGGCAGTTCCGTCGTCTCCTCGGAGACCCAGTTGGCACCTTCCCAGTCGTACATGAGCTCCCTGACGCGGCGCGCGGCCACCATGTGCGGCTCGGATTTCAGGAATCCCTTGAGCGCCGCCTCGTTCTCCCAGATGCTGAGGCTGCGGGTGCTGCTGAAATTGTTCGCCGATATCGCGAGCGTGACGGCCAGCAGGCCGGGCCGCACGTAGAGCTCACCGAGGATCGCCTCGTTCAGCGCGATCGCGGCGTCCTCGTGCCCCGGCTTCGGCCAGCCGACCGATGTCGCGATCAGGTGCCGCCCGCGGATGGGCTCCTTCAGCAGCCCGGTCTCCGCGTCCACGGCGGGCCCCGTCCAGGGCGCCACCACGTTGAGGTCGGACTCGTCTCCGGCCGCGAACTCCCGGAGGGAGGCCGGTACCGGCCTCGGCTCCTGGGTCGAATTCTCCGTCATCGGTCTGTCACCGTTCCTTGCGTTGTACGACAAGCCGCTTGATTTCGGCGGCTTGGAGGTGGAGCACGCTGAAGTCGGGCTTGCGCACGAGCTCCAATTCGGGGAGCAGCGGGAGCACGGCCCGCAGGACGGCCCGCAGCTCCAGGCGGGCCAGGTGGGCGCCCAGGCAGATGTGCTCGCCGTGACCGCCGAAAGCGATCTGCGCAGTGGCGTCGCGGGTCACGTCGAAGCGGTACGGGTTCTCGAAGACCGCCTCGTCGCGGTTGCCCGCCGGGTACCACATGGCGACGGTCTGGCCCTTGCGGATGAGCCGGCCGCCGATCTCGGTGTCCTCGGTCGCGGTGCGCACGAAGTTCACGGCGATCGAGGTCCAGCGCAGGATCTCCTCGACGGCGCCGTCGACCAGCGACGGGTCCTCGATGAGCTTCTGCACCTGCTCGGGGTGTTCCAGGAGGGCCTGGATACCGCCGGTGGTCGCGTTGCGGGTGGTGCCGATGCCCGCGACCAGCAGGTTGAAGATGGTGTAGAGGATCTCGTGGAAGGCCAGCGGCTCGCCTTCGATCCGGGCGCGGGCCAGGCGGCTCAGCACGTCCGTGCCGGTGCCGTCGATGTCGGCCATGCGCTCCTGGACCAGGCCCGCGACGTAGCCGCTGAGTGCGCCCATGTTGCGGGCGAAGGTGGCTTCGGCGTCCTCGCCGTCGCGCTGGTTCTCCGGGTCGGCGGCCGCGGTGGTGCCCTCGGTCCACTCGAAGATGTCGTCCCAGTCCTTGAGGGGCGCGCCGACCAGTTCGCAGATCGCTGCGACCGGCAGCCGTGCGGACAGGCTCTTGGCGACGTCGGCGGTACCGTTCTCGTCGAGCAGGCGGGTGAACGCCGCCGCGTACTCGGCAGCCAGCTCGTGGAACCGCTCCTCCAGCTCCCTGATCGCCTTGGGCGTGAAGCAGGGCGCCATGACCTGGCGCAGGTGGCGGTGGCGCGGCGAGTCCATGTACGAGAGGGCCGGGGGCAGGTCCGGGGCGTGCCCGAACATCTCGGCCCGCGCCTCCAGCTGGGCTTCGAACATCTCCACGGCCTCGGGGGTGTCGAGGGTGACCCGCTGGGCGCTGGAGAAGAGCTTCGGGTTGCGCGAGACGTAGGCGATGTCCTCGTGCCGGGTCAGCACCCAGAACGGCTCGAAGCCGGGGCGCCGGTACCAGAACACGGGCTCCTCGCGGCGCAGCAGGTCCCACTCCGCGTACGGGTAGCCGGTCTCGGCGTACGCCGTCTCGTCGGTGATGTCGAGGTTGTCGAGCGTGATCATGACGGTCGTCTCCTTCAGCGTGCGGTGGTCTCGAGGAGGAAGGAGACGACCTGGTCGACGGTCTCCGTCCCGCGGTCGGGGGTGCCCGGGCCGCTCTGCGCGATACGGGCGCCGGGCACCTCCGCGGCGAGCCGCTTGGCCAGGCCCTCGGGGGCCAGGGCGCTTGCGCCGGGCAGCACGAGCAGGGGCGCGGGGAACGACGCGAGCCACTCCTCGGGTACGGAGAAGAAGGCCGATCCCTGCGGCCAGAGCCCGTCGCGGAACCGGACGAGGCCCACGATGTAGCGCTCGCGGCGCAGGGCGAGGATCTCCTCGCGGAAGGAGGAGACCTCCTCGAAGCGCCGGGCGTACGGGCCGGCGCCGGGCCGGGCCGCGAAGCCGCCGCCCAGGGCGGCCTCCGCGATCACGCCCTCGACGCCCTCGGCGCGGGCCAGCCGCATGGCCTCGTCGAAGGTGCCCAGGAAGTCGCCGAGGGTGTTGCTCCCGTCGATGCCGACGGGTGCGTGGGCGACGACGGCGGCGATCCGCTCCGGGGCGTCCTGGACCAGGCGCCAGGCCTGGGGGGTGCCGGCGCCGGAGGCCACGACGTGGGCGCGCTCGATGCCGAGCTCGTCCAGGACGGCCAGCTGGTCGGCCGCGGTGCGTCCGTAGCAGAACGGCTCGGCGGGGCCGGTGCTGCGACCCTGGTGGCGGGCGTCGACCGTGACGACCCGGAACTGCGCGGCGAGCGCGGTGGCGAGTTCCGCGAACGCGGCTCGCGCACCGTCGCACTGGCCCGGTACCTCGCCGGGGCCGAGGAGCAGGACGGGGAAGCCGGTGCCGTACACCTCGTAGTGGATCCGCGCCCCGTCCGGGCGCACGGTCTCAGGCATGGTTGTCCTCCAGGCTGGTGGCGATCGTGGTGATCGCGTTCATGAGTTCGGCCGCCATGGCCTCGGGGTTGGTGATCGGCGCCGCGTGGGAGCCCTCGATCTCGCGGGGGACGAAGGCGGCGCCGGTCAGCTCGCGCCACACCTCCATCGCCCCTTCGGGAAGCACCGGGTCGCTACTGCCGGACACGGCGAACAGCGGGATGTCCAGGGCCGCCCGGGTGGTGCCGCGCAGCACCGTGCGGTGGTTCTCGGCGAGCACGGTGTCCGTGCGCAGCCGCTGGACGTACTCGGCGAGCAGTTCCTCGCTGGCGAGGACTTCCTCGGGGAGCAGCCCGGCCAGCAGGGCCGCGAGCTCGGCGGGGTCGGCCGTGTCCAGGTCGCCGGTCAGCTCGCCGAGCCGGTCGAGGCCGGGGGTGAGGGGGGCCAGCGGCGGGAGCGCACAGGCCGCGACGAGCGCCAGGGGCGGTACGCCGGGCCGGTGGGCGAGCCGGTGGGCCACCTCCCAGGCCAGCCAGGAGCCCTGGCTGTGGCCGTACAGGACGACGGGGGCGGCGGGGACCACAGGGGCGCCGGCCTCTGCGGGTGCGCCGCCGGCCGGGGCGAGCCGGCCGGCGAGGGCGGCGACGACCTGGTCGGCGAGGAACATCATGTCGGTGACGGGTGCCTCGCCGCTGCGGCCGTCGCGGCCCGGCAGCTGGACGCCGAGGAGTTCGACGTCGTCGGGCAGGTGGCGCACCAGCGGGACGTGTCCGCCGGTGGTGCCGCCCATGCCGGCGACGCAGACGATCCGGGCGCGCGGGTCCGCGGCCGGCTTGAGGACGCTCAGCCAGGGGCTGTCGCCGGCAGCGGGCGCAGGGGCCGCGGGGGCCGCGGGGGCGTGGCCCCCGGGCAGGAGCTCGCCGGCCAGGTGGGCGGCGATGCCCGCGCAGGTGGCGTGGCGCAGGATCGCCTCGGTGGTCACCGCGAGTCCGGTGCGGCGGGTGAGCTCGTTGCGGACCCGTACGGCCATCAGCGAGTCCAGGCCCAGCTGCTGGAGCGGCTGGTCCTCGGGTAGCTCGGCCCCGTCCAGGCCGAGGACGGGGGCGACCTCGGCCTTGACCAGGGTGGTGACGGTGTGCAGCCGGTCCTCGGGGGACTGCGCGGCCAGGGTCGTGCGCAGTTCCGCTCCCGCGGAGGCATCGGGCAGCTGCTCGGCTTCCGGTTCCCGGGCCTCCGGCAGGGAGTCGAGCAGCGGGCGGGGCCGGGCGGCCCGGTAGGCGGGGGCGAAGGCCGCCCAGTCGATGTCGGCGACGCCGAGGGCCACCATGCCGGAGCCGAGGGCCAGGTCGAGGGCGTCCAGGGCGAGCGCGGGAGCCACGGTGCGCAGGCCCCGGGAGCGGGCGGCCCGTTCGGCCTCGGCGGTGACCATGCCGCCGCCGGCCCAGCCGCCCCAGTGCACGACGGTGGCGGGCAGTCCGCGGGCCGTGCGGTGGCGGGCGAGCGCATCGAGCGCGGTGTTTGCGGCTCCGTACGCGGCCTGGCCGGCGCCGCCCCACAGGCTGGCGCCGCTGCCGTAGAGCACGAACGCGTCGAGTTCGCGGTCGGCGAGGAGCTCGTGCAGGTGCCAGGCGCCGTGGACCTTGGCCGCGTTCTCCTCGGCAGCCGCCCCGGGGGTGAGGCCGGTGAGGGCGGTGGGCCGGGACAGGCCCGCCAGGTGGGCCACGGTGCGCAGGGGGTGGCGTGCGTCGCCGGTGCGGGCGAGCAGGGCGGCCACCTGCTCGCGGTCGGCGAGGTCGGCTTGTTCCAGGGTCAGTTCCACGCCCAGGGCGGCGAGTTCGGTGCGCAGCTGGTCGGTCTCCGGGGAGGTGCCGGGGCGGCGGGAGGCCAGCACGACGTGCTCGGCGCCGCGTTCGGCGAGGTGCCGGGCCAGGTGCAGGCCGAGGGCGCCCCGGCCGCCGGTGATCAGTGCGGTGCCGCGGGTGGACCAGGTGCCGGTGGGGCGGGGCGCGGTACGCCGCAGGCGGCGTACGTGCCGGCCTCCGGCGCGCAGCGCCACCTGGTCCTCGTGGTCGCCGGCGGCGAGGCACGCGGCGAGCTGTCCGGCCCAGCCCGGGTGGGGCTGCCGGGGCAGGTCGACGGTGCCGCCCCAGCGCAGCGGGTCCTCGAGCGCGGCGACCCGGCCGAGACCGGTGACCAGGCCCTGGAGCGGTGCGGGGACGGGCCCGCTGCCGTCGGTGTCGACCGCGCCGCGGGTCAGGGCCCACAGCGGTGCGGTGAGGCCGAGGTCGCCGAGCGCCTGGAGCAACGCGAGGGTGCTCGCGAAGCCCGCGGTGGATCCGGAGCCGTCCGGGGTGTCGTCGAGGGAGCCCAGGGTGAGGACTCCGCGGGGCGGTTCGGGCAGGGCCGAGAGGGCGGCGCCGAGGACGGCCCGGTCGGGGCCGGACGGGATGCGGTACGGGGTGGCTCCCGCGGCCCGCAGCGCGTCCTCGACGGCGTCGGCGCTCTCGGCCTCGGCCTCGGTGGTCACCAGGGCCCAGGGGCCGGTCAGGGTGGTGGGGGACGGGGCCGGGGAGAGCTCCCAGGTGTCCTCGTACAGCCAGCCGGCGACGGTCTCGCGGGACTCCTGGCGCTGCCACCAGGAGTTCAGCAGCGGGAGCAGCTCGTCGATGCCCTGCTTCAGGTGGTCGGGGGCGTCGAGGAGCGCGGCGAGGCGCTCCGGGCCGCCGTCCTCGCCGACCGCGTCCCAGAAGGCCTGGTCGGCGGCGGCTCGGGGGGTGTCCTCGGGCTTCGGCGGGTCGATCCAGTAGGAGCGGCGCTGGAAGGCGTAGGTGGGCAGTTCGGCGACGCGCAGCGCGCGGGTGCCTTCGGCGGGGCCTGCGGGGGTGACGGCGTCCAGGATCTGTTCCCAGGGCACCCGGTGGCCGTGCGTGTGCAGTTCGCCGAGGGTGCGCAGGAGTTCGGAGCGTTCGCCGTGGCCCCGGCGCAGGGTGCCGGCGACGACGGCCTTGTCGCTGCCCTCGGTGAGCGGCATGGCGAGCACAGGGTGCGGGCTGACCTCGATGAACACGTCGTGTCCGGCGGCGATCAGTTCCTGCTGGGCCAGGTCCAGCCGGACGGGTTCGCGCAGGTTGCGGCACCAGTAGGCGGCGTCGAGGGCGCGGCCGTCGAGGAGGGCGCCGGTCACCGTGGAGTAGAAGGGCACGTGGCCGGCGGTGGGCGCGAGGTCCGCGAGGTCGGCCTCCAGGGCCGGGAGCAGTGCGTCCATCCAGTGGCTGTGCGAGGCGACGGGCGCCTCGAGCTTGCCGCAGACGATGTCGTCGTCGTCGAGGGTGAAGAGCAGGTCCTCGATCGCGTCGGCGTCGCCGGACAGGGCGACCGAGGTCGGGGTGTTGACGGCGGCGACGGACACCGCGTCCCCGTAGGGGGCGATCCGCTCGAGCACCTGCTCCACCGGGAGCTCGACGATGGCCATGGCGCCGACGCCGGCGACGGCCTGGAGTGCGCGGCTGCGCACGGCCATGATGCGGGCGCCCTCTTCGAGGGTGAGTGCGCCGGCCACGACTGCGGCGGCGACCTCGCCCTGGCTGTGGCCGGTCACGGCGTCGGGCTCGATGCCCAGTTCCCGCCAGGCGGCGGCGAGGCCGACGTACATCGTGAACATCACGGGCTGTACGACGTCGAGGGCGCGGGCCGAGAGTTCGGGGCCGCCGGTGCCGCGCAGCACGTCGGCGACCGACCAGCCGAGCTGGGGTGCGAGGACCGCGTCGCACTCGCGGACGGTCCGGGCGAAGGCGGGCGACTGCTCGAACAGGGTGCGGCCCATACCGTCCCACTGGCTGCCCTGGCCGGGGAAGACGAACACGGTGCGGCCGCGGCCGCGGGCGGCGGCCTGGGCCAGCAGGGTGTGTGAGTGGCCCTCGGCGAGGGCGCGCAGGGCGGCCGCGGCCTCGTCGGTGGTGGCGGCGGTGACCACGGCGCGGCGGCCGAAGTGGGTGCGGCGCACGGCCGCGGTGTACGCGACGTCGGCGAGCCGGAGCGTGCGGTCCTCCTCCAGCCGGTCGGCCCAGCGGCCGGCCTGCTCGCGCAGCGCCACGTCGGTGCGGGCGGACAGGACGACCGGCAGGGCCCCGGGCTCCGCCTCGGGGCGGGCGGCGGCCTGCGGCTCCCCGGGGGCCTGCTCCAGTACGACGTGGGCGTTGGTGCCGCCGATGCCGAAGGAGGAAACGCCGGCGCGGCGGGGGCCCTGGGGCTGCCACGGCTTGGTCTCGGTGTTGACGTAGAACAGGTTGGGGTCGAGGCCCATCTCGGGGTTGGGGTGCTCGTAGTTGAGGCTCGGCACCAGTTCCCCGTGGTGCACGGCGAGAGCCGCCTTGATGAGGCCGGCGATGCCGGCGGTCGCGTCCGCGTGCCCGATGTTGGTCTTGACGGAGCCGAGGGCGCAGGGCTCCTCGCGGTCGGCGGAGCCGAAGACCTGCTGGAGGGCCTGCACCTCGATGGGGTCGCCCAGTGAGGTGGCGGTGCCGTGCGCCTCGATGAAGCCGACGCTGTCCGGGGTGACGCCGGCCGCGGCCTGGGCCTCGGCGATGACGCAGGCCTGGCCCTGCACGCTCGGGGCGGTGAAGCCGGCCTTGGCGGCGCCGTCGTTGTTGACGGCGCTGCCGCGCAGAACGGCGTACACGGTGTCGCCGGCGGCTATCGCGTCGGAGAGGCGGCGCAGGACGAGCATGCCGACGCCGCTGCCGAAGACGGTGCCGGCGCCCTTCTCGTCGAAGGCGCGGCACTTGCCGTCCGGGGAGACGACCAGGCCCTCCTGGTGGACGAAGCCGCGCCGCAGCGGGATGGTCAGCGAGGAGGCGCCGACCAGGGCGACGTCGGACTCGCCGCGCAGCAGGCTCTCACGGGCCAGGTGCGCTGCGACGAGGCCGGTCGAGCAGGCGGTCTGGACGGAGAGTGCGGGGCCGCGCAGGTCGAGCTTGTGGGCGACGCGGGTGGCCAGGTAGTCGTTCTTGTTGCCGATCATCGAGCGGTAGAAGGAGGACAGGTCGCCGGTGGCGTCCTGGTGGTAGCCGCCGAAGCCGGTACCGCCGAAGACGGCCACGTTGCCGTCGTAGGTGGAGGGCACGATGCCGGAGTGCTCCAGCGCCTGCCAGGCGCATTCCAGGAACAACCGGTGCTGCGGGTCCATGACCTCGGCCTCGGCGGGCGAGTAGTCGAAGAACGCCGCGTCGAAGAGGTCGGCGCCGTCGATCAGGCCGCGGGCGCGGACGTAGGCGGGGTCGGCCAGTTCGTCCTCGGTGGCGCCGGCCGCGCGCAGTTCCTCGTCGCTGAAGTACGTGATCGACTCGATGCCGTCGCGCAGGTTGTGCCAGAAGGTGTCGAGGTCGGGCGCGCCCGGCAGCTTGCAGGCCATGCCGACGATGGCAACGGCGTCCTCGCCGGCGCTCTCGCGGCGGGCCGCCGACACCTGGCGGGCCAGCGTGGCGTGCGAGCCGTCCTGCAGGAACGCGGAGAGCTGGCGCACGGTCGGGTAGCGGAAGAGGGTGGAGAGCGGGAACTCCCGGCCCAGCCCCGCACAGATGATCTTGTGTGCCTCGAGGGCGGTCATGGAGTTGGCGCCGAGGTCGAAGATGCCCTTGTCGGGGTCGACGGAGGCCAGCCCCAGCACCTCGGCCCAGGCGTTGCTGACCAGGGACCCGATGCTGCCGTCGGCCTGTGCACGGGCCGACGCGGTGGCCGCCGCGGGGGCCGCCAGCCTCAGCAGGGCGCCCCGGTCGACTTTCTTGTTGGGGGTGTGCGGCAGTTCGGGGAGCCGGATGAGCCGGGACGGGACCATGGCGGCGGGAAGCCGCTCGGCCAGGGCCGCCAGCAGGTCCTCGTCGGCGGCGGCGCGGCCCGGCGCCAGGGTCACGTACAGGCACAGCCGAGGGTCGCCCGGCACGTCCTCGCGGACCACGGCGGCCGCTTCGGCGACGGCGGTGTGCTCGGCGGCGACCGCCTCGATCTCGCCGAGCTCGATGCGGTGGCCGCGGAGCTTGACCTGAGCGTCGGCGCGGCCGCAGAACTCCAGGCTGCCGTCGGCCCGGTGGCGTACGACGTCGCCGGTGCGGTACATGCGGGCGGCGCCGTCCGCGGCGAACGGGTCGGGTACGAAGCGTTCGGCGGTCAGCTCCGGGCGGTTCAGGTAGCCGCGGGCGACACCGAGTCCGCCGATGAAGAGCTCGCCGCGGGTGCCGCGCGGCACCCGCCGGCCGGCCGCGTCGAGGACGTACAGCCGGTTGCCGAGCAGGGGCGTGCCGAGCGAGACCTCGCCCGGCACCGCGTCCCAGGCCGCCGACCACACCGTGGTCTCGGTGGGCCCGTACATGTTCATCAGCCCGCCCGGGCACAGCCGGTCCAGCTTGCGGGCCAGTCCCCGGTCCAGGGCCTCGCCGCCGACGAGCATCCGGCGCAGGCCCTGGACGAGGGCGCGGCCGTCGCCGTCGGCCAGCAGCATGCGTGCCAGCGACGGGGTGCACTGCAGGTGGGTGGGGGCGTACGGGAGGTAGTCGGCCCAGCGGGCCGGACCGCCCTGCCCGACGACGACCCGGTAGCCCCGGGTCAGGGTCCACAGCAATTCGAGGGTGGAGATGTCGAAGGAGAGGCTGGTGACCGCGAGCCAGGTGTCCCCGGTGCCGCCGCCGACCCTCAGGTCCATCGCCGCGCAGAAGTTGGCGAACTGGGCGTGCTCGAGCTGGACGCCCTTGGGCAGGCCGGTGGACCCGGAGGTGTAGATGACGTACGCGAGCGAGGACAGGGCGGCCGCCGCGGCGGCCTCCTCCCCGGGGAGCTCGCCCTGCTCGGCGCTCTCGGGGAACGCATCGGCCAGCAGCACCTCGATGCGGTCGTCGGCGATGGCGGCCGCGCCCTCACGGGTGGAGATCACCAGCAGCAGGCCGCTGTCGCGGACCACGTGCTCCAGGCGGGCCTGGGGGTACTCCGGGTCCAGCGGGACGTAGGCGCTGCCCGCCAGCCACGTCGCGAGCACGGCGACCACGAGGTCGGCCGAGCGCGGCAGGTGGATGCCGACCAGGGTCCCGGGGCCGGCTCCGGCGGAGCGCAGGTGCCCGGCCATCGCCGCCGCCCGGGACACGACCCGGCGGTACGTCCAGTCACGGCCGGCGTCGACGAGCGCCACGGCGTCGGGCGTGCGGCGGGCCTGGGCCAGGATGCGCTCGAGGGCGGTGGGGCCGCTCACCTCGGCCGCGGCGTGGCCGCCCTGCTCCTCCAGCCAGGCCAGTTCGGCGGCGGAGATCAGCTCAAGGACGCCGACGGGCCGGGCCGCGTCGGTGGTGACCGCCTCCAGCAGGGCCGTGAAGTTGTCCGCCATGCGGGCGGCCGCGGACCGTCCGAGGAAGCCCGGCAGGAACTCCAGTTCGCCGCGCAGCCCCTCGCCGTCGGGGGCGAGGGTCAGGCCGACGGCCGACTTGGCGACGCCGCGCGGGCCTCCGCCGACGGCTCCGGCCGACGGCGTCCAGGCGCCAGGTCCCTCGCCGAGCGGGGGCAGCTCGCTCGCCCGGTAGTTGAAGACGGCGCCGAAGAGCGGGTTGTCCTCGCCGGTGCGCTCGCCGCCGACGGCCTTGACCAGCTCGGACAGCGGCAGGTCCTGGTGCTCCATCAGTTCCAGGACGCGGGGCGCGGTCGCCCCCAGCACCTGCTCGAAGTCGGGGTCGCCCGCCAGCTCGAAACGCAGGGGCAGGGTGGTGACGAGGAAACCGAGCAGGTTCTCGGTGCCGGCCAGCCGGCGGTTGGCCCACACCGTGCCGAGGGCGAAGTCCTCACTGCCGGTGGTACGGGCCAGCAGGACGGCGAATGCGCTCGCGTACACGGTGTACGGGGTGACCCCGGTCCGCGCGGCCAGCTCCTCGACGCGGGCGCGCAGGGCGGCGGGCAGGGTGAAGCCGGTGGTGCCGCCCTCCGCTTCCGCCCGTGCGTCCTCTCCGGTGCCCGAAGCGGCGTCCGCGGCGGGCAGTTCGAGCCGGCCGAGGCCTTCGAGACGGCCGCCGATCACCTGCAGGCCCTTCGCGAAGCGGCCCTCCCGGACGGCCCGCTGCTCCCAGGCCGCGTAGTCGCCCAGCTGGAAGGCGGGCTCGGCGGCCTCGGGCGTGCGGCCCTCGGCGCAGGCGGTGTAGGCGTCGAAGAGCTCGCGGGTGAAGACGGACAGGGACCAGCCGTCGATGACGGCGTGGTGCAGGAAGATGCCGATGAGGCTTCCGCCGTCACCGGTGTCGGCGAGCAGGCAGCGCAGCAGGCCGTCCCCGTCCAGGCGCAACGGGGCGCGCTCCTCGCGGCGGATGCGGGCGTCGAGCTCGTCCTCGCCGAGGTGGCTGAGGTCCTCGTGGGTGAACTGCGGCTCCCCCGCTTCCCGTACGACCTGCACGAGTTCGCCCTCACGCAGCTCCAGGGCGGTGCGCAGCGCCTCGTGACGGGCGCTCACCCAGGCCAGGGCCGCGCGCAGCGCGGCCGCGTCGAGGCGGTCCGCGGTGCGCAGCACCAGCGGGGTGTTGTACTCGGCGCTGGCCGGGCGCAGCTGCTCCAGGAACCAGAGCCGGCGCTGGCCGTCGGTCGCCGGGTGCGTCTCGCGCCGCGCGGCGCGTTCCAGCCCGGCCTCAGTGGCGCTCGGGGCGGCGTCGAGGGCGTGGGCGAGCAGGTACGCGGCGATGTCGTGCGCAGTGGGGTGCTGGAAGGCGAGGTTGACGGGGAGCGTGGCGTTCGTCAGCTCGGTGAGCCGGTTGCGTAGCTGGAGCCCCATGATCGAGTCGAGGCCGAGCTCCTGGAGCCGTTTGGCGGCCGGGACCGGGGCGGCGGCGCCGAGGACCGCGGCCGCCTCGCGGCGGACGAGTTCGGTGAGGTGTTCGTGGCGTTCGTCGTCGCCGAGGGCGGCGAGGGCGGCCCGCAGGGCGGCCGGGCCGTCGGCGGCGTCGGCCGGGGTGTCCTGGGTCCGGTCGGCGAGCGCGGCGATCTCGGCGGGGTCGAGCCGGCGGTATCCGGGCACGTCGGTCCAGTACGGCTTGCGCTGGAATGCGTAGGTGGGCAGGTCGGCGAGCCGGCTGCGGCCGTCCTCCGCGGCGCCGAAGACCCGGGTCCAGTCGCCCGGGTAGCCCATGGTGTGCAGGGAGCCGAACGAGCGCAGCAGTTCGTCGAGGCCGCCCTGGTCGCGGCGCAGGCTGCCCACGACGGCGCCGTGCCGCTCGGCGGTGGCGCTGGTCAGGGGCATTCCGAGGACGGGGTGCGGGGAGATCTCGACGAAGACGTCGTGGCCGTCGGCGGCGAGCCGTGCCAGGGCGAGGTCCATGCGGACCGTCTCGCGGACGTTGCGGCACCAGTAGCCGCCGTCGAGGGCGGCGCCCTCGAGCACGCCGCCCGTGACGGTGGAGTAGAACGGCACGGCCGTGGCGCCGGGGCGCAGGCCGGCGAGCTGCTCGGCGAGCCAGGGCAGCATGGAGTCGATGTGCGCGCTGTGCCCGGCGGTGTCCGACTGGATGCGGCGGCAGAAGACGTCGCCGCCTTCGAGTGCGGCGAGCAGGCGCTCTACGGCGTCCACGTCGCCGGAGACCACGGTCGAGCCGGCCGTGTTGACGACGGCCACCGACAGGGCGTCCCCGTACGGGGCGATGAGCTCGCGGGTGCGGTCCACGGGCAGTTCGACCAGGGCCATGGCGCCGCGGCCGCTGCACTCGCGCAGCTGGCCCTGGGAGCGCAGGGCGGTCAGCCGGGCGCCGTCGGCGAGGGAGAGCGCGCCGGAGACGACGGCGGCCGGGACCTCGCCCTGGCTTGAGCCGACGACGGCGGCCGGTTCCACACCGAGCGAGCGCCACAGTGCGACGAGGCCGATCATCACCGCGAAGAGGGCGGGCTGGAGTACATCGATCCGCTCGAGGGTGAGTTCGAGGTCCGCCTCGCCGCGCAGGACCTTCGCCACCGACCAGCCGGTCCAGGGCGCGAGCGCGGCGTCACACTCCTCGACGGCCTTACGGAACACCTCGCTCTGCTCGAGCAGTTCGCGGCCCATGCCGGGCCACTGCGAGCCCTGGCCGGGGAAGACGAAGACGGCGCTGCCGCGCTCGCGGGCGGTCGCGGAGGTCAGGCAGGGGTGGGGCCGGCCCTCGGCGAGTGCGCGGAGCGCCTCGGCGGCCTCCCGGGGTCCGGCCGCGACGACCGCGGCGCGGAACTCCATCGGGGTGCGGTGCAGGGCGGCGGTACGCAGGACGTCCGGCCAGTGGGCTTCGGGGTGCTCGGTGATCCAGCGGGCCCAGCGGGCGGCCTGTGCGCGCAGCGCGGCGGCGTCGGAGCCGGAGACGAGCAGCGGGCGGGGGACGGCGGACCAGGGGGTCTGCGCCGTCGTCGCGGCCGGAGCCGCCGCGGGTTCGGGGGTCTCGGCGGGCGCCTCGGCCGGGGCTTCCTCGACGATGACGTGGGCGTTGGTGCCGCTGATGCCGAACGAGGAGACGCCGGCCCGGCGCACCCGCTCGCCGCGCTGCCACGGCGTGTTCGCCTGCAGGAGCCGCAGGCCGCTGCTGTCCCAGGCGACGTGCGGGCTGGCCTCGGCGGCGTGCAGGGTGGCGGGCAGCTCCTCGTGCTGGAGCGCCAGGATCATCTTCATCACGCCGACGACGCCGGCGGCGGCCTGGGTGTGGCCGAGGTTCGACTTGGACGAGCCGAGCCACACGGGCTGTGCGGCGTCCCGCCCGGGTCCGAAGACCTCGGCCAGCGCGCCGGCCTCGATACGGTCGCCGAGCGGGGTGCCGGTGCCGTGGGCGTCGATCGCGTCGATGTCGGCGGGGGTCAGGCGGCAGGAGGCGAGCGCGTCGCGGATCACGCGCTGCTGCGCGGGCCCGTTGGGAGCGGTCAGGCCCTGGCTGCGGCCGTCCTGGTTGACGGCGGAACCGCGGACCACGGCGAGGACCCGGTCGCCGTCGCGGCGTGCGGCCGAGAGCTTCTTCAGGACGAGGATGCCGACGCCCTCGGACCAGATCGCGCCGTCGGCCCCGGCGGAGAAGCTCTTGCAGCGGCCGTCCGGGGCCATCGCGCCGAGGCGGCTGGACTCGACGAACATGGCGGGCGAGCTCATCACGGTGACGCCGCCGGCCAGGGCCAGTTCGCAGTCGCCGCCGCGCAGGGCCGCGACCGCCGAGTGGATGGCGACCAGCGAGGAGGAGCAGGCGGTGTCGATGGTCAGGGCCGGGCCCTGGAGGCCGAGGGCGTAGCTGATGCGGCCGGAGACCACGCTGCCGGAGATGCCGGTGCCCTGGTAGCCGTCGAGGACCTCCAGGGGAGCGTTGCCGGTGTCGTAGTCGGAGCGCATGGCGCCCAGGTAGACGCCGGTGCGGCTGCCGGCCAGCGCGTCGGGGCGCAGGCCGGCCCGCTCCAGGGCCTCCCAGGAGGCCTCCAGGACCAGCCGCTGCTGCGGGTCCATGGAGACGGCCTCACGGCGGGAGATGCCGAAGAAGTCGGCGTCGAACTCCTCGAGCCCGTCGAGGAATCCGCCTTCCTGCGCGTAGCTCTTGCCGACCGCCGCGGGGTCGGCGTCGTACAGGTCGAGACCGGCCCACCGCGCCGGTAGCGGGCCGATGGCATCGCGGCCGCCGGCCAGCAGCTCCCAGTACTCCTCGGGCGTGGTGACTCCGCCGGGAAGCCGGCAGGCCATGGCGATGACCGCCACCGGCTCGTGCCGCTCGTTCTCCAGCTCGGCGTTGCGCTGCTGCAGCTGGATCACTGCAGCCATGGCCCGCCGAAGCCGGTCCTCGTTCGCCTGGGCGCTCATGTTGGCCATCCGTCTCGTTCTGTGGCGCTGCTGGGAAGGGTCTCGAGGGGGGGCGGGTCAGCCCCCGAGGGTGACGTCCATGTACGGGGGGAACTCCGGGATCCGGGAGAAGTCGTTCTCCAGGACCGAGATGTCGCCCTTCTTGGCGATCTCGCGGAAGCCGGCAAACTTGTAGGTGATGTACATGGTCCGGTTGCGGTCGGTCGGCACGAACTCGGCGCGCAGCCGCACCCCGGCCCGGTGGGCCTCGCGGATCAGGTGGCCGAGCAGCACGGAGCCGACGCCGCGGGACATGACCCGGCAGGACATCAGCAGCAGCTTGACGGTCCACACGCCCTCGCCGCGCTCGACGAGGGAGAGGCCGATCTTGCCGTAGGTGCCGTACTTGTCCTCGAGACCGGCGACCAGCAGGTCGTGGTCCGCGGAGCGGCGGAACGCGTCCAGCTCCTCGTACGAGTACGTGTAGCCCGTGGCGTTGAGCTGGTTCGTACGGACCGTCAGCTCCTCGGCGCGCTGGAGGTCGCGCTCCTCGGCGGGGCTGATGGTGAAGCTCATGCCGAGCGAGGCGAGAAACTCCTCGGAGGTGCCCTCGTGGGACTCCTCGGCGGCGTTGCGCTGTGCGTCGGCGCGGTAGAGGTGGCGGCGTTCGCGGGAGTCCGCGGTGACGAACCGGGGGTGCATCTCGGGGAGCTGCGGGATGTCCGCGGCGTCGAGGGCGTCGATGCAGCGCACCTGCGGGTGGGCGAAGGCGACCTCGTCGCGCTCGAAGGGCTGGTCGTCGACGAAGGCGAGGGTGTCGATGCCGATGTTGACGGCCTTGGCGACGGCCTGCACGGAGTCGGACTTGTTGCCCCAGTTGATCTGGGGGTAGAGGAAGTACTCGGCGATGCCGAACTCCGTCAGCTTGGCCATGGCCGCGTCGTGGTCGTTGCGGCTGGCGATGGAGTGCAGGATGCCGCGCTCGTCCAGGACGCGCAGGGTCTCCACGACCTCGGGGCGCAGGGTGACCTCGGCGTCCTCGAGGAGGACGCCGTCCCAGACGGTGTTGTCGAGGTCCCACACCACGCACTTGACTGTGGTCACGACGGGGGTCTCGGTGGTCGTCGTCATCGGTCACTCACTTCCACGGTCTGCGGCGAGGGGGTGCGGCGGAGCAGGGCGCGCTCCTGGAAGGCGTACTCGGCGAGGCCCACCTGGTGGAGCTGGGAGCTGCCCTCGATGACCTCCATGACCTTGGTGTCGCCGAGGAGCCGCTGTACGGGGTAGTCGGGGCCGCAGCCGTTGGCGCCGTGGATCTGCACGGCGTCGGTGGCGGCGCGGGCGGCGGCAGAGGAGGCGAAGTACTTGGCCGTCGAGGTGGCGGCGAGCGCCCCGGGGTCGCGTGCGTCGCGCAGCCGGCCCGCCTCCAGGCACAGCAGCCGGGCGGCCCGGGAAGAGGTGTACATGTCGGTGATCATGCGGCGGACCAGCTGGTGCTCCCGGATGGGGACGCCGAACTGGACGCGGTCCGCCGCGTAGTCGGTGGCGGCCTCGAGGCAGGCGTCGAGGATGCCGACGCAGCCCCAGCCGACGGTGTACCGGCCGAGGTCGAGGGCCGCGCCGGTCACGTGCGAGACGCCGAGGCCCGGCCGGGCCAGCAGGTTCGCGCCGGGGACGCGGCAGTGGTCGAAGTACACGTTCGCGGTCATCGAGGCGCGGATGCCGATCATGTCCTCGATCAGCTCGGTGCGCAGGCCGGGGGTGTCCCGTTCGACGAGCAGGGCGGTGGGTCCCTGCTCGCTGCGGCCGACGACGAGGAACAGGTCGGCGCTCTCGCCGTACGTGATCCACTTCTTGTGTCCGTCGAGGATCCAGTCGTCGCCGTCCGGGGTGATCCGGGTGGTGACGGAGGAGGCGTCGCTGCCGGTGCCCGGCTCGGACACGGCGAGCGCGCCGATGCGCTCTCCGCGGGCGAGCCGGGGCAGCCAGGTGTCCTTCTGGGCGCGGGTGCCCCAGCGGGCGACGGCGTGCGCCACCATCGTGTGGACGGTGAGCAGACTGCGCAGCGAGGAGCAGGCGCGGCCGAGCTCCGCGGCCAGCAGTCCGAGCGTCACCGCGTCGCAGCCTCCGCCGCCGTACTCGGCCGGGACCGGCAGCCCGAGCAGGCCCTCGTCGGCGAGCAGCCGGATGGCCTCGGGAGGGGTGCGCTGGGCGCGGTGCCGGGCATCCGCGTACGGGGCGACACGGAGGTCGGCGAAGGCCCGGAACTCCTTCTGGGCCTGCGCCTGCTCCGCGGTGAGCGTCGTCGTCATCTGGGGTCGGCTCCGCTCGCGCTACGGGGCGACCGGCGCGGCCAGCTTGCGGCTGACGAACGCGTCGAGTGCGTTGATGGAGCGGAAGTACTCCAGCTCCAGGTCCTCGTTCTCGACGGTGATGCCGAACTCGTGCTCCACGAAGGAGACGAGCTGCATCGCGAACATCGAGCTGACGAAGCTGAGCTCGAAGATGTCCTGGTCGTCCTTGAGGTCCTGCACCGGGATGAAGCGGGAGAGGTACTCCGCGATCCTGGCCTTGTTGTCCGTGCTCATCTCGATCCGTCCTGTCGTCTTCGGTGCGGTGTACGGCTCGGTCAGCGGTACGTGTGGAATCCCTGGCCGCTCTTCCGGCCGAGCAGGCCGGCGGCGACCATCTTCTTGAGCAGGGGCGCCGGCCGGTACTTGTCGTCGTTGAAGCTCTCGTAGAGCACTTCGACGGATTTCAGGATGGTGTCGAGACCGATGAGGTCGGCGGTCTCCAGAGGGCCCATCTTGTGGTCGAAGCAGGTCTTGAAGATGCGGTCGACGTCGGCTGCGGGGGCCACGCCGTCCTGGACCAGGAAGACGGCCTCGTTGATGGTGAGCATCAGGACGCGGTTGGAGACGAACCCCGGCACGTCCTCGACGACGATGCACTCCTTGCCCAGCTCGGCCAGGAAGCGGCGTGCGGTGTCGATGGTCTCGGGGGTGGTGTGGTAGCCGCGGATGACCTCGACCATCGGCTTGAGCGGCACCGGGTTCATGAAGTGCATGCCGACGACGCGCTCGGGACGGCTGGTGACCGAGCCGACGCGGGTGATGGAGATGGCCGAGGTGTTGACGGCGAAGACGACCTCGGGCCGGCAGATCCGGTCGAGCTCCTTGTAGACCTTCTCCTTGATCGCCCATTCCTCGGTCACGTTCTCGACGACGAAGTCCGCCTTGGCGAGCTGCTCGTAGTCGGTCGTGAACTCGATCTTCTCGAAGATCTCGGCGGGGTCGACCGCGGCCTTGCGGTTGAACATCGCGAACGCGCGGAGGCTGTTGCGGAGCTCCTTGCGGGCGTTGTCGAGGATCTCCTCGGAGAGGTCGACCAGAACGACGCGGTGGCCGGTCTGGGCGAGGTTCTGTGCGACTCCGACGCCCATGACGCCGGCTCCGACGACTCCTGCTGTCGTGAATTCCATGACTGGTCGACTCCGTTAGCGTGCGCCGCGTACGGCGTAGATGTTGTAGATGTCCGTGCCGGCGTAGAGCTCGTCCTGTTCGGCCTCGGCGTGGAACCCGCGGCTCTCCAGGAGCGCGACCAGACGGGCCACCTCACCGTCGGCGTCGTGCGCCTCCAGCACCATCTGCTGGATCTTGGGCCAGTCCTCGTCGGCGATGCCGTCGATGACCTGGCGCTCGCTCTTCTGCACGTCGATCTTGATGAGGTCGATGCGCTCGATGTTCTGCTCGCGGATGATCGCGCTCAGCGGGCGCAGCCTGGCGGTGAACTCGATCGCCTCGAAGCGCACGTCCATCAGCTCTTCGGTGTACCCGGCGAGCTCGTCGGCCGCCTCGTCCCCGCCGGCCTCGCGCTGGTTCGCGATGATGGTGCGCAGGTTGTGCTTCTCCTCCGCCTCGTCCGGGTGGAACGAGGACATGCCGGAGCTGCGGGGGTAGAAGGTGAGGTTCGCCTCGGACTCCTCGTCGGAAATGCCGATGTTGAACAGCGTGGCGTCGGCGCCGTGCTCGGCGACGTTGCGGCCCAGGAGCTCGAACAGCGGCGGGGCCGGCTCGAACGTGTAGATCTTCACGTTCTTGGCCTCGTAGTGCGCGAAGAGCGTGAAGAGGCCGATGTTGCCGCCGACGTCGACGACGGTGGCGCCGTCGGAGAGGGTGATCCCGTTCTTGCCGTAGACGCGGTGGTCGAAAATGTCCTCGTAGAAGTGGCGGGTCTCCGCCTCGTTCTGGTGGGAGACCATCATGCCGTTGGGCAGCTCGAAGCGGGCGAGCGAGCTGCCGGTGTGCGAGGAGCCCGAGGTGTCGCCGTCCAGCTCGGCCTGCGGGTCGCGGCCGGCGCGCAGCGCGTCGATGGCCTTCGCCATCCGGGCCAGCGTCGCCCATTCGTACACCTGGCGCAGGGTCGGCTCGGTACCGAAGGCGCGGGTGATGCGCAGGATCAGGCGGGTGGCCAGCAGCGAGTTGCCGCCGAGCTCGAAGAAGGAGACGTCCCGGGGGAGTTCCTCGGTCTTCAGCAGCCGGGCCCACAGGGCGTGCAGCTCCTGCTCGGTGGCGCTCGGCCCGTCCTCGGCGGCGGGCGCCAGGGCGCCGGCCGGGGCGGCGCCGTCGACCGCGAGGGCCTCGGCGGGGAAGGCCGTCCAGTCCACCGCGCCGCCGGCCAGCCACAGCCGGCCGAGCGCCTTGAGGGCGACGGAGGTGTCGGAGCGGCGCTCCAGCGGGTGGCGCATCGAGGCGACGACGGTACCGGTGCCGGCTCCGCGGACCTCGGCGGCCAGGCTGCTCAGCGTCTGGCCGGGGCCGGCCTCGAGCAGGGCGTGGTCCGCGCCGATGGCGCGCAGGCCGTCGGCGAAGCGGACCGGGCTGACCAGGTGGCGGGCCCAGTAGCCGGGGTCGGTGGCCTGCTCGTCGGTGATGAGCTGCCCGGTGACGTTCGAGATGTACGGGATGCTCGGGCGCTTGAGGGTCAGCGTCCTCGCGAGCTCGGTGACCTGGTCCGCGATCGGCTCCATCATGGTGGAGTGGAAGGCGTGCGTGGTGGTCACGCGGCGGTTGATGACGTCGCGGGCGCGCAGCGAGGCCTCCAGCGCCGCGATGTCCTCCTCCGGTCCCGCGACCACGCAGAACGAGTCCCCGTTGACGGCGGACAGGGAGAGGTTCGGTCCGAGCTCGGCGGACACGTCCGGCTCCGGCAGCATGACGGCGAGCATCGCGCCCTGCGGCAGCGTGTCGATGAGCGCGGCGCGCCGGGCGACCAGGGTCAGGGCGTCCTTGAGGGAGAGCACGCCGGCCAGCGTCGCGGCGACGTACTCGCCGAGGCTGTAGCCGGTCAGGACGGCGGGGCGGGCGCCCCAGCTGCGCCACAGGCCGGCGAGCGCGTACTCGATGACGAAGAGGACGGGCTGCGCCAGCTTCGTGGCGTTCAGCCGGCGCTCCTCGGCGCTGACGGGTGCACTGTCGCGGCCGAGCATGCGGCGCAGGTCCATGGCCGGGGCCCGGTCCGCGTCGGCGGTCTCGTCGGCGGTGGCCGGGAAGACGACCTCGCGGATGTCCAGGCCGAGTTCGGGGGCCAGCAGCTCGGCGCAGCGGTCGACCTCGGCGCGGAAGACCGGGAAGTCGCGGTACAGGTCGCGGCCCATGCCGAGGTAGTGGTCACCCAGGCCCGGGAAGAGGAAGGCCAGCGGCGCCTCGGTGGCGTCCTGCTCCTTGGCGCCCAGCTCGACCGGGCCCTCGGGGCCGGTCAGCACGGCGCCGCGGTGCGTCGCGGAGCCCGCGCCGACGGTGCGGCGGGTCACCGGGGAGGCGGCCGCGGGGGCACCGGCGGGGGCGTTCTTGAGTGCGGCGAGACCGGCGTCAAGGGAGGCGCCGTTGGCCCCGCTGACCAGGGCGAGGTGCCACGGGAGCGGACCGGCCGGCGGACCGGCCGCTTCGTGCCTCTCCTCGGCGATGATCGTGTTGGGGGTCATACCTCTCCTTGGGTGTGTCGGAAGTTCCTGCGCGGCCCGTGTGGGGCCGGGGCTGTGGTCAGGGCGTCGCTGGGGGACGCACGCAAAGCAACCCCGGTCTGGAGGACCGGGGCTGCACATGTGTGGAGGAGAGCCCGCGTGCCGCCCTGGTGTGTCCGAGGGTTCCGTCGCCGTTCAGCCTGGTCAGAGCTGCTTGAGCGGAGCCGGAGCAGCGGTGGACACGACGGGTCAGGCCGCCCGGGCTCCGTCCCGGCTCTGCTCCCCGGTGGCGGACTCGGCATGTGCCTTGGCGAGATTGAGGGTCGCCGTGCTGTTGCGGCCGAGCGCTTCACGGACGTAGCGGCGGCATTCGGCGATCCCGGCCTGGGGACCCAGGACGCGGGTGATGTTCTCCTCGCGCAGCACGACGCTGTGCTGCGAGGTGACGGTCACGCCGGTCTCGTCCTCGACGAGCGACCACTCGCCGGTGTGCGCCGACATCAGCAGGGGCGTCGCCGTCTGCTTGTAGACGATGCGGCGGGCGTGCGGGAAGCAGACCCGGACCGACTCGGTCGTGTGGGAGCTGCCGTCGGCGGTCAGGGTGTCCATGGACATCACCTGGACGCCCGGCTCCGGCTCGGTGACGTCGAGGCGGGAGACGTGCGGGACCAGCGTCGGCCAGTCCTGGACGCGGTGGAGGAAGGAGTAGACGCGCTCGGCCGGGCCCTCGACGCGCACGGAGTCCTCGAAGGACATCACGAGGTCGTCGAGGCGCTCCCAGCCCTCGGCGAGCTGCTTGATGTTGCCGAGCTCGGCCCGGCTGTTGGTGTCGGTGGCGCGCTCGACCCACGCGACGTTCTCGGCGTTGTCGCCGGCGACCGTGAAGTCGTGCAGCAGGACCAGCCGGCAGGAGGCGGCACCGCGCGGCTCGACGATCCAGGTGCCGCCCATCGACTCCAGCGGGGAGGCCGGGACCTCCTGGCGGAATGCGATGCGGCGCTGCGCCACGTCCAGGGTGCGCTTCGAGGTCCAGGACTTGATCCGGCCGTTGGCGGTGGCCCACATGCGCAGCCGCTCGTGCGTCCCGTCGAACTCCAGGCGTTCGACGTGGACGTTGGGCGGGAAGTACAGCGGCCACTGGACAGCGTCGGAGATCAGGCCGTAGACCACCCCGGCGGGTGCGGCGACGGTGACGTCGTGCGTCGTGCGGTGCACACGCTCAGCGGACATCGTGGGGAATCCCTGCTTTCCGGATCAGAAGTTGCCGAGGCCGCCGCAGACGTTGAGCGCCTGCGAGGTGATGGACGAGGCCACGTCGGTGGTCAGGTAGCCGACCAGGCCGGCCACCTCCTCGGGGGTGGAGTAGCGGCCGAGCGGGATCTTCGCGGTGAACTTCTGCTTGATCTGCTCCTCGGAGGTGTCGTACGCGGCCGCGTAGCCGGAGCGCACGCGCTGGGCCATCGGGGTCTCGACGTATCCGGGGCAGACCGCGTTGACGGTGATGCCGGTGGGGGCGAGCTCGTTGCCGAGCGCCTTGGTGAAGCCGACGACACCGTGCTTGGAGGCCGAGTAGGGGGCGCCCAGCACCACGCCCTGCTTGCCGGCGGTGGAGGCGATGTTGATGATCCGCCCGTAGGAGGCGCCCTCGAGCCCGCCGTACTTGAGCACCTCGCGGGTCAGCAGGAAGACGCTGTTCAGGTTGGTGTCGATGACGTCGTACCAGAGCTCGTCCGTGAGGTCGGCGGTCGGGCCGCCGCCGCTGCGGCCGGCGTTGTTCACGAGGATCGAGACGGGGCCGAAGGCCTCGACCGCGGCGGCGACCAGCGCCTTGACGGATGCGGGGTCACGGACGTCTGCGGCGGAACCCTCGACCTCGAGGCCTTCGGCCCGCAGGTCCTCCACGGTCTGCTTGACCTGCTGCTCGGTGCGGGCGCAGAGGAAGACGCGGTGGCCGCGGCGGGCGAGGTCGCGGACCACGGCCAGTCCGATCCCGCTCGTGCCCCCGGTGACCAGGGCCACTGGCTTCGTCTCTGGCTTCATCGGTGTACCTCCAGAACGGCATTGATGTCCTGACCATGTCCCGCTCACCTCGACGGCCGCACGAACGCGACTCGAGAACCGGCAGGGGCCGGTCCGGCGACGGGTTCGAGGGGTCTTCGAAGCCCGCTCGACCCGGAGGGACGAAGGTGGCGCCATCCACCAGAACGGAGCACTCCATGACCCTCCAGGCCGGCACGGGACCACAGGCGGCCGCGGCCTTCGGTGCCCTGTACGCCGAGGTCCAGCAGTTCTACGCCCACCAGATGCAGCTGCTGGACCTCGGTGAGTCGCAGCGCTGGGCCGAGACGTTCACCGAGGACGCCGTCTTCGACGTGCCGACGCTGCCGCAGCCGGTGCGCGGACGGGCGGGCCTGGTCACGGCGACCAGCCGCAGCGCCGCGCAGCTGGCCGAGGCCGGCCAGCGCCACCGGCACTTCATGGGCATGTTCGACGTCTGCGAGCGCCCGGACGGCGCCGTCGGCGTCCGTTCGTACGCGATCGTCTACGCCTCGCAGATCGGCGGCGAGTCCCGGGTGCACCGCGTGTGCGTCTGCGAGGACGTGCTGGTCCGTGTCGAGGGCGCCCTGCGGGTCGCGACCCGCCGTGTCACCCGCGACGACCTGGTCTGACCGGGCGGGCACGGCCCACAGACGGGCCGGAGCCGCCGCTACGGCTCCGGCCCGTCCGGCGCTCCCGTGGCGCGGGACGGTGGCCAGACGGATCCCATCAGGCAGAACGGGGCCGCGCCCGTTCCCGCCGGTGACCGGGCCCGCGTTGTTCAGGCACCGGCCGCCGTCGCTCTGGACGCAGGCGTACACCCCGTCCGCGATCTCGGTGGTGGCGTCCGCCACGGCGGCGGCCTCCGCCTGCAGCCGGGAAGCGTCCGTATCAACGCGTCGATCGCCGCGGCCGAGCGGAAGAACTACGGGTCCAGGACGAACTCGTCGGTGTTGATGTGGTGTTCGTCCTCCAGCCACATGATCACCTTGAGCAGGGCGAGGCTGTCGACGGCGCCCGCCGCCGGGAAGCCGAAGTCCGCGTCCAGCTCGTCGGCGGAAACGTCCGGCAGGAACTCGCGGAGCATGAACTCTCTGATGGCCGTGCGGGTGGGCCGGTCGTCGGCCGGGAGGCTCAGGCGGTGACGCGGACGGAGAGCGCCCGGTTGACGAGCTCGAGGTACTTCCGGGGGGTCTCGGCCTCGTCCATGGCCTCCTCGTCGAGCGTGATGTCGTACTCGCGCTCGATGAGCCCGGTGGTCTGCAGGAGCGCCAGCGAGTCGTAGCCGAGCTCGAAGAAGAGCATGTCGAGGACGTCTGCGCCGTCCAGGTCCACGCCCTCGTCTTCGCCGGCGCACTCGCGCAGCAGGCGGGTCAGGTCGGTCAGCTCCATGTGCTCCATCGGGATCTCCTCTTGGCGGTTCACGGTGTCGGGGGAAGAAGGCGGGGCTCGCCGGATCAGGCTGCGCGGACCACGGCGGCGGCGTTGAAGCCGCCCCGTCCGCGGGCCAGCACCAGGGCGTTGCGCAGCGTGGTCCCGGTCCGCGGGACGTCGGTGACCAGGTCGATCGGGCAGTCGTCGGCGGGGGTCGCGGTGCCGGTGGTCGGCGGGATCACCTGGTCCCGCAGGCTGAAGAGGGCGGCCGCGAGGTCGAGGGAGGCGCCGCCGGACAGCAGGCGTCCGGTCATCGTCTTGGGGGCGGTGACCGGTACCCCGTGCGGCCCGAACAAGGCGGTGATCGCCTCGGCTTCGGCGCGGTCGGCGGCGCGTTCGCCCGCGGCGTCGGCGAAGACGACGTCGATGTCGCCGGGGGCCAGGCCCGCGTCGGCCAGCGCGAGCCGGGCGGCGTCGGCGAGGCGGGGGGTGTCCGGGCCGTCGAAGGTGGCCGCGTAGCCGGCGAAGGAGCCGTAGACGCGGGCGCCGCGCTCGCGGGCCGCCCCGGCGTCCTCCAGGACGAGCAGGGCACCGCCCTCGCCCACGATGTGGCCCGAGGCGTCGGCGTCGAAGGGGAGATAGGCGCGGGCCGGGTCCGCGACGGGGCTCATCCCGCCGTCGGCGAGGTGCGCGGCCCAGCCCCAGGGGCAGATCCCGGCGTCGACGGCGCCGGTGACCATCAGGGTGGCGCCCTTGCGCAGCTGGCGCCGGGCCTGTGCGACGGCGTCCAGGCCGCCCGCGCCCTCGGTGACGATGACGCCGCTGGGGCCGCGCAGCCCGTGCCGGATAGAGATCTGGCCCGAGTTGACGGCGTAGAACCAGGCGAAGGACTGGTATGCGCTGACGTACTGGCCGCCCTTGCTCCACAGGGCTTCCAGTTCGCGCTGGCCGAACTCGAAGCCGCCCGCCGAGGAGGCGGTCACCACGCCCGCGCCGAACTCGGGCAGCTGCGCGGGGTCGGCGCCCGCGTCGTCGAGGGCCTCCTTGGCGGCGGCGAGCGAGAGCCGGGTGACGCGGTCGGTCTGCGGCAGCAGCCGGCTGGGGACGTGGTCCGCGTCGACGAAGCCGGGGACCTCGCCGGCCAGGCGTACGGGGTAGCCGCTCGCGTCGAAGCGGCTCACCGGGCGGATGCCGCTCTCGCCGCGCAGCACGGCGTCCCACCAGGCCTGGGCGCCCAGTCCGTTGGGGGCGGTGACGCCGACGCCGGTGAAGACGGCGGTGGCGGTCTTCACGGCGGCGCCGGACTGGTCGAGTGTGGCGGCGGTCATGCTGCTTCTTTCAGACTCGGGCGGTTGAGGACCATGGCGCTCTGGAAGCCGCCGAAGCCGCTGCCGACGCTGATCACGGCGTCGGTGCGCTGTTCGCGGGCCGTGAGCGGGGTGTAGTCCAGGTCGCAGTCCGGGTCCGCCTCGTGCAGGTTCGCGGTGGGCGGCACGGTGTTGTGCGCGATGGCCAGGGCGCTGGCGGCCACTTCCAGGGCGCCGATGGCCCCAAGCGAGTGCCCGATCATCGACTTGATGGAGCTGACGGGCACCTCGTAGGCGCGCTGTCCCAGGCTCCGCTTGAAGGCCGCCGTCTCGTGCTTGTCGTTCTGCTTGGTGCCCGAGCCGTGGGCGCTGATGTAGTCGACGGCGGACGCGTCGAGGCGGGCCTCGGCGAGCGCGGCGGTGATGGCCTCGGCCATCTCGGCGCCGTCGGGGCGCAGTCCGGTCATGTGGTACGCGTTGCTGCGGCTGGCGAAACCGGAGATCTCGGCATAGATCCGGGCGCCGCGGCGGCGGGCCCTCTCCAGTTCCTCGACGACCAGGACGGCCGAGCCCTCGCCGAGGACGAACCCGTTGCGGGTGCGGTCGAAGGGGCGCGAGGCGGTCGCCGGGTCGTCGTTGCGGGTCGAGGTGGCGCGGATCGCGTCGAAGCAGGCCACGGTGATCGGGGAGATCGGCGCCTCGGTGGCGCCGGTGACCATCACGTCGGCGGTGCCCTCGCGGACCAGGTCGACGGCGTGTCCGATGGCGTCGAGGCCGGAGGTGCAGCCGGTGGAGACGAGCGAGACCGGCCCCTGTGCGCCGCTGTCGCGGGCGACTTCGGCGGCCAGCGAGCTGGGGGTGAAGTAGTCGTACAGGTGGGAGACGGCCCGGGTGTGGTCCACGTTCCAGAGCCGCCCCGTGTCGCTGACGGCCGCGTACTCGTTGTCGAGGCCGCTGGTGCAGCCCACGGCGCTGCCGAGGCTGACACCGGTGCGCAGCGGGTCGATCCCGTCGGCGACGCCGCTGTCGGCGATCGCCTCTCGGGCGCCGGTCAGCGCGAAGAGGGCTGCGCGGTCGAGGCGGGCGGCCTCCTCGGCACCGAACCCGTGGGCGTCGGGTCGGAAGTCGACCTCGGCGGCGATGCGCGAGCGGAAGGAGGACGCGTCGAACAGGGTGATGGCCCGGGTGGCCGTACGTCCGGCCGTGAGCAGCTCCCAGTACGCCTTGGTGCCCACTCCTCCTGGGGCGACGACCCCGATACCGGTGATGACCACCCGTCTCATCGATTGTCCCTCACTGTTTTCCTCCGGACCTGTGGCCCGCGGGCTCGCACCGCAGAACGGCTTCCGTGGTGCGAGCCTCCCCGCTCCGTCTGGAGCACCGCTAGAAGATCCGTCCACGGGGCGTCAGCCGGACACTCCTCCCCAGCGCATCAGAGCGGTACCCACCGTCATTCCGCCGCCGAAGCCGGCGAGCAGGACCAGGTCCCCCTCGGCCGGGCCGCCGTCGGCACGGACGGCGTGGTCCAGGGCGAGCGGGATGGAGGCGGCGCCGGTGTTGCCGTGCCGCTCGACGGGCAGGTGGAGGACGGCCCGGGTCAGGCCGAGCGATCCGGCCAGGGAACGCAGCATCTCCCCGTTGGCCTGGTGGGGGACGAAGTGCGCGATCTCGTCCGGGTGCACGTCGAAGGCGGTCAGCGTCTGCGCGATCGCGCCGGGCAGTTCCCGTACGACGAACTCCCGTACGTCGCGGCCGCGCATGGTGAACCAGTGGTCACCGCGGGCCACGGTCTTGGGCGTGGCCGGCATCCGGCTGCCGCCCGCGGTGACCCCGATCAGGTCGTGCAGCCGGCCGTCGGTGCGCAGGCCGGTACCGAGCAGCCCGTACCCCTCCTGCACCGGGCCGAGGACCACCGCCCCCGCGCCGTCGCCGAACAGCGGGGCGGTCCTGCGGTCGGCGGGGTCGATGATGCGGGAGTAGACGTCGGCCCCGATGATCAGGGCGCGCCGGCGCCGGCCGTCGGCCTCGGGCGCGGCGAGCAGCCGGGCGCCGGTGTGCAGGGCGACGGCGAAGCCGCTGCACACGGCGTTCACGTCGAAGGCCGCCGCCCGGTAGGCGCCGAGCCGGTGCTGGACCAGGGCGGCCGTGGCGGGCTGGGAGTGGTCGGGGGTCGAGGTGGCGACCACGATCCAGGCGAGGTCCTCGGGGGCGGTGCCCGAGTTCTCGAGTGCCCGGACCGCGGCCTCGGCCGCCAGGTCGGAGGCGGCCTCGTGCGGGGCCGCGTACCGGCGTTCGCGGATGCCCGTCTTGCGCTCGATCCAGGCGGGGGTGACTCCGGTACGGGCGGCGATCGTCTCGTTGGGCACGATCCGCTCGGGCAGGTAGGAGCCGGTGCCGAGGATGCCGATGGGGCCGAGGACCGGCGAGTGGACGCTCACGCGGCCACCGCTGAGGGGTGCGGGAGGCGGTCGGTGACGATGGCGGCGACCTCGTCGAGCCGGTCGGCCAGGAAGAAGTGGCCGCCCGGCAGCACGTGCAGCTCGAAGTCGCCGTCGGTGTGCTCGCGCCAGAAGTCCGCCTTCGCGGGGGCGCACATGTGGTCGTCGTCGCCGGTGAGTGCCGTGACGGAGGTGCGCAGCGGCGGCCCCGGCCGGTGGTGGTGGGTGCGCACGGCCTGGTAGTCGGCGCGCAGGGCGGGCAGGAACATCAGCTGCACCTCGGGGTCGTCGAGCAGCCCGGCAGAGGTGGCATCCAGGGCCCGCAGCTCCTCGATGATCTCCTCGTCGGTGAGCGGCAGCCAGTCGTCGGCGCGGTCCCGGCAGGGAGCCTGGCGGCCGGAGACGAACAGGGCGGCCGGGCCGGGGCCCGCCGACTCGGTGCGCCGGGCCACCTCGAAGGCGAGCATGGCGCCCATGCTGTGCCCGAACAGTGCGTACGGACGCCCGTCCTGCCGGGCGAGCACGGCTTCGGCGATCCGGTCGGCGAGCCGCGCCAGATCCGTCTCGTTGGGTTCGGTGCGGCGGTCCTGGCGGCCCGGGTACTGGACGGCGTGCACGTCCACCGCGGGCGAGAGCGCCGCGGCCATGGGGACGAAGAAACTGGCGGACCCGCCCGCGTGCGGCAGGGCGAACAGCCGCACCGGCGCTTGGGGGGCCGGCCGGAAGTTCCTGAACCAGGGGGTGGCGCCGGTCGCTTGCGTCATTGTCTCTCCTCGCTCGGCTCGCTCCACCCGGCGCTCCTTCGGCCGTTCTCCGGCCGTCCCCGAGCAGAGCTCCAACCCCAGCCTGCGGGCGGCGGGGCCTGCGCCGGATCCCCTGGCACACCCCTGACCGGGCGGGCGGGGAGTAGGGGTGCAACTGGGGTGCCCGGCGGAGCGTGAGCTTTCTACGTTTGGCTGAGGCGCTCCTCGACTTCAAGGGACATCACGTGGACGAGATCATCAGTGCTCTTCTCTCCGAGGACGCGACACCCGGTGACTTCCGGCACCTTCGGCTGCCGGAGAGCTACCGCGGCAACGTGGTCCGCAAGGAAGACACCGGCATGTTCGACGGCATGGCGACGGCGGACAAGGACCCCCGCAAGTCACTGCACCTCCAGGACGTGCCGACCCCCGAGCCGGGGCCGGGCGAGGCCCTGATCGCGGTGATGGCCAGCTCCATCAACTACAACACGGTGTGGTCGTCGATCTTCGAACCGCTTGCGACCTTCGGCTTCCTGGAGCGCTACGGCCGGCTCAGCGAGCTGACGAAGCGTCACGACCTGCCGTACCACGTGCTCGGGTCCGACCTGTGCGGCGTGGTCCTGCGCACCGGCCCCGGCGTGAACCGCTGGCAGGTCGGCGACCGGGTGGTGGCCCACTGCCTGTCCGTGGAGCTGGAGTCGGCCGACGGGCACGGGGACACGATGCTCGACCCAGAGCAGCGGATCTGGGGCTTCGAGACCAACTTCGGCGGCCTGGCTGAGTTCGCCCTCGTCAAGTCGAACCAGCTGATGCCCAAGCCCGAGCACCTGACCTGGGAGGAGGCCGCCTCCCCGGGCCTGGTCAACTCCACGGCGTACCGGCAGCTCGTCTCCCGCAACGGCGCGGGGATGAAGCAGGGCGACAACGTGCTGATCTGGGGCGCGGGCGGCGGTCTCGGCTCGTACGCCACCCAGCTGGCCCTGGCCGGCGGCGCCAACCCGATCTGCGTGGTGTCCAGTCCGCAGAAAGCCGACATCTGCCGCTCCATGGGCGCCGAGGCGATCATCGACCGCACGGCGGAAGGCTTCCGGTTCTGGAAGGACGAGCACACCCAGGACCCGCGGGAATGGAAGCGCTTCGGCTCGCGCATCCGCGAGCTGACCGGCGGCGAGGACGTGGACATCGTCTTCGAGCACCCGGGCCGCGAGACCTTCGGCGCCTCCGTGTACGTGGCCCGCAAGGGCGGAACGATCGTCACCTGCGCCTCGACCTCCGGGTACCGGCACGAGTTCGACAACCGCTACCTGTGGATGTCGCTCAAGCGGATCGTCGGCTCGCACTTCGCCAACTACCGCGAGGCCTGGGAGGCCAACCGCCTGATCGCCAAGGGCAAGATCCACCCCACGCTCTCGAAGGTCTACTCCCTGGAGGAGACCGGCCAGGCCGCCTACGAGGTCCACCAGAACCACCACCACGGCAAGGTGGGCGTGCTCGCGCTCGCCCCCGGCGAGGGCCTGGGCGTGCGCAAGCACGAGCTGCGCGCCCGGCACCTCGACGCCATCAACAGGTTCCGTACCGAGGAGGCCGGCCAGTGACCACCGAGCACACGGAGACCGCCCCCACGACCGTCGGAACGCTCGGCATCGTCGGGCTGGGCACGGTCGGCGAGGCGCTGCTGCACCTCGCGCACGACGCAGGGCTCGAGGTCATCGCGGTCGACACCGACCTGGACGCGCTGGACCGAGCTGCCTGCCGGCTCAAGGCCGCGGCCCAGGCACGGGCACACGACCGGGGCGAGGGGCAGGGCGGCCCGCAGCGGGCCGCCGTCACCCTGACCGGCGACCCGGCCGCCCTGTCCGGGGCACAGCTGGTGATCGAGGCCGTCACCGAGGACGCGGACGTCAAGACGGCGGTGCTGCGCGAGATCACCGCCCGGTGCGCGCCGGACGTCCCCGTGCTGACCACCACCACCACGCTTTCGGTGCCCCGGCTGGCCATCGCCTCCGGCCGCCCCGAATCCCTCGCCGGGCTGCGGTTCCTCGCCCCGCCCGCCCCCGGCGGGCCCGTGGCCCCGGTACGCCCCCCGCTGGCCTCGCCCGGGACGGCGGCCGCGCTCTACGCCCTGGTCGCGGCGCTCGGACTGCGCCCGGTGGCGATCGCCGCCCGTCCGGCCGCGGACGCGGACGACCTGGTGCTGGCCTACCTCAACCGGGCGGCGATCCTCTGCGACGAGGGCTACGCGAGCGCCGGGGATATCGACACCGCCATGCGGCTGGGCTGCGGACTGCCGCGGGGTCCCCTCGAAACGCTGGACCTCATGGGCATCGACTCGGTGCACTCCGCGCTGCTCTCCCGCTGGCGGCGCACCGGCGACTGTGCGTTCGAACCCTCGCCGCTGCTCAGCCGGATGGTCACGGCCGGCCTGCTGGGCCGCAAGAACGGCGAGGGCTTCGCCCGGTACGACGAGCAGGGCGCCGTCGTCGCCCCCGCCGGCCGGGACGCCGGTGCGGGCACGCCCCGGCCCGTCACCCGGGTCGGCGTGGTCGGCTCGGGCGCCATGGCCTGCGGCATCGCCGAGGTCGTGGCCGTGGCCGGGCTGCCCACCGTACTCGTCGCGCGCGGCGCGGAGCAGGCCGCGCGGGCCCTGGCGAACGTCGGCGACTCGCTGACCCGCCGGGTGCGGCGGGGCCGGATCACTCCCGCAGAGCGGGAGGCCGCGCTCGGCCGCCTGGAGACCTCCGTGGACCTCGCGGTCCTCGGCGGCTGCGAGGTGGTCGTGGAGGCGATCGTCGAGGATCTCGACGCGAAGCAGGCACTGTTCGGCCGTCTCGGGGAGGTCTGCGCCCCGGGCACCGTCCTGGCCACCAGCACCTCGAGCCTGTCCGTCGCCGCCTGTGCCCGGGCGGCCGGCCGGCCCGCCGACGTGATCGGCCTGCACTTCTTCAACCCGGCCCCGGTGATGCGGCTGGTGGAGCTGGTGCACACGCCCGAGGCGCACGAGGACGTGCTGGCCACGGCCCGGCAGCTCTGCCGCGACCTGGGCAAGACCGCCGTGGAGTGCCCGGACCGCACCGGGTTCATCGTCAACCGGCTGCTGTTCCCGTACCTCGGGGACGCGCTGGCGCTGCTGGAGGACGCCGACACGGACATCGCGGCGACGGACGCGGCCGTCGAGCAGGGCCACGGCTACCCGATGGGGCCGTTCGCCCTGCTGGACACGATCGGCCTCGACGTCTCCCTCGCCATCCAGGAGCGGCTCTTCGACGACTTCCGGCTGCCGGAACTGACCCCGTCCACCGCACTGGCCGAGCTGGTCGCGGCGGGTGCCCTGGGCCGCAAGAACAAGCGGGGGTTCCGTACGCACGAACGCCGCGCCTGACACCCCGCCGGCCGGGGTGGCGGCGGTCGCCGCTCAGCGGGCGCTCAACCGCACGGGACGGGGCCGAGCAGGGCGGCCAGGTCCGTGCGGGAGGTGAGCCGGAGTTTGCGGTAGACCTTCGTCAGGTGCTGCTCCACCGTGCTCGCGGTCACGAACAGCCGGCTCGCGATGTGCTGGTTGGTGCAGCCCTGCGCCGCGAGCACCGCCACCCGCCGTTCGGCCCGGCTGAGCACCCCGATGGGGTCCGGCGCCGCCCCGCCCGCGCCGGCCCCGCGCGCCTGCGCCGCGGGGGTGCTCCAGTCCAGGGCCGTGCCCGGGGCGATGTCCCAGCCGGCCAGCAGGTCCCGGCAGGCGTGCAGATCGCCGAGGGCGGCCACCGGCTGCCCCGCGGCGAGCCGGAACCGGCCGCGGGCGAGCAGGTAGTGGGCGGCCGCTCGGGTGCGGAACATCGCCTCCGGCACCGGCGTGCGCAGCAGCCGGGCCGCCCGCTCGTGGTCGCCGAGCCCGGTGGCAGCGAGCACCGCGGCGGACAGCGGCATGCCCAGCGCCACGCCCCAGGCCTCGGGCGCCAGCAGGCCCAGCGCCCGCTCCGCCGCCTCCGAAGCCTCCGCGTGCCGGCCCAGCCGGGCCTGCACCACGGCCGTGGCCGCCGCCGTCACGGCCCGGCGGGCCGGGGTGTCCAGGGCGCCCGGCACCGGCTGTGTCTCCCGCAGCAGTGCCTGCCACTGCTCGGCCCGGTCGCTCTCCCCCAGGTACAGCAGGGCGCACAGCGCCGCCGCGACGCCGGGCGCCGGGTGCTGGCGCGAGGCCACGGCCCGCGCGGCCCGTTCCCCGACCGCCGGGTCCTGCGGCAGGCCCGGTCGGGGGTAGGCGTACTGCTCCGGGGCCCTCAGCCGCGCCGCCTCCTCCGCGGCTCCGGCCTCGCCGAGGGTCTGCAGGGCGCGGGAGGCCGCGTCGGGACGGCCGTGCCACAGCAGCAGCCCGAGCGGAACGCCGGCCCGCACCGGGTCGAACCGGCCGGCGCACAGGTCCTGTTCGAGCGCCGGCAGATGGCGGACCACTGCTGCCGGGTCGCTCTCCCATTCGGCCGCGGCCAGCGAGCCGAGCAGGGCGGCCCTGCGCGCCGGGTCCGGGCACCTGTCGTGCGCGGCGGCGAGGAAGCCCGCGGCGGGCCTGGGCCGTCCGGCCCGCAGGGCGTGTTCCGCGGCCTCGGCGAGGACGTCGACGGCCCACGGTCCTGCGGAGGCCGGGTCCGCCGGATCGGTCGCGACCAGGTGCCGGGCGACGGTCTCGGCGCCGGCGCCCTCGGCACGCAGCAGCGCGACGGCCTCGCCGTGCAGCCGGGCGCATTCGCGCGGCGGCAGTTCCTCCAGTACGGCGGCCCGCGCCGCCTCGTTCCGGAACCGCCCGGAGGCGAGCAGTCCGGTGTCGGCCAGCGAATCCATCAGCGGTCCCACGGCCCGTTCGTGGACGCCGAGCAGCCGGGCGACGACGGTCAGGGTGGCGGAGCGGCCGAGTACGGCGAGCGCCCGGGCCGTGTCCCGGGTCCCGTCGGCGCGCAGGCAGCCGGTGACGGCCCGTTTGAAGGCGGTGCCGGCGACCGGGCGGGCCGAGCGCAGCGGGCCGAACTGGAGCCGGTCCTCGGCCAGGGCGTGCAGCAGCCGGGGGTTGCCGCCGGTGGCCCCGTGCCAGGCGGGGGCGAGCCGCCGGGCCTCGGCCCGCTCCATGGCGCCGCCGTACGGTGCGTGCAGGAACGCTTCGACGGCGTCCTCGTCGAGGGTGGTCAGCGCGACGGCCAGGCACCGCGGATGGCGGACGAGTTCGGCGACCGGCAGCGCGGAGCCCGCCGGATGCGGTGCCGGGTAGGGGGAGCCTGCGCCGAGCAGCATGATGCGGGCGGCGCCGATCCGGCCGCACAGGTAGAGCAGACAGCGTGCCGAGAGCTCGTCGGTGTACTCGATGTCGTCGACGGCGACGACGACCGGCGCGGCGGCGGACAGCCCGACGAGGACGTCCCGTACCGCTCGCAGGGCGTCGGCGGGTTCGGGTTCGGGACCGGTGAATCCGGGCACGGCGCTCAGCAGCTGACCGGCGACCCCGAGCGGCAGGCCCTGCTCGGCGGGGGAGGCGGACGCGTGCAGGACGACGGCACCGGCTCGCGCGGCCTCGTCGCCGAAGGCCCGGATCAGCGCGGTCTTCCCCGTGCCGGGGCTGCCGGTGACAAGGGCGGCGCCGCCCTCGCCGCGCCGGGTCGCCGCCAGCAGTCCGCGGAGCATGGCGAGCTCTCCGTCCCGCCGCACCAGTTCCAGCGGCCTCGGCATCATCGGCCCTCCCCCTGCCCTCGTTCCCGGGAAGTCTGCCGGGGCGCGGGGAAGAGCCGCTGGTGGCGGGCCTGAGGCTCGCTGGAGCGGCCGGGGACGGGCAGGGCGGCGGCCCGGGGCGGCCCGGCGGGGATTCGCCGCGCCGGACGAGCCGCGGGCCGAACCGGGCGCGGACGCCGCGGGGCAGCAGCACTGTGGCGGCCCTGCGGTCCACCGGCGGCCCGGGAACGGCCGCGGCCGCGCACGCCGGGCGTGATGCGCCGGGTGCGGGCGCGGAAACGAAGGAGCCGGGACGGGTGATCCCCGTCCCGGCTCCCCGGTTTTGTGCCCGCCGGATTCCCTCCCCGTCCTACATGGGGAGGTTCCCGTGCTTGCGGCTGGGCTGCGGCGCGTTCTTGGCGTGCAGCATCCCGAGCGTGGCGATCAGCCGGGACCGGGTTTCGGCCGGGTCGACGACATCGTCCACCAGGCCGCGCTCCGCCGCGTAGTACGGATGCATCAGCTCCGACTGGTACTCCTTGATCTTCTGCGCCCGGGTCGCCTCCGGATCTGCGGAGGCGGCGATCTCCCGGCGGAAGATGACGTTCGCCGCACCCTCCGCGCCCATGACCGCGATCTCGTTCGACGGCCAGGCCAGCGCGACGTCCGCGCCGATCGACCGCGAGTCCATCACGATGTACGCACCGCCGTACGCCTTGCGCAGGACCAGGCTGATCCGCGGCACCGTGGCGTTGCAGTAGGCGTACAGGAGCTTCGCACCGTGGCGGATGATCCCCTGGTGTTCCTGGTCCACGCCCGGCAGGAAACCCGGCACGTCGATCAGGGTGACCAGCGGGATGGAGAACGCGTCGCAGAACTGCACGAACCGCGCGGCCTTCTCCGAGGCCTCGATGTCCAGGACGCCGGCCAGGTGCGCGGGCTGGTTCGCCACCAGGCCCACGAGGCGGCCGCCGAGTCGCGCCAGCGCGCACACGACGTTCTGCGCCCACTGGCCGTGGACCTCGAAGTAGTCGCCGTGGTCGACGATCTCCTCGATGACGTCGCGGATGTCGTAGCCCTGCGTCGGACGGGACGGGACCAGGTCCAGCAGCGCGTCGTTGCGGCGGTCCGCCGGGTCCTCGAGGTCGCCGGCCGGGGCCAGTTCGCGGTTGTTGGACGGCAGCAGGGACAGCAGGTGCCGGACGTCCTCCAGGCAGCTGCGTTCGTCGTCGTGGACGAACGAGGCGACGCCGGACACGGCCCCGTGGCTGTCCGCGCCGCCGAGGTGTTCCATGGTCACCGCTTCGCCGGTGACGGCCTGGACCACGTCCGGGCCCGTGATGAACATCTGTGAGGTGCCGCGGACCATGAAGACGAAGTCCGTCAGCGCCGGCGAGTACGCGGCGCCGCCGGCGCACGGTCCCAGGATCACCGAGATCTGCGGGATCACACCCGAGTTGCGGACGTTGCGGCGGAAGATGCCGCCGTATCCGGCGAGCGCCGTCACCCCTTCCTGGATGCGGGCGCCGGCGCCGTCGCACAGGCCCACGATCGGGGCGCCCGCGGCCTCCGCCAGGTCCATCAGCTTGTGGATCTTCTCGGCGTGCGCCTCGCCGAGCGCGCCGCCGAAGATGCGGAAGTCGTGCGCGTAGGCGAAGACCGTGCGGCCGTGGACCCGGCCCCAGCCCGTCACGACGCCGTCGGTGTAGGGCTTCTTGTCCTCCAGGCCGAAGCCGGTCGCACGGTGCCTGCGCAGTCCTTCGACCTCGCAGAACGAGCCGTCGTCGAAGAGTAGTCCGATCCGCTCGCGAGCCGTCAGTTTGCCCTTGGCGTGCTGCGCCGCCGTCTCCCGTTCGCCGGGCCCGGCGACCGCCAGGGCCCGTATCGCCGCGAGTTCGGTGGCGCACTCTCGCAGACTCTCCAACTGACTCTCCTCGGCGTTCTCAGGCGGCCCATTTCAGACATCCCAGCATCGAACCGGGCCCTCAAGCCCGGCTCGAATGCGGGTGTCCGCCGCGAGGAGCGGTCAGTAGCGGTAGTGGTCCGGCTTGTACGGGCCCTCGATCTTGACGCCGATGTAGTCGGCCTGCTCGGGGCGGAGCGTGGTGAGCTTGACGCCGAGGGCGTCGAGGTGGAGGCGGGCGACCTTCTCGTCGAGGTGCTTGGGCAGCACGTAGACGTCGGTCGGGTACTCCTGCGGCTTGGTGAAGAGCTCGATCTGCGCCAGGGTCTGGTCCGCGAACGAGTTCGACATCACGAACGACGGGTGGCCGGTCGCGTTGCCCAGGTTCAGCAGACGGCCCTCGGAGAGCACGATCAGGACCTTGCCGTCGGGGAACTTCCAGGTGTGGACCTGCGGCTTGACCTCGTCCTTGACGATGCCCTCGATCTTGGCCAGGCCGGCCATGTCGATCTCGTTGTCGAAGTGGCCGATGTTGCCCACGATCGCCTGGTGCTTCATCTTGTCCATGTCCGAGGCCATGATGATGTCCTTGTTGCCCGTGGTCGTGATGAAGATGTCCGCCGTCTCGACGACGTCATCCAGCGTCGCGACCTGGAATCCGTCCATCGCCGCCTGCAGCGCGCAGATCGGGTCGATCTCGGTGACGATGACGCGCGCACCCTGGCCGCGCAGCGACTCGGCGCAGCCCTTGCCGACGTCGCCGTAGCCGAACACGACCGCGACCTTGCCGCCGATGAGGACGTCGGTGGCGCGGTTGATGCCGTCGATGAGCGAGTGGCGGCAGCCGTACTTGTTGTCGAACTTCGACTTCGTCACGGCGTCGTTCACGTTGATCGCCGGGAACAGCAGCGCGCCCTCGGACATCATCTCGTACAGGCGGTGGACACCCGTGGTGGTCTCCTCGGTGACACCGCGGATCTCGGACGCGAGCTTGACCCAGTCGATGCCGCTGCGCTGCAGCAGGCCTAGGACGACGGCCAGTTCCTCGTTCTCGGCGGTGGACGGGTCCGGGACGGAACCGGCCTTCTGGTACTCGACACCCTTGTGGACCAGGAGGGTGGCGTCCCCGCCGTCGTCCAGGATCATGTTGGGGCCGTCGGCACCGGGCCAGGTCAGCGCCTGCTCCGTGCACCACCAGTACTCCTCCAGCGTCTCGCCCTTCCAGGCGAAGACGGGGACGCCGGCGGCGGCGATGGCGGCGGCCGCGTGGTCCTGCGTGGAGAAGATGTTGCAGGAGACCCAGCGGACCTCCGCACCGAGGGCGACCAGGGTCTCGATCAGGACGGCCGTCTGCACGGTCATGTGCAGGGAGCCGGTGATACGGGCGCCGGCCAGCGGCTGGGCCTCGGCGTACTCCCGGCGGATCGACATCAGGCCGGGCATCTCGTGCTCGGCCAGGGTGATCTCCTTGCGGCCGAATTCCGCGAGGCCGATGTCGGCGACCTTGAAGTCGGTGAAATCGGCAGGGGTCTTGCTGGTCATGGTGACTCCGTTGGTGGATGGAGGGCTAGGGGGTGTCTGACGGAGGTCTGTGGGGACGCCGCGGACCTCCGTCAGACACCCCTAGACGCCCAGGTTCTGGTGGATCTCGAGCGTCGCGGTGGAGCGGTTGAGGGTGATGTAGTGGAGGCCGGGGGCCCCTTCAGCCAGCAGGCGTTCGGCCATCGCGGTCGCGTACTCGACGCCCACCCGGTGTCCGTCGGCCGGGTCGTCCTGCGCGGCCTCCAGACGGCCGGCCAGAGCGGCCGGGAAGCGGGCGTTGCTCAGTGCGGCGAAACGCTGGATCTGACGGAAGTCGGTCGCCGGCATGATCTCGGGAATGATCGGGGTCAGGCAGCCCACCGCGGCCAGCCGGTCACGCAGCCGCAGGTAGTCATTGACGTGGAAGAACATCTGCGTGATCGCGTAGTCCGCGCCCGCCTTGCACTTGGCGGCGAAGTGGCGGATGTCGTCGGTCCATCCGGGGGAGCGGGGGTGCCGTTCGGGGAACGCGGCCACGCCCACGCTGAAGTCGCCCAGCTGCCGGATCATGCTGACCAGCTCGTGGGCGTGCGCGAAGCCCTGCGGATGCGGGGTCCAGGCGCCCTTCGGGTCGCCCGGCGGGTCCCCGCGCAGGGCGAGGACGTCCCGGATCCCGGCGTCTGCGTACTGCCCGATGATGTGGCGCAGCTCGGCCCGGGAGTGGCCGACCGCCGTCAGGTGCGCGACCGGGCGCAGGGTCGTCTCGGCCGCGATCTTCTTGGTGACCTCGACGGTGCGGTCGCGGGAGGAGCCGCCGGCCCCGTAGGTGACGGACACGAACGAGGGGGCGAACGCCTCGATCCGGCGGATCGCGTTCCACAGGGTGCGCTCGCCCGCCTCGGTCTTGGGAGGGAAGAACTCGAACGAGTACGAGCGCCGGCCGGTGGCCAGCAGCTCGCGCACGCCGGGGCGCGTGGCGGGCTTGAGGCGGACGAGGGTCGGGCGTTCTGCGACGACGGCTGCCAAGGGATCGTTCCTTCCGGTGTCAGCGTGCGTTGAAGTACGTGGCCGCGGGATGGTGGATGACGAGCGCGTCGGTGGACTGCTCCGGGTGGAGCTGGAACTCCTCGGAGAGGTGGACGCCGATCCGTTCCGGCCGGAGGAGGTCGGCGATCTTGGCGCGGTCCTCCAGGTCGGGGCAGGCGGGGTAGCCGAGGGAGTAGCGGCAGCCTTGGTACTCGGTGCGGAACATGCCGTCCATGGAGGCCGGGTCGGACCCGGCGATGCCCAGTTCGCCACGGACGCGGGCGTGCCAGTACTCGGCGAGGGCCTCGGCCAGCTGAACGGAGAGGCCGTGCAGTTCCATGTACTCCCGGTAGGCGTCGGCGGCGAAGAGCCGGGCCGTCTCCTCCCCGATGCGGCTTCCGACGGTGACCACTTGGAGGCCGACCACGTCGGTCTCGCCGGACTCCTCCGGGCGGAAGAAGTCGGCGAGGCACAGGCGGCGGCCGCGGCGCTGGCGCGGGAAGGTGAAGCGGGTCCGCTCTCCGCCGAACTCGTCGAGGATGATCAGGTCCTCGCCCTTGGACACGCACGGGAAGTAGCCGTGCACGACGGCCGCTTCGAGCAGCCCGTCGGTGTGCAGCCGGTCGAGCCAGGCGCGCAGCCGGGGCCGACCGTCGGTTTCGATCGTCTCGGCGTCCTTCAGGCCCCACTGGCCCTTGAACAGGGCGCCCTCGTCCAGCCAGGAGGAGTAGTCCTTGAGCGGGATGCCCTTGACGACGCGGGTGCCCCAGAACGGCGGGACCGGGACCGGGTTGTCGACGGCGACGTCGGAACGGCCGCCCTCCTCGGGTTCCGCCACCAGGAGAGGTGTGTCCCGCTTGGGCACGCGGCGCTGCTTCAGGGGCGGGAGCTCGGCTCCGGGTACTCCGCGCTTGACCCCCATCAGGGCGTCCATGAGGCGCAGGCCTTCGAAGGCGTCGCGGGCGTAGCGGACTTCGCCCTCGTAGATCTCGTGGAGGTCCTGTTCGACGTAGGCGCGGGTCAGGGCGGCACCGCCGAGGATGACCGGGTAGTCGGCCGCCAGCTTGCGCTGGTTGAGCTCCTCCAGGTTCTCCTTCATGATCACGGTCGACTTCACGAGCAGGCCGGACATGCCGATGACGTCGGCCTTGTGCTCCTGCGCGGCCTCCAGGATCGCGGAGACCGGCTGCTTGATGCCGATGTTGACGACGTTGTACCCGTTGTTGGTGAGGATGATGTCGACGAGGTTCTTGCCGATGTCGTGGACGTCTCCGCGGACGGTGGCGAGGACGATGGTGCCCTTGCCCTCGTCGTCGGTCTTCTCCATGTGCGGTTCGAGGAAGGCGACCGCCGTCTTCATGACCTCGGCGGACTGCAGGACGAACGGCAGCTGCATCTGGCCGGAGCCGAACAGTTCACCGACGACCTTCATGCCCTCCAGCAGGGTGTCGTTGACGATGTCCAGGGCCGGACGGGTCTGCAGGGCCTCGTCGAGGTCGGCCTCCAGGCCGTTCTTCTCACCGTCGATGATCCGGCGCTGGAGCCGCTCGTCGAGGGGCAGCGCCATGAGCTCCTCTGCGCGGCCGGCCTTCAGCGACTTGGTGTTGACGCCCTCGAAGAGGGCCATCAGCTTCTGCAGCGGGTCGTAGCCCTCGGCGCGGCGGTCGTAGATCAGGTCGAGGGCGGTGCCGACCTGCTCGTCGTCGAACCGGGCGATGGGCAGGATCTTCGATGCGTGGACGATCGCCGAGTCCAGGCCCGCCTTGACGCACTCGTCGAGGAAGACCGAGTTCAGCAGCACGCGGGCGGCCGGGTTCAGGCCGAAGGAGATGTTCGACAGGCCGAGCGTGGTCTGGACGTCGGGGTGGCGGCGCTTGAGCTCGCGGATCGCCTCGATCGTGGCGGTGCCGTCGCCCCGGGACTCCTCCTGACCGGTGCAGATCGTGAAGGTCAGGGTGTCGATGAGGATGTCCGACTCGTTGATGCCCCAGTTGCCGGTCAGGTCGTCGATCAGCCGTTCGGCGATGGCGACCTTGTGCTCGGCGGTGCGGGCCTGGCCCTCCTCGTCGATGGTGAGCGCGATCAGCGCGGCGCCGTGCTCCTGGGCCAGCCGGGTGACCTTGGCGAAACGGGACTCCGGGCCGTCGCCGTCCTCGTAGTTGACGGAGTTGATGACGGCGCGGCCGCCGAGCTTCTCCAGGCCGGCCTGGAGAACGGGAACCTCGGTGGAGTCCAGGACGATCGGCAGCGTCGAGGCCGTCGCGAACCGGCCGGCGAGCTCCTTCATGTCGGCGACGCCGTCGCGGCCCACGTAGTCCACGCAGAGGTCGAGCATGTGCGCGCCCTCGCGGATCTGGTCGCGGGCCATCTCGACGCAGTCGTCCCAGCGGGCCTCGAGCATGGCCTCGCGGAACTTCTTCGACCCGTTCGCGTTCGTCCGCTCGCCGATCGCCATGTACGCGGTGTCCTGGCGGAACGGGACCGTCTGGTAGAGGGAGGACGCGCCGGGCTCCGGCCGGGGCTCGCGGACGGCCGGGCTCAGGGCGCGGACCCGCTCGACGACCTGGCGCAGGTGCTCCGGGGTCGTACCGCAGCAGCCGCCGACGAGGGAGAGCCCGTACTCGCGGACGAAGGTCTCCTGGGCGTCGGCGAGCTCCGGGGCGGACAGCGGGTAGTGGGCGCCGTTCTTGCCGAGGACGGGCAGGCCGGCGTTCGGCATGCAGGAGAGCGGGATGCGCGAGTGCCGCGCCAGGTAGCGCAGGTGCTCGCTCATCTCGGCGGGGCCGGTGGCGCAGTTCAGGCCGATCATGTCGATGCCGAGCGGCTCCAGCGCGGTGAGCGCGGCGCCGATCTCGGAGCCCAGCAGCATGGTGCCGGTGGTCTCGACGGTCACGGAGCAGATCAGCGGGACGGAGACGCCGAGCGCCTCCATCGCGCGCCGGGCGCCGATGATCGAGGACTTGGTCTGCAGGAGGTCCTGGGTGGTCTCCACGAGCAGGGCGTCGGCCCCGCCGGAGATCAGGCCCTCGGCGTTGACCTGGTAGGCGTCGCGGATCGTCGCGTAGTCGATGTGTCCGAGGGTGGGCAGCTTGGTGCCGGGGCCCATGGAGCCGAGGACCCAGCGCTGCTGCCCGCTCTTCGCGGTGTACTCGTCGGCGACCTCGCGGGCGATCCGGGCGCCGGACTCCGACAGCTCGAAATTGCGTTCGGGGATGTCGTACTCGGCGAGTGCCGCGAAGTTCGCACCGAAGGTGTTGGTCTCGACGCAGTCCACGCCCACCGCGAAGTACGCGTCGTGCACCGTGCGCACGATGTCGGGGCGGGTGACGTTGAGGACCTCGTTGCAGCCCTCCAGCTGCTGGAAGTCCTCCATCGAAGGGTCCTGCGCCTGGAGCATCGTTCCCATGGCTCCGTCGGCGACGACCACGCGGGTCGCGAGCGCCTCTCGGAGGGCATCGGCCCTGGTCTGGCTCACGTCAGCTTCCTCAGTGCCGGGCCCAGCAGCCGGGCCGATGCGGGTCCGTACACCGATGCGACCGTCTCCAGCAGCCCCGCGCCGTCGGCCTCGTAGTCCTGCGGGCCCACGGTCTGGAGGACCAGGGCCGCCATCGCGCAGCCCAGCTGTGCGGCCGTCTCCAGCGGGAGCTGCCAGCTGACGGCGGCGAGGAAGCCGGACCGGAAGGCGTCGCCGACGCCCGTCGGGTCCTCGGTGCGGACGCCGGGGACGGCCGGCACGGTCAGCGCGGGCTCGCCCTTGCTCTGGATCCGGACGCCGTCGGCTCCCAGGGTGGTCACCCAGGTGCCGACCCGGTCGAGGATGTCCTGCTCGTCCCAGCCGGTGCGCTCGCGCAGCAGCGCGGACTCGTACGCGTTGGTGAACAGCCAGCGTGCACCCGTCACCAGCTCCCGCACCTCGTCGCCGTCGAGGCGGGCGAGCTGCTGGGAGGGGTCGGCGGCGAACTCGATGCCCAGTTGCCGGCACTGGCGGGTGTGGCGGACCATCGCGGCGGGGTCGTTGGGCGACACCAGCACCAGGTCGACGGGAGCGTCACCCGGGCCGGCGAGGGACCGCAGGTCGATCTCGACCGCCTCCGTCATGGCCCCGGCGTAGAAGGACGCGATCTGGTTGGCGTCCTGGTCGGTCATGCACATGAAGCGGGCGGTCTGGCAGGTGCCGGAGACGTACACCCCACTGGTGTCGACCCCGTGGTCCTTGAGCCAGACCTCGTACTCGTGGAAGTCCACGCCCACCGCCCCGGCGAGGACCGGGGCGAGGCCCAGCCCGCCGAGCCCGTAGGCGATGTTCGCCGCCACCCCGCCCCGCCGCACCTCGAGGGAGTCCACGAGGAAGGACAGCGAGACGTGTTCCAGCTGGTCGGGGAGCAGCTGGTCGACGAACCGGCCCGGGAAGGCCATGAGGTGATCCGTTGCGATGGATCCAGTCACCGCGATACGCACGTGGTCTCCTGATCGGGAGTGCGGCCGGTGTCCCGCTGTCGGCGGGGGCGGCGTGGGTGGCGGTCTTCAGGTGGGGTCAGCGAGCGACCGCTGCCTTGAGCTGATCGGCGCGGTCGGTGTGCTCCCAGGTGAAGTCCGGGAGCTCGCGGCCGAAGTGGCCGTAGGCGGCGGTCTGGGCGTAGATCGGGCGCAGCAGGTCCAGGTCGCGGATGATGGCGGCCGGGCGGAGGTCGAAGACCTCGGCGATGGCGCTCTCGATGAGCTCGGCGGCGACGGTGTGGGTGCCGAAGGTCTCGACGAAGAGCCCGACGGGCTCGGCCTTGCCGATGGCGTACGCGACCTGGACCTCGCAGCGCGAGGCGAGGCCGGCGGCGACCACGTTCTTGGCGACCCAGCGCATCGCGTACGCGGCGGAGCGGTCGACCTTGGACGGGTCCTTGCCGGAGAAGGCGCCGCCGCCGTGGCGGGCCATGCCGCCGTACGTGTCGATGATGATCTTGCGGCCGGTCAGGCCGGCGTCGCCCATCGGGCCGCCGATCTCGAAGCGGCCGGTCGGGTTGACCAGGAGGCGGTAGCCCCCGGTGTCGAGCTTGATGCCGTCCTCGGCCAGCTGGGCCAGGACGTACTCGACGACGTGCTCGCGGATGTCGGGGGTGAGCAGGCCCTCGAGGTCGATGTCGGAGGCGTGCTGCGAGGAGACGACGACCGTGTCGAGGCGGACGGCCTTGTCGCCGTCGTACTCGATGGTGACCTGGGTCTTGCCGTCGGGGCGCAGGTACGGGATGGTCCCGTTCTTGCGGACCTCGGACAGGCGGCGCGAGAGCCGGTGCGCGATGTGGATCGGGAGCGGCATGAGCTCGGGGGTCTCGTCGGAGGCGTAGCCGAACATGAGGCCCTGGTCGCCGGCGCCCTGCTGGTCGAGCTCGTCCTCCTTCTCGCCTTCGACCCGCTTCTCGTACGCGGTGTCGACGCCCTGCGCGATGTCCGGGGACTGCGCGCCGATGGAGATGGAGACACCGCACGAGGCTCCGTCGAAGCCCTTGGCGGAGGAGTCGTAGCCGATCTCGAGGATCTTGTCGCGGACGAGCTGCGCGATCGGCGCGTAGGCCTTCGTCGTCACCTCACCGGCGATGTGGACGAGACCGGTGGTGATGAGGGTCTCGACGGCGACGCGGGAGGTCGGGTCCTCACGCAGCAGCGCGTCGAGGATCGTGTCGCTGATCTGGTCAGCGATCTTGTCGGGGTGACCCTCGGTGACGGATTCCGAGGTGAACAGGCGGCGTGACATGGTGCTCCAGGTTGGTAGGGGCCGCTGGGCGCACGGCTGAGCGGCGGTGGAAGGCCACTGACGTCAGAAGGTGTGCCACTGAACGGCGAACAGGACGGATCCGCAGGTCAGCGGCTCATCCGCGCCTTGCGGTCGCGGAGGTGAGCGCCCGGGTGAGGGAGTCGGCGGAGTCCGGGCGGCCGTCGGGGGATCCGGCGACCGCGACGAGGGGCGGGTACCAGCCGTGTGCGGCGATCCGCTCGGCAATCTCGCAGGCGAGGGCACCCGCCCCCGAGAAGCCGCCCAGTACGAGGGGCTCCCCGGTCGCGAGCACGGGGCGCAGGGCGGTCAGGAAGTCGGCGGCGTCGGCGGGCGCGGACAGGGTGGCCAGTGCCTCCGGCCCGGGGTGCAGGCCGGCGACCCGGTCATAGCAGTCCTTCGGCGCACCGGACGGCGGGACCAGGCAGATCGTGCCGGCTCCCGGGTGGGCGCCCTCGCGCAGCATGCGCAGGGTGCCGGACGGCCGGATGGTCACCGGCGGCACCCGGGCTCCGGAGAGCAGGCCGAGTGCCTCCGCGACGGTGGTGGACGCGTCGGCGAGGAAGGGGAGTTCGCGCAGCAGCCCGGCGGTCTGGGAAAGGATCAGCGCGGCCGCGTCGTCGGAGAGCCGGGTGCGGTCGTGTACGGCAGTCAGCACCAGGGAGCCGTCCGCCTCGTGGTGGGCGGTGAGGGTGAAGGGCACGCCGGTGAGCGGGCCGACGGCCTCGGGCGGGTCCACCCGGACGCCCCCGGCGGCGAGCTCCTCGCGCTGCGCGGCTTCGCGGTGGACGGGGGAACCGGGCCGAATCCCGCCCGCGTCGACCGGAGGCTCGAAGACGATGAGGGTTTCAGTGACCCGCCCGGCGGACGGGGCATCCGCCCAGGCCTGGATCTGCCCGGCCGAGACCCACTCGTAGGCCGCGGCGTCCAGTGCCTGACCGGTCAGCTCGGCCAGCAGCCGGGGCACGGTGACGGCCGGGTCGACGACGAGGTGCACGGGCAGCGGGTTGCGCAGCGGGGCCGGCAGCCCTTCCACGCCTTCGAGGAGGATGCCGCGCCCCGAGACGGTGACGGCGAAGGCGACGGAGCGCGGTGTCGCGTCGAGGTCGGCGGCCGGCCGGTAGAGCTGGAGCGCCCAGGCGGCGTGCAGTGCGGTGCTCTCGGTGGCACCCCACAGGGCGGCCCAGTCCCGCAGTCGGACGGCCTCGAAGGCGGTGAGGACCTGCCGGGTCCGGCCGTGGCCCAGCTGGCCGGTGGTCCGGGCCGCCGGCCGGGCGGGAAGCGTCGCGGCATCGGGCGGCGGCGCGGCCTGCGACCAGAACGCGCGGGCGGCCCCCAGGTCCTGGTCGGACAGCCAGTGCAGGTGGTCGCGTACGTCGGGCCGGCGCTGCCCTCCGGGCACCCGGCCGTCGGCGAGGTAGGCGCGGTAGAACGCGGCGAGCAGGATGCGGATGCTGCGTCGGTCCAGCAGCGCCTGGTGATAGGTGATCAGGACCCGGGTGGAGGGGTCGGCGCCGTCCGTGGCCTGCGGTCCGTCCAGCAGGGCGATGCGCAGCGGCCCGGGGTGGCGCAGGTCGAAGGGGCGGGCGCGCTCGGTGGCCAGCAGGGCGTACCAGTCGGTGGAGCCGTGTTCGTGGCGCCGGACCTCCGGGACGGCATGCGGATGTACGACGATCTGCGGGCCGGCGTCCCGCACGGGCCGGGCGAGGGCGGCGCGCAGCACCGCCTCGCGGTCGGCGAGGGACTGCCAGGCCGCGGTGAACCGCTCGGTGTCCAGGGGCCCTTGCCACCGCCAGTGCAGCTGGCCGACGTGCAGCCCGGTGCCGGGGCGCGCCAGCGCGTCGAGCAGGACGTCCCGCTGGAGCGGGGCGGCGGGGACGGGGACCGCGGACGCCTCGGCCACGGATCCGCCCGGTCCGGACGTCTGCCCGTGCGGCTGCCGTTCGGGACGTTCGGGGGCGCGTCGGGGGTCGAAGACCGGGCCCTGCACCGGCGCCGCAAGGGCTCGGCCGGCCGCGGCCTGCACGGGTTCGGGCGCGGTGGCGCCGGCTTCGTCGAGCGGGCCGGCGGGTGCCCCGTACGCAGCGCCCCCGAGCGGGTGCCCTGCCAGCAGGTCCGCGAGGGAGCCGGCGGGATACGGCGGCGGCGGAAGCTGCAGGGTGTGGTGGGTCTCGGTGTGCCGCCGCAGCGTCGGGGCGCACGGCGGCAGCGCGGCGAGCGCCTCCTCCAGGGCCCGGGGGGTGAGAGGGCCGTACAGGTCGAGCGCGGGCGGCGGGCCGGGAGCGACGATCACCGTCATGGTCAGGGCCATCTGCTCCCTCCTCGGGCGGCTGCGTGCGGGCATGGAAAGGTGCACGAGTATGCGGGCAGCGGCCACGTGGCGCTGACACGACGCTGACACGGGCTGCTCATCCCGTTCATACGCCCGCCAGGCCTTCCTCGACCGCCCCCATGAAACCCTCGTCGAGCATGGTGTGGACGGCGGTGTCGCGGGCGGTGTCAAGGCCGGTGTCGTGGCAGGCCGTGCTCACGAGATAGCTGCCGCCGAGCACCGGGTACGTCGCGAAGGCCCATTCGCCCCGGGAGGCCGGGGAGCCGTCGGGTGCGAGCAGCCCGCCGCTCTCCAGGCCGAAGCCGAAAGCGGTGAAGCCGAGCCGCAGTCCCTGCCCGAGCGCCTTGGTGTAGGCCTCCTTCAGGGTCCACAGCCGCAGCAGTTCGGAGCCCTGGCGGTCCCCCGCCATCCGCGTGAGTTCGGCGTGTTCGGTGGGGGTGCACATCTGCTCGTGGAAGAGCTCGAAGGACATCTTGCGGCCGGCGGCTTCCGTGTCGACGCCGATCCGTCCGGTGCGGCTGACACCGACCACGATCAGGTCGTCGGTGTGGCTGAGGCTGACGTCGATCTGGTCGAATCCGCGGATGTACGGCCTTCCACCGATTTTGTACGCGAGGTCGAGCGCGACCGGTTCCGTCCTCAAGGCCGCGGCGGCCGTGTACTTCAGCACCATCCGGGAGGCGACGAAGCGGTAGCGCATCGCCGCGTCCTGCGTACGCCGGTAGCGCTGCCAGTCCCGGCCGAGCAGGGGGCGCAGCTCCGCGTCCGAGACGGCCGCGGTCAGCCATTCGCCCCAGGTTGCGAACACGACGGCGCTGCCGTCGCGTTCGAGGTTCGTGTACACCTCCTCCCAGGGCCCGCGGGGGCCGGAGACGTGGATGGGCGGCGCGATGGTCCGCTCGCCCGGTGCGGACTGGTCCGGCATGGAAGGGGCCCCTCTCTGGGCGCGTACGGTCAGCACCGGGGAGGCGGTTTCGGTGGTCATCAGGCGAGCTCGCTGCCGTCGAGGTCGCAGCTGCGGCCCGCCCGGTACCGGCGGACGAGTTCGTCCAGCACCTGCTGGCGCACACTGTCGGGCAGATCGGGCACGGTGATGCCGAGCCGTCCGGCGAGCCGGGACAGCGCGAGGATCGCCCAGGCCGGGTCGGCGAGGAAGGCGTCGGCGCCGTCCTGTCCCTCCCAGATGCCGAGCACGGCGGCTGCGGCCTGGATCAGGGAGTACCGGTCGCTGAGGATCACGACGGCGGGGTCCATGAGCGCGGCCCGGTCGGCGGGCAGCGCCGCGCACTGGGCGCGCAGTGCCCGCAGCTCGTTGACGAAGCCCTCGGCGAGGTCGCTGAGCAGGGCCATCTGGCCGCCGACTCCGCGACTGCCGGCCAGGCGCCCGGCCGCGCCGATGAGCGAGGCGGACAGGAAGTCCCCTCCGCTGGCGATGCCCAGCAGCCGGTAGTCGAGCACGGGCAGGGTCGCCCCGCTGCGGAACAGCTCGGGCGGCGGCTCCTCGCTCAGGAACCAGGAGCGCTCGGCGAGGCTGCGCAGCTGGGGGACGATCACGGCGTGGCAGGTGGCGTTGCCGGTGTGGCCGAGGCCTGCGACCGGCAGGTCGCGCACGAGCTTGTCGAGGGATCCGTACCGCGGGCTGCCGTGTTCGTAGCCGTGGGCGCCGAGGACGGTGGAGAGCTCCTCCAAGTCCTCGCGCAGCAGGTCCGGGACCACGTACTTGACCGCCGCGGCCAGGATGTGGGCGCGCTCGGGCAGCAGGCTGAGCGCGCGCAGCGCGACGGTGGCCATGGCGTCGCAGGCCAGGACGTCGGCGAAGACCCCGGCGAGCGGCTTGTGCCAGCGCCGGGCCACCGGTCCGGTGCGCCCGGTGGAGGCGGCGTGCACGGCCGAGCGCAGCACGGTGTCGGCCGCCGCGACGGCGACGCCCGGGATGAGGCAGCGGTTGACCTGGAAGGTGCGCAGCGCCAGGGTCACGCCTTCGCCGGGGCGTCCGACGAGTGCGTCGTCCGGGACCGGGCAGTGGGTGAACTCGAGGCCGGAGAAGAGTCCTCCGCGCATGCCGGGGGTGGGGATCCTGGGCAGTTTGCGGACGCTTTCGGCGTCCAGCGCCGCGGGGTCCAGGAGCAGGACGGAGTGGCTGCGCGGACCGCGCTCGGGCGCGGTGCGGGCGTAGACGACGTACGCGTCCGCCCGCGCCGCGTTCATGATCACGTCCTTGCGGCCGTCGAGCGTGTAGCCGCCGCCCTCGCGCGGGGTGGCGACGAGTTCGTCGCGCAGGATGGCATTGGCGTGGGCGACCTCGTGGTGGACGATCGAGGCCCGGCCGCCGCCGAGCATCAGCTGCGCGGTCCGCTCGCGCTGGCGCGCACTGCCCGCGGCCCAGACGGCGGCACTCGCGAAGAGCGAGGTGATGCCGAAGCCGAAGCCGAGGGCCAGGTCGCGGCGGAAGACCGGGCGCAGCACCTTCGCCAGCAGGTCGGCGCGGGTGAGGCGGCCGCCGAACTCGGCGGGGACGAACTCGGCGGCGAGCCCGGTCCCGGTCAGCAGCTGCTCGGTCTCGGCCGGCGGTTCGCCGCGGGAGTCCGCGGCGCACAGCGCTGCGATCCCGTGCGGGTTGGCGGGGCTCTGCGGGTCGCCGAGGAGCGCCTCCAGCCGGGCCGCGCGGCGCAGCGCCGCCGCCTCGTGGGAGGCGGCGGCGGTGGCGGGCGTGGCCGCGGAGGTGTCCGGGGCGGGCAGGGAGGTGGTCATCACGGTGTTGATCAACTCCCGGTTCAGAGGGTTCGAATGGCGGATTCCGCACGCCGCTTGGCAAGGTTGAGGACGGTGCTGCTCTGCGCGCCGAGCAGTTCCCGTACGTATGTACGGGCCTCGGCGATGCCGGTGCCCCGGCCGAGGACCGGCTCGATGGCCTCCTCGCGCAGCAGCACGTTGTGCTGGGCGACGGCCGTGACGCCCGTCTCGTCGGGGATCACCGACCATTCCCCGGTGTGCGCCTCCAGCAGGACCGGCGCAGCGGTCTGCTTGTGGACGATCCGCAAGGCGTGCGGGAAGCAGATGCGGACCGCTTCCGTGGTCTGCGCCGGGCCGGTGCCGGACACCGTGTCCATGCGGACGACCTGGACGCCGGTCTGTTCCTCGGCGACGTCGGCGCGCAGGACGTGCGGGACGCGTCCGGGCCAGTCGGCGATGCCGTACAGGAAGTCGTAGACGAGCTCGGCCGGGCCCTTCACCCGTACGGACTCCTCGAAGGACAGCAGCAGGGCGTCCAGCCGGGTCCAGCGCTCGGCGCTCTCCTTCAGCCGAGCCAGCTCGGCGCGGCTGTTGGTGTCAGTGGCACGCTCCACCCACTGAACGTCCTCGGGCCGGTCCCCGGCCACGGTGAACTCGTGGTCCAGGGTCAGCCGGGAGCTGTCGGCGCCCAGCGCCTCCACCGTCCAGCGACCCCCCAGGGAGGCGGCCGGACCGGCCGGGACCTCCTGGTGGAAGTCGATGCGGCGGGCCCGGGCGTCCAGGGTGCGCTGCGACAGCCAGGACTTGACCGTCCCGTTGGCGGTGACCCACATCTGGAACCGGTCCCGGATCCCGTCGAAGTCCAGCCGTTCGACGTGGATGCTCGGCGGTACGAACAGCGGCCACTGAGTGGTGTCCGCGATCAGTCCGTAGACCACGCCTGCCGGAGCCGCCACGTCCACCGCGTACGTACTGCGATGCACTCGCTCACCCGTCATCGGCCCTACCTCTCTTGCCCTTGCTCTCGAGACTGCCGGGATCCGCCGGAGAACCGCTTGAACACTTCTCGATCCCTCCAGGCCTTCTCGAGGAGCGCGCTTCCGGGACCCGGGAGCGACGCGGGGCCGTCGCTGTCCCGTGGGGACGGGCGACGGCCCCGGTCCTGATGCGGTGCGCCGGCCCCATTCCTGCGACCGCGTGACCCGGGCGGGGGGACGGCCGGATCGCGCGGCCGGCGGGGTACGGCGGTGTCCGCGGTCCACAGGCTCTTCCGGTCTGCCGGAGGCTGGGCGGAGACCCGGTCGAAGTCCCTTCGAGGCGGCGCCCGCCGCCCCCGGTCCCGGGTTTCGCCGAGCCGCCCCGCCCGGCACCCTGGGAGCCGGTTCATCACCAGCAGCGAGCGGAGAATTCATGAACGGGAACAGCGGCGACCCGGAGTGGTTCCGGGTTTTCAGTCCGGCCCCCGACGCGGCGGTGCGCCTGCTCTGCCTGCCGCACGCCGGCGGCTCCGCCAGCTTCTACTTCCCCCTCGCCAAGGCCCTGGCGCCCGCGGTGGAGGTGCTGGCCGTGCAGTATCCCGGCCGTCAGGACCGGCGCACGGAGCCGCTGATCGCCGACATACCGACGCTGGCCGACCTGATCACCGAGGGGCTGGCGGCATACCGGGACAAGCCCCTGGCGATCTTCGGGCACAGCATGGGCGCCGTGACCGGATTCGAGGTCACCCGGCGCCTGGAGGCGCAGGGCAACGGGCCCGTCGAACTGTTCATCTCGGGTCGCCGGGCCCCGTCGACCAGCCGCAGCGAGCGCTTGCACCTGGCGGGTGACGCCGAGCTGGTCGCCGAGATCAAGTCCCACAACGCGGCGGGCAGCGAGCTGCTCGACGACCCGGAGATGCGGTCGATGCTGCTGCCGACGATCCGCGGGGACTACCGGGCGGTGGAGACGCACGTCTACCAGCCGGGCGCGAGCGTCGGCTGCCCGGTCACGGCGTTCACCGGCGACAGCGACCCCAAGGTCACCGTCGACGAGGCGCTGGCCTGGGAGGGCCACACCACGGGCACCTTCCACTCGCAGGTCTTCACCGGCGGGCACTTCTACCTGAGCGACCACCAGGACGCGGTCCTGCGCACGGTGTCCGCGCGGCTGGCCGCACTCGTCGGCGTCTGACCGCGGCACCCGCGACACCCGCGCACCCAGGCCCCTGTGCCGCTCCGGGCACCCAGGCCGCCCGGGCCGGCTCAGCGCACCCCGGCAGCCGCCGGCTGCGGGGTCGGCACCGCGTCGCGCACGGCAGGGGCGGCCTTCAGCCCCAGCGGGGACAGGGCCCGCCGCAGCGCCTCGCCGGTCAGCGAGGCACCGCTGGCGGCGTAGTAGCCGTCGGGACGGATCAGCACCCAGCTGCCGGGCACCAGGCCCAGCGCCTGGCGCAGCCGCCCGTTCGGGTCGGCCAGCGGTCCGGGGCCCTCGCCGGGCCCGGCGCCGACCGTGCGCACCGACAGCCAGGGGGCGTGCTCGGCGGCGGCACCGGCGGCCGTCGTACGGGCCGCGCCGGGACCGCCCGCGGCGTACAGCAGCGACCAGCGGGTGTCGCGCAGCTCCGCCCGGAGCGCGTCGGTGCCCGGGTCGCCGGGGAAGCGGGCGGCAGCGGCGGCGGCACGGCCGCCCGCCGGGGTCACCGCGCCGAGGTCCGGGGTGGTCAGCGAGCTCTCCGGGTAGGCCAGGCGCAGCCCGGAGATGCCGCCGAGCACCTTGCGCTGGATGGCCCGGCGCAGCGGCGGGACGTTGCGTACGACGCTGAAGACGACCGGCAGCATCAGCCCGGCCATGGCGTTCTTGAACTGGACCAGGAAGGTGGCCTTGCGGGTGCTGTCGAGCAGCGCCTTGCCGACCGGCACGCGCTCCTCGCCGTACGTGGAGAGCAGTTCACGCCCGGCCCGGCCGTGCGCGACCTGGGCGAGCTTCCACGCCAGGTTGTACGCCTCCTGCACACCGGTGTTCATGCCCTGGCCGGAGGCGGGGCTGTGCACGTGTGCGGCGTCGCCGGCCACGAAGCAGCGGCCGTCGTGCATCCGCGGCACCATGCGCTGCTGGAAGGTGAAGACGGAGGACCACTGCGGCTCGCCCACACTCACGGGCTGCCCGAGCCCGGCGCTCAGCTTGGCGCCGAATCGGCTCGCGGGGCTGCCCCCATCGGCGCCGCCGGGCGCGGTGTCCAGCAGGCGCCAGTACCCCTCGGCGCTGTACGGCACCATCATCAGCGCCTGCCGGCCCGTGTGCACCCAGTAGATGCTGTCCTGCACGACGCCGGTGGTCAGGTGTGCGTCGGCGAGCTCCCAGGTTTCGCTGGACTCGCCGATCAGCGGCAGCCCCAGCTGCTTGCGGACCGTGCTGTGGCCGCCGTCGCAGCCGACCAGCCAGGGGACCTCGTACTCCTCGCGGGTCCCGTCAGCCCGCTCCAGCCGGGCCCGTACCCCGGTGCGGTCCTGTTCGAGGTCCGTGAGCCGGACCCCCCATTCGATGCGGACGCCGAGCCGGGCCACGGCCTCGCGCAGCACCTCCTCGGTGCGGGTCTGCTCGATGATCACCGTGTACGGGTAACGGGTGGGCATGGAGGCGTAGTCGGCCTCCAACCGGACCAGCTTGCGCCCGCGCGCGAACATCGTGAACGCGGCGTTGCGGCGTCCGGCCTCGATCACCGGGTCCACGACGCCCATCTGATCGAAGGTCTCCAGGGTGCGCGGGTGCACCGCCACCGCACGGCTGGTGCGCGCGGGTCCCTCGGCTCCGTCGATCAGCCGCACCCGCAGGCCCCGGCGGGCCAGTTCGTGGGCGGCCGTCAGGCCCACCGGCCCGGCGCCGACGACCAGCACACGGGCCTCGTGGGTGTCGCCGTGTCGGGTCGGCTTGTCGGCAAAGGTCACCACGGTGCTCGCTCCTCGGGTTGCGGGTGGGGTGGTACGGGAGGGCTGCCGGTCAGGCGGCGGCTTCGGCGGCGGCGCGCTCGTGGATGCTGCGGCGCAGGCCGCGGCGCTCCGGCTTGCCGACAGGGGTACGGGGCACGGCGTCGATGACCTCGACCCGGCGGATCTGCTCGAATGGCGCGAGCCGATCGTTGGCCTGCACCACGATCGAGTCGAGTACGTCGAGCAGCCCCGGGGCGGTCGGCTCGCACAGCACGATCCCGGCCCACACCCGGGCCCCGTGGACGGGGTCGGGCCAGCCCACGACGACGCATTCGGCGACGCGGGGGTCGTCGGCGATGATCCGCTCGACGGCGGTCGGGGAGACGAGTTCGTTGTCGTACTTGAAGACGTCGCCGAGCCGGTCCACCAGGAACAGGATCCCGTCCGGGTTGAGGTAGCCGATGTCCCCGGTGGAGAACCAGCCCCCGGCGTCCACCGGTCCCGGGCCGTCGTCGCCGAGGTATCCGGTCATCACCTGCGGCCCACGGATCTGGACCTCACCGGTGCTGTACACGTCGACCGGAACCCGGGAGGCGAGGTCGACGACCCGGCACTCGGTGCCCGGTACGGGGCCGCCGACCGAGCCGGTCAGCGGGTGCCGGGGGTCCTGGCTGTGGGCCAGCGGGGAGAGTTCGGCCATCCCGTAGCCCTGGACGACGGGGACGCCGAGCCAGTCCTGCAGCTGCCGGGTGGCGGCGGGGGACAGCGCGGTGCCGCCCGAGAGGACGGCCGTGAGCCGCAGCCCGGTTGGCGGTACGGGCCGGCCGTCGCCCTGCTCCCCGTCGGGGCGTACGGCGGCCGCGAGCCGGTGCAGCCGGGCCGGCAGCCCGTAGAAGTGCGTGGCCCCGCTGCCGGCGGCCAGGCGCAGTGCGGCCAGGGGGTCCGGGTCAGCGCACAGCACCTGGTGCGCGCCCGAGTACACGGCCGAGTTGAGGTGCATGGTGTGGTATAGCGGCAGGTGGTTCAGGGTCACGCTGTCGCTGCCGAGGCCGTGCGCGTGGGCGATCTGGGCGGCGTTGGCCACCAGGTTGCGGTGGCTGAGCCGGACCCCGCGGGGCAGGCCGGTCGTGCCCGTCGTGAACTGGATGCAGGCGTCGGCGTCCAGGTCGGTGGTGCCGCTGCCCAGTCCGGCGGGTCCCTGCGCGGTCGCGGGCACCCGGTCCAGGGCGACGGCCAGCGGCACGGTGTCCGCCGGAACCACCCCGTCGGGCGCGTCCGTCACGACGATCTCGGCGAGGTCCGGCAACCGCTCCTGCGCCTTGACGAGCAGTTCGGCCGTCTCCCCGGGCACCAGGGCCACCTCGACCCGGGCCGTGGCGCAGACATGGACCAGACCCGCCTCCTTGATCAGCGGGTTGACCAGGACGACCGTATTGCCGCTGCGGACGGTGCCGTAGTAGACGGCGGCGAACTCCGCGTCCAGCACGTTGGCGACGCCGACGCGGGCGCCCCGGCGGCCGAGCCGGTGCTCCAGGTAGGTCGCGTACCGGTCGGCCCTGTCGTCGAGTTCGGCGAAGGTGACCGAGCCGGAGGCCGTGCGGACGGCGCAGCCGCCCGGGTCACGGACGGCGGCGCGGCGCAGCAGGGCGTCCAGCGGGAGTTCTGGATACGTGAAACGCGGCACGGCTCTGTCCTCACTGGTCGGGCGGGGGCTGGCGGTCGGGCGGTGTGGGCGTGGGGCGGAAGCGGCTCCTGCGCACTACGGCGTCGGCGGCTGTGGTCGCCTATCACCCTGCGCACCGCCACTTGAAGGAAGTTCGAAGGGTGCTCAAGCCCCGCCACAGGACCGGCCGGGATGCTGCACGGGCGGTGGCCGAATGCACGGGCGCCACACTGGGGTTGGACGGGCGCTCGAGAAAACCGGCCGGTGTTTGCTGCCCGCCTGCGGTACCGGGCCAGGAGGCCCGCCCGCCGGTGGTGCTGGGGGCACTGCGGCTGACCGGACCCCTGGACGTACCGGCCCTGGCGGGGGCGTGGCAGGCGGTCGGGGAGCGGCACGAGATCCTGCGCGGCGGAGGGCTACGGGGACGAGAGCACCGAGTACTGGCTGCTCCGGCTCAACGGCGCGGAGCCAGCCTTGCTGCCCCGGGACCTGACCGCGCCGGGCGGCGCCGAGCGCACCCCAGGCACGGGGCGGTAGCTGTCGTTCCCGCTGCCGCAGGAGCTGTTCGCCAAGGTCGCGGAGGCCGCCCGGCAGGCACCGTGCGAGCGTGCCGGTGGTCGGCCTGGCCGCCTTCCAGCCGTCCGCGGGCCCGCTTCCGCTGACGGCCCGCACGGCCGGTCGACACCCCGGCGTCCCGACACCCCGGCGCCCGGCGGCCGGTGCGCCGCCGGCGTCGCGGCGGTCGGACGCCCGCCCGAAAGGCGGGCCGCGCACCGGCAGGACCGGTCTGCGGCACGGTCTGACCGGCCGGAGCCCGCCTGACCGGTCCGGACCGGTCAGGCGGGCTCCGGCCGGGTGAGCACCAGCGCGCTCTGGAACCCGCCGAAGCCGCTGCCGAGGGCGAGCACCGAACTCATGTGCTGCTCCCGGGCGGTGCCGGGGACGTAGTCGAGGTCGCACTCCGGGTCCGGCACCCGCAGGTGCGCGGTCGGCGGAACCGTCGCGTGCTCGATCGTCAGGGCCCCGGCGGCGGCCTGGAACGCTCCGATCGCGCCGAGGGGGTATCCGGTCATCGAGCTGATCGCGCTGACAGGTACGTGATAGGCGTGCCGGCCGAGCGCCCGCTTGATGGCGGCGGTCTCGTGCCGGTCGCTCTGCCGGGTGCCCGAGCCGTGCGCGCTGACGCTTTCGACTTCGGACGGGGCCATCCGGGCCTCCTCGAGCGCGGCGCCGATGGCCTCGGCCAGCTCCGCCCCGTCGGCGCTCAGCCCGGTCATGTGCGCGGCACCGGACCGGCTCGCGTACCCCGCGATCTCGGCGTAGATCTGTGCCCCGCGGCGGCGGGCCCGCTCGCGCTCCTCCAGGACCAGGACGCCCGCGCCCTCGCCGAGGACGAACCCGTCGCGGGTCCGGTCGAAGGGCCGCGCGGCGCTCGCTGGCTCGGCGTTGCGCCGCGAGGTGATCCGGATGCTGTCGCAGCAGGCCATGGTGACCGGGGAGATCGGAGCCTCGGCGGCCCCGGCGAGCACGACGTCGGCGCTGCCCTCCCGGATCAGGTCGGCACCGTGGCCGAGGGAGTCGAGGCCGGCCGTGCAGCCGCCGGCGAGGAGTGACACGGGCCCTTGCGCACCTGCGTCCCGGGCGACCTCGGCGGCCAGTGAGGCCGGCACGAAGTAGTCGTAGAGCTGGGGCACGGCCCGGGTGGGATCGACGAGCCAGCGGGCGCCGACATGGCTGGCCACGGCGTACTCCAGGCTGAGTTCGGCGGCGCAGCCGAGCGCGGTGCCGAGGGCGACCCCCGTGCGCACCGGGTCCAGGAACGGCGCGGCCCCGCTGTCGGCGAGCGCCTCGCGGGCTCCGGCCAGTGCCAGCTGTGCGACGCGGGCGAGTTCGGCGCCGTGCCGGTCGCTCAGCCCGTGCTCGCGGGGGTCGAAGTCGATTTCGGCTGCGACGCGCGAGCGCATCGGCCGGGCGTCGAAAGAGGTGACGGCGCGGGTGGCGGAGCGCCCGGACGTCAGCAGCGACCAGAAGCCCTTCGTGCCGCCACCGCCCGGGGCGACCACCCCGATGCCGGTGATGACGACCCGCCTCACCGGCCGGCCCGCCCCACGATCCGGCAGGCCCGCCCGAGCAGCTGCGGCAGTTCGCCGCCGCGTACGAAGAAGTGTCCGCCGGGCACGGTGCGCGATGCGAACCGCTCGGTGGTCCAGTCGCGCCAGCCCTCGAGCAGGGCGGCGGGCCCGACCGGGTCCTCGCTGCCGGAGACGGCCAGCAGGGGTACGGGCACCGGCCCGCCGGTGGACGGATCCAGGGCGGCGGCCCGCAGCCCGGCGGCCAGGCGCAGGTCGTCGCGCAGCACGGGGAAGACGAAGCGGTGGAACACGCTGGGGTCTGTGCCGGGCGGCACCGCGTCGAAACTCTCCAGGATGCGCAGGAGTTCGCCGTCGGGGGCGTCTGCCACGGAGGCCAGCCCTCCGGGTGCGTCGGGCGGCGGGCAGCCGCCGACGGCCAGCAGCGCGGGCAGCGGCAGTCCCTTCGCGTGCAGCGCGCAGGTGAGCGTGTAGGCGACCAGCGCGCCGAGACTGTGCCCGTACAGGACGTACGGGGTGTCCGGCTGCTCGCCGATCAGCCCGGCCAGGTCCTCCAGCAGTGCCTCGCGGGTGGTCAGGCGGGCCTCACGGCGCCGTCCGTCACGGCCTGGCAGCAGGTGGGGATCAGGGGTGACTCCCGGGCCCAGCAGTTCATTCCAGCGGTGGAAGGCCGAGGTACCGGCTCCGGCATGCGCGAAGCACACCAGCCGCACGCCCTGTTCCCGTGCCATGCCCTGTCCTTCCTCGCCCTTCGTAACCACCCCACCCTGACCACCCCCGCTCGAGGAGCGCTCGAGCGCGCCCGGGATCCCGGTCATGCCGCCGCGGACCGTGGCCAACGGCCACGGTCCGCGAGGTCGCACGGCATCTCAGGCCGCGTAGAGATCGAACGTAGAGCCCCGTCGCGGGCCCGCCACCACGTCCAGTGCCGGATCGACCGTCAGCATCGCCTGGTGGAGGCGCTGGAGCTGCGGCGAGGGTTCGACACCGAGGTCCTCGATGAGGCGCATCCGCAGCCGTCGGTAGACGTCGAGCGCGGTGGCCTGGCGGCCGCTGCGGTACAGCGCCACCATCGCCTGCGAGTGCAGCCCCTCGTGCTGCGGGTGCCGGGCGATCAGTTCGGTGAGCTCGGCGAGGACCTCGGTGTGCCGCCCCAGGCGCAGGTCCACGTCGATGCGCCGTTCGACGGTCACCAGCCGGCTCTCCTCCAGCCGCATGGTCTCGATCTCAAGGATCGGTCCCACGCGCACGTCGACGAGCGCCGGGCCCTGCCAGAGCGCGAGCGCCTGGGCCAGCTTGGAGGCCGCCCGTTCGTCGTCGCCGTCCTCGAACGCGCTCTGCCCGCCGGCGACGAGCCGGTCGTATTCGTGGACGTCCACGCTCTCCGGGGGGATCTGGAGCAGATAGCCGCCGTGCCGCGTGGCCAGGACCTCCTTGGCCCCTCCCGGGTCGCCCGGTCCCATGGCCGTACCGAGCCTTCTGCGCAACTGCAGTATGTAGGTCTGCAAGGTGGTGAGCGCGCTCTGCGGCAGGTCGGTGCCCCAGACTTCCTCCATCAGGGTCGGTACGGGCATCACCCGCCCCGGGTAGAGCGCGAGCAACGCCAGTATCTGGCGCGGCTTGCCGGCCGTCGGAACAATCGAGCCCCCGTTGACTTCGGCACTCAACGGACCCAGAACCTGAATCTTCACGGTTTCCTCCGCATTTCGTCGAGTTCCCATCGATTTTCAGCCTTCGACTCCGGCACGGTAGCGGGGTCTAGGGCGGTGTCCCCGAATTCTTGAGCAAGGGTCGAGCGACCCTCCGTCCCACATGGTTGCAGGCTGAATACAAGGTGGTAGATTCCGCTCAGGGGATTAAAACCGGCACATTGTTCTTTCGCCCGCCGGTCTTCGTGCCTTTCCCCAGGTCCCACCGGATCGCCGGGAGGAGACACCATGGATTTCGGCGCACACGACGCATTCGGCGCACGCCGCGCCCGAAGCACGGACGGCGACACCGGGGTGGACTTCCGCATCCTGGGCCCGGTGGAGGTGTTCGACCGGCGTACGGGCGCGCACATCGTGCCCTCCGGCGCCAAGCAGCGGGCACTGCTCGGCGCCCTGGTGGTCCGGGCAGGCATCGTGCTGTCCGCGGAGCGGCTCATCCACGAGCTGTGGGGCGACCGGCCGCCCGTGAGCGCGGCCAACGCGCTGCAGGCCCATGTGGCCCGGCTGCGCCGGCTGCTGCAGGGCGGGGCCCCGGACACGGGCGGCCACGAGTGGATCGCCACCCGCTCGATGGGCTACCTGCTGCGGCCGGGCCGGGCCACCACCGACGCCCAGCGCTTCCACCGGCTGTCCGCCGAGGGCCGGTCGGCGCTCGGCTCCGACCCCGTGCACGCGGCCGAACTGCTGCGCGGGGCCCTCGCCCTGTGGCGCGGCCCGGCGCTCGAGGGCAGTACGCAGGGACCCATCTGCACGGTGGAGGCGGACCGGCTGGAGGAGCTTCGGCTGACCACGCTGGAAACGCTGCACGACGCGAATCTGCGCAGCGGGCGGCACGCCGAGATCACCCGGGACCTGGAGCGGCTGACGGCCAGCCACCCCATGCGCGAGCGGCTCTACGACCTCCAGATGCTGGCCCTGTACCGGTGCGGCCGGCAGACGGAGGCGCTGGGCGTCTACGAGCGGGCCCGCCGGCGGCTGGCGGACGAGCTCGGCGTCGAGCCCGGCCCGGCCCTGCGCGAGCGGATGGAGGCGATCCTGCACCACGCGCCGTCCCTCGCGGTCCCCCGGCCCGCACTGCCCGTCCCGCCGGCCCCGTCTGTCCTGCTGGCCCCGTCTGTCCTGCTGGCCCCGTCTGTCCCGCTGGCCCCGCTCGCCCCGGCCGCCTCGCCGGACCCTCATGCGGCACTGCTCGAACTCGGCCGTGAGATCGCCCGGCTCGGCGACCGGATCGAGTCGCTCAGCCGGGAGCAGGAGGAGCTGATCCGGCGTTTCAACCTGCTGGCCGCCGTGCCGGTGCCGGGCGGGCAGCTCGTCTGACCCTCACGGGCGTCCGTACGCGAAGACCGGTGCACGAGGACCCGTACGCGAAGACCCCCTGCCAGCTGCTTCTGCGGCAGGGGGTCTTCGCGTCGGCTCAGGCGAGGCACTCCGAGGGGCGGCCGTGGTACGCGGTCATTTCCTGGAAGAGGGCTCCGACGTCCAGCGGCGATCCCTCGGGCAGGCCTTGTTCCTCGGCGTATCCGCGGTGGAGGTTGGGCAGCAGGCGCTCGGTGTCCAGCAGGTCGGCGTAGGGGCCGAGGTCGGTGGCGCGGGCCAGCTCGAGCGGGGTCGCGCCGGCCGCGGCGCCCTCCTGGGCCAGGCGCTGGATCCAGCGCAGGTAGGCCTCGCTGGCGTCGAGGAGCTCCGGACCGCCGACCGGGCCGTGGCCGGGGACGACCGTGGTGGCGCCCAGTGCGCGCAGCCGGTCCAGCGCGCGCAGCGAGCCCGCCACGGAGCCCATGACGCAGAACGGCGTGACCCCGTTCATCACGAGGTCGCCGGTGAACAGCACGCGCTGGTCGGGCAGCCAGACGATCGTGTCGTCGGTGGTGTGGGCCGCCGGGCCGATGTGCACGAGCTCGGCCCGGATACCGCCCACGTGGAGCGTCGTGCGGTCCCGGAAGGTCAGTTCGGGCGGGGTGATCTCGATGTCGCCCCAGCAGACGTCCGGCCACAGCCCGGCCATGTGCAGCCCTGCCGCCTGGACCATGGCCCGGGTCCGCTCGTGGCCGATGGTCAGGGCCTCGGGGAAGACGAAGTTGCCGTAGGTGTGGTCGCCGTGGAAGTGCGTGTTGACCACGGCGCGCGGCGGCCGCGGGGCCAGGCGCAGCGCGGCCCGGCGCAGCTGCCGGGCCCGGCTCTCGGTGGCGGCGGTGTCGACGAGCGCGCTGTGGCCGCCGTCGGTGAGGATGCCGGCGTTGTTCAGGCACCAGCCGCCCTCGGGCTGCACGTACGCGTGGACGCCCTCGGCCACCTCGATGACGGCGCTCTTGGCGTCCACGGGCCACCTCTTTCTACGAAGATCCGGAATAGGAATTCTCGGTCTCCGCGCCACCGCCCCGCTCGATTCTCCCTTGATTTCCCGTTGATATCCCGTCGGATTCCGGACTCCGGTTCATTTCCCTCCACCCGTCTCGATCGAATGTCGAGCGGATTTCCAAGGAAACCATTTCCGCCGCCCCCGATGCGTCACGCGGGCCGCGGGTCCTTCAGACCCCGGCGGGTTCCGGCAGGACCAGGCGGCGGGGCGCGGCGCGCCCCCACGGAAATCCGTGGTGCAGATGGACGGCCGGCGGCCGGGTGTCGTCGACCTCGACCGCCACCGCCGCCAGCACGTCGGGCACCGGCTCGACCTCCAGGAACCGCCAGCGCGCCGCCGCGTCCTCGGCGGGCGGCCGGAAGGACAGCACGCCCCGGTCCTCGGCCAGGGTGAACACGAAGGAGTCGAAGGGCAGGCCGAGTCCCAGCCCGCGGGCCTTGGAGTACGCCTCCTTCAGCGTCCACAGGCGCAGGACGCGCCGGTCGCGCGGCCGCCCGGGGGCGGCGCGGGCGATCCACTCCTGCTCCTCGCGGGAGAACGTCGCGATGATGCTCTCCAGACCGCGCTCACCGCGGTCGAGCCGCTCGACGTCGACTCCGATGCGCAGGCCCCGGGAGACGCCCAGCAGGTTGTAGGCGTTGGCGTGCGAGAGGTTGAAGTCCAGCGTGTCGGCGCCGCGCGGCAGGCCTCCGGCGGGCGTCTGGAGGAACGGCCGCCCGCGCGAGGAGCGCCAGATGATCGCCTCGGCCTCGGGGATGCCGGTCTCCAGAGCCAGCACCCGGCGCACCAGGGCGTGGGCGACGAGGTACTGGCGGCGGTCGCGTTCGAAGAGGAAGCGGCCGGCCACCTGCTGCTCGTTCTCGTCGAGCCAGTGCGAGGCCAGGGTGGCGGCGATCCCGGGCGCGAGGTCCTCGTTGGGGCAGAACCACAGGTTGACCGGGGCCGGCTCGTTCTCCCCCTGCCCCGCCGGGTCGAAGGACAGCGTGGTCATGCCGAACCCTCCTCGCCGCCCAGCCACAGCGGTATGCGCAGGAACGCGGATGCGGGCAGCGGTACGGCCACGGTGGCTTCCCCGTGGGCCGGTTCGAGCGCGGTCCAGTCGACGTCGAGCCCGGCCAGCCACAGGCCGCGGAGCTGGTGCAGGTGCCCGGCCTGCCAGAGCGCGGCAAGGTACCCGTCCGTCTCCGCTACGCCGCCCAGCCCCAGCGGGTCGGCGCCGCCGTCCCGCAGATCGGCGCAGGGAGCACCCTCCCGTACGAACCGCTCAAGGACCCGCACCAGTTCGCCGGTGTCGGCGACGACGGCCGCGAACCGGCAGTCCATGGCGGCCCGGCCGGTGCGCAGGGCGCGGGCGAGCGCCCCGAGCGGGGGCAGCGGGCCCGGTCCGCCGAGCAGCTCGGCGAACCGCCGTGCGGTGGCGGCCAGATGGGCGGGCGTGGGGGCGGACAGCACGAACAGCTCGTCGGCCGCGGGAGCCCGGTCCGCCGCCGATCCGGCGGCCGGGGCGGGTACGTACTCCTCCAGGACCACCTGCGCGTCCGCGCCGCCGGCGCCCCGCACACCGACACAGATCCGGCGGGGCGCGCTCTCCCCGGCCTCCCCGCTGCCCCATGCCTCTGCCTCGCCTCGCCCGGGGCCGGGTACCAGGATCCGGTGGCGCAGCTGGAGCACGGCCCGGGTCAGGGCGGCGGCCCCGGTCGCGGGGCCCGCGTCGCCGACGAGGGCGCGTACGGATCCGGCGTCCTCGCGGACCGCAACGGCCGAAGCATCCACCGCGGCCGCGCGCAGGGCTTCGCGCAGCACCCGCTGCGCGGGGGCGTCCGCCGGGGCCGCGGGCTGCGTACCGCGATCGGCGCAGGACGCGCGCAGGGCCGCGGCGGCGCGCGCGGCGGCTCCCTTGCGCGCGTCGGCGGCCCGGGACCTGCGGCCGGGGCCGGCTGCCGAAGGGTCGGGGGCGGTGTGGCCGACCGCGCTGCCGCGGACCACACAGTGGACACTGTCCCCGTCGGCCAGGGCCCGCTCCAGGGGCTTGAGCAGCAGCGCGCCGACGCCTTCGCCCGCGCCGGGGAGCCGGCTGGACGGGTGCAGCAGCAGCCGGACCCCGCCGACGAGCGCGGCGGCACATTCCCCGCGGTGCAGGGCGGCGACGGCGAGATGGAGGGCGACGAGCACGGAGGACTCGGCGGTGTCGACCGACTGGCTGGGGCCGGTCAGGCCGAGCAGGGCGGAAAGCCGGTTGGGCAGGCTCCACTGGCCGCCCGCGGGCATCGGGCGGGGCCGCTCGGGCGTCCACGTCCGGGCCGCGAGCAGCAGGTAGTCACCGCTGCCGGCGCCGGTGAACACCCCGACGCTGCGCGGCGTCCCGTCGCGCGCGGTCAGGGCGTCCAGGCGGCCGCCGGTGCAGCCGGCGTCCTCGAGGGCCTCCCACGCGGTCTCCAGGAACAGCCGCTCCTGGGGGTCGATCAGGGCGGCCTCGTGCGCGTCGATCCCGAAGAACTCCGGGTCGAAGTCCTGCACGCGCTCCAGGTAGTGGCCCCGCTCGTCGCCGGGCCGGCCGACCGGCGGCTCGGAGGCGCTGTCGTGCCCGCCGCGCGCGTTCCGCCAGAAGGAGGCGAGGTCGGGGGCGCCCGGGTAGCGGCCGGCCATCCCGACGACCGCGATCGGCCCGGCGCCCGGCCCCGCGGGCGCGAGGGGCTCTGCGGGCGCGGAATCCGCGCTGCGGCCGGGAGCCGGGTGCGCTGCGGCCGGGGAGGGCTCTTCGGCGTCCTGCTCCGGCCAGGCGTCCGGCAGTGTGAAGACCACGGGTCCCGAACCGGTGGCACCGCCGGCGGCGCCGGACAGCAGAGCGGCCACCTGGGCCCGGTCCAGATGGCCGTTCTTGAACCGGGTCAGGACTTCCTTCTCGTCCATCTGGACGTGCTCCTTCTAGGGGGTGTCTTGTGGATCAGGCCGGATCAGGGAGCGGCGTCCGGTGCCGTGGATCGCAAGGCCGAGGAGGGAGCCAATGCGGTGGGGGTACCTCCCAGCGGTAGCTGGGGGACATTGGCGACCGACGAGAACGCGGCGAGGCGCGGCACCGGACGCCGCCCGCCCGGTCTGATCCACAAGACACCCCCCCCAGGGGGTGTCCGGCGGGTCGGGGTCGGATGGGCCGGATCGTCTGGTGCCGTGGACGGCGAGGCGGAGGAGGAGGCGACGCGGCGGGGCGCCTCCCGGCGGTGGCCGGGGAACGTCGGCGAGCGACGACGACGCGGCACGGCGCGGTGCCGGACGAGCCGGGCCGGGCCCTGGTCCGCCGGACATCCCCTGGGGGTGGAGCTCCTTCAGCCGCGGCGGGCGAGCAGCAGGAGTGCCTCGTCCACGGTGAGCCGGTCGTCGCGGATCGCGTCCAGCAGGACGTCGAGATCGCCGCCCGGCAGCGGCCGTGCGGCAGGGCCAGCGGCGGCGGGAGCGGCGGACGCCGGCCCGGTGGCCGCCGGGCGGAACGCCGGCTCCGGCGCCTGGGCAGAGCTCCTGGGGGCCGCCGGGGCAGGGGCGAGGTCCTGCGCGGCCGCGCCGGTGCGGGCCGCGATGTATGCGGCCATGGCTGCGAGGTTGGGGTGCTCGTAGAGCAGCACCGACCGCTCCTGGAGACCGAAGGTGCGGTTGACGACGGCGATGAACTCCGCGCCCACGATCGAGTCCACACCGAGCACGTTGAACGCGGCGGTGGTGTCGATGTCCCAGGGGTCGCAGCACAGGATCCCGGCGAGCTGCTCCCGCAGCACCTCCGCGATCCGGGTCGCCGCCGCGGCCGGCGGCACCTGCCGCTCGAGGCCCGTGGCCGGGGCCGGGGCGGCAGCGGCGGGGCGGGGGGCAGCGGCAGCAGCCGCGACCGCCGCCGCGGAGACGGCGTAGGGAACGGGGGCGGAGACGGGCGCGGCGGCCGCGCTGCGCGCCGCCCGCGCGACCTCGCGTGCGAAGGAGGCCGGCGTCGGGAAGTCGTACAGGTCGGTCGCCAGCACCCGCAGCCCGTACCGGGTGTTGACCACGGCGACGAACTCCACGACCAGCAGGGAGTCGAGCCCCATGGACTGGAAGGTCTGCTCGGGGTCGATCTTCTCCGGCTTGACCCGCAGCACGTCACCGAGCACCCCGATGAGGTCCGTCAGTACGTCCGCAGGATGTTCATTCGTCATCGCAGGCTCCTCCAAGTCGTCGGTGGCACACGGTCACGCGGTGCTGCCCGAGAACACCGGCCGGGACCGGCGGGCCGTGGGTTCGTCCGGGGCGCCGACCAAGGCGTCGCCCACGAGGCGGGGCGCGGGATCGGTACCCGGCATCCCGACGCGGAAGTTCTTCTCCGCGCCCTCGGGCACCAGGCAGGGCAGCAGCAGCGACCACACCCCGGCCACCCGGCGCTGGAGCTCGGCGTACGGCATTCCGGTGCCGGCCAGCGACTCGATCCCGCAGCTCGCCGCGGCGACCAGCGACTCGATGCTCTCCCAGCGGCCCTCGGCGCGCAGTTCACCCGCGTCGCGGGCCTGGCGCAGCAGTCCGCAGACCTCTGCGAGCCAGATCCGGTGGAAGTCGGTGGCGAGCGCGGGCAGTCCCGCGCATTCCTTGGTGATGCGGAAGCTGGCCGGGATCGCCGGCTCCTCGCGCAGGTTGAGCGCGAGCCAGTGCGTCGTGCTGATCAGCGTCTGGAGCGGAGAGAGACCGGATGCGCGCAGTTCGCGCACCGACTCGTGCAGCAGCTCGCAGCCTCGCCGCTGGACCGCCTCCGCCAGTTCGTCTTTGGAGGCGAAGTGGAAGTACAGCGCCCCCTTGGTCACTCCGGCGAACGCGGCGATCTCGCCGAGCGTCGCGTTCGCATAGCCGTTGCGGTGGAACATCTCGGCCCCCGCATGGACGAGCTTCCTGCGGGTCCGCTCCGACCTGTCCTGCATCACGCTGCCTCCTCGGCCCGTGGTCCGGGCGCGCGTCCGGCCCGGCGAGCCGATCGCGGCCGCGTTCCTCGTATCGCGTACGGCCATCTCAGCCCACGCGTACGAGTCGCTCGCTGTTCGTGTCCGTGGCCACCGGACTCTCGGGGCTGGCCATCAGGATCGAGCGCTGCAGCCGGCGCAGGGCGGCCGACGGCTCGAGCCCGAGTTCGCGCACCAGGGTGGCGCGCAGCCGCTGGTAGACGTCGAGGGCCTCGCCTCGGCGGCCAGAGCGGTGCAGGGCCAGCATGAACTGGCCGTGCAGGTTCTCGTGGGTGCGGTACCGACTGGCCAGCACGGTCAGCTCGGCGAGCAGCTCGCGGTGCCGCCCGAGCCGCAGATCGGCCTCGATGCGCTGGTCGAGCGCGCAGAGCCGGGTCTCCTCGAGCCGCCGCGCCTCCATGTCCAGCTGGATCCCGCCGTGCACGTCGGCGAAGGCCGGCCCCGACCACAGGGCCAGCGCCTCGCGCAGCTGCCGGGCCGCGCCCGGGAAGTCGCCCGCGTCCATCGCCCGGTAGCCGATGCCGGCGAGCCGGTCGAACTCGCGGACGTCGCTGGTGCCGCCGCCGCTGTTGAGCAGGTAGCCGCCGGGCAGCGTGACGAGCACGTCCTTGGCGGTGCGTCGACCTGCGGCGCCCGCGACACCTTCGCCGCCTTCCGCGGCGGCCGCGCCCTGCTCCAGTGCACTCGCGATGAGGGCCCGCAGCTGCAGCACGTAGGTCTGCAGCGTGGTGCGTGCGCTGCGCGGCGGTGCACCCGCCCACAGCTCCTCGATCAGAGCCGACACCGGGACGACCTGATCGGCATGGAGCGCGAGCAGCGCCAGCACCTGTCGCGGCTTGGGGGCTGTCGGCGTTACGGAGACTCCATGCTCCCGAACCGCCAGTGTGCCCAGTACTTCGATGTCCACGCGTACTCCCCTGTCCGTGGATGAGCCTCACTCAGTAAAAAACAGGACTGGCGGTTTGTCAATATGAAACCGACCGTGCTGTTTTTATTTCTTAGCTCACCTAACGAACCCTCAAGCATCGCCTTGACCTGCATAAATACAGGACAGGCCGCAGCGGGTCCGCCCCATGAGTCGCTCCATCTCCCCTCTAGGGCTGACCGAGAGGCGAGTCAAACAAACTAAGAGGTCTGGAACATGGGGAAGCCCCGGTCTTCGTGCGCATCCACGAAGACCGGGGCTCAGGGGCAACTACAGCGGGCCGGTCCCCTTGGAGTCGAGGTCCGCGAGAAGGGCCGCCGACACGACCGTCGGCAGCAGCAGGCGCCAGAACCGGGTGATGGTGGAGGCCGAAAGCCACGCCGCCTCCCGCGCCCCCAGCACCTCGAACCCCACGGTGGCGGCCACGACAGCGCTCACCACGTCCGAAGCAGTGACATCCGGGCGCAACTCACCCTCGGAGTCGGCCTGTCTGAGCGTCTCCGCGACCCAGCGCCGCCACCACTCGCGCAGGTCGATATGCGGCGGGCGGGACATCTCACCGCTCAGCTCGAACCCGGCCCGCAGCACCACGTCCCCGCGCAGCGCAGTCGCCAGCCGATGGGTCACGTCGACCAGGAGCTGTATACGGCTTGCCCCGAGCGGGAGCCCGGCTTCGGTGACGGCCAGCAGCCGGGCCAGCGCCGCCTCCTCGACCGCGTCGGTCAGCGCGGCCTTGCTGGTGAAGTGGTGGTGCAGCGCGCCGTTGCTCACCCCGGCCAGCGTACTGATCGCGGTGAGTGACGCCACCGCGAACCCCTCCCGGTCGAAGATCTCGGCCGCGGACCGGATCAGGGTGTCGCGCGTTCGCACCGCGCGTTCCTGTTTGACCATCAACTACTCCGTCACTGCAAGGGGTTGCCACGCCTGCGGAGGGCAGGCGGCCAGGGAAGCTGCGACGAAGCCGGCCGGGGAGCTGGACTCGCCGGCGCCCCCGGCACCACCGCTCACAGTCACACCAGGCCGCTCCCCACGATGCAGCGAGCCCCACTACCCGAGAGTCTAACAAACCGCTTGCGCGGTTTTAATAGTATTGCGGAGCTGAACGCATCACTACCGGCAGCGGTGCGCCGAGTTCAGACAGGTGTATGCGAACGGGCTGCGCCGACGACACGCCCGACCCGGGCGACACATGACACACAGGCAAGATCTTCATCACGATCAACGGACCGTTCCACCACGTGCGACAGACGGATCGTGAAGCAGGACGGGACGGCAACGGCTCTACAGCCTGGCTGAGAACAAGCGGGACACCAGGGCCGCGATCAGGCCCCTCCGCCGCCGCACAGGGATCTGCGATAGGTGCCGGGGGTGGTGGTTTCCGACCACGCTCCGCCCCCTGCGGGGCCGTCCACCGGCAGATGACTCCACCCATTCGGCATACGATCCGACTTCAACAAACCGCTAGTGCGGTTTCTGTGCACGGTCGAAGGACGCCCGTCGAATCCACGGGGAGAAGGAGCGGCGAAGGCTCCCTGCCTACCGTCCGGACACAACAGAAAGGCTCCGCGGCCGAGTTCGCCGCGGAGCCTGTGGCTCTGTCCGGTACGCCGTGTCCGGCACCCGCTCAAGCCTGGCGCAGCACCACCGGCAGAGCCGCATAGCCGTTCAGTATGAAGGTGGGCAGCGGCTCCAGGTCCTGTTCCGGGCAGCCGAGGGCCACGTCCGGGTAGCGGTCGAAGAACGCCGCGAGGGCGGTGGTGGCCTCCAGTACGGCCAGTGGGGCGCCCAGGCAGCGGTGCACGCCGTGGCCGAATCCGAAGGTGTCGCGGTCGGTGCGCAGCAGATCGAACTCCGCGGCGTCCGCCCCGTACCGCTCCGGGTCGCGGCCGCCGCCCGCGAAGGAGACGAGGATGGCGTCGCCCTGCCGGATCTTGACCCCGTCCAGGTCGATGTCCTCCACCGCGAAGCGCATGGGCGAGTAGCTCACGGGGCCGTGGACCCGCAGCGTCTCGGCGACCACGTCCTCCCAGCCGGCCCGGCCCTCCCGTACGTGCGCCAGCTGCCCGGGATGGGACAGCAGCGCGCCCAGGGCGTTGGTGATCAGCCCGGACGTGGTGTCCTGGCCCGCCGCGATCAGCAGGAAAAGGGAGCCGAGCAATTCGGCCTCGGTGAGCGCGTCGCCGTTGTCCCGGGCCTCGATCAGCGAGGACGTCAGGTCGTCGCCTGGATCGGCCCGCTTGGCCGCCACGTGCTCGGCCAGCAGCCCGAAGGCCGTCATGCGCGCGGCTTCCATCTCGTCCGCCGAGACCGTCGTGCTGAACACGGTGTGCAGGGCGGCCGCCAGCGCCTCCCGCCCGGCGCCCCGCTCGACTCCGAACAGCTCGCATATCACCCGCAGGGGCAGCAGTTCCGCGAACGCGGAACGCAGGTCGACGGGCTGGCCGGCCGGCACGGAGTCCAGTCCGTCGAGCAGCTCGGCGGTCAGCTCCTCGACCCGGGGCCGCAGGGCCGCGGACCGCCGCGCCGTGAACGCCCCTGCGACAAGGCGGCGCAGCCGACTGTGTTCCTGGCCGTAGGCGAACAGCATGTTCTCGTTGGCCACCCAGGGATAGAGCGGCCACTCGGGCGTTATTCGCCCGTCGATGAACTCCGGCCAGTGCCGTCGGGCGTCCTTGGAGACCCGCGGGTCGAGCAGCAGGCGCTCGACGTGCTGCTGGCCCACCACGGCCCAGGCGCGGACCCCGCCCGGGAGCTCCACCTCGACCGCCGGTGCCTGCTTCCGGAGCATCGCGACCTCACCCGCGATGTCCCGCCCCGCCACGTCCAGCGCGTACGGGCAAGCAGCCATGTCCATCTGTGCACTCCATTCGGTTGGTCGTTGCGTTTCCGTGCGCCATCACACTCACGCGCACCGAGGAGAACATCGCGCCCCCTCCCCCGTTCCGTTCGACGGCGCTAGGCCGCCTCGGACGCCGCCTCGGCCTTCGCGGCGCGCAGCCTGACGGCCGCTTCGTACACGCGCTCCGCGCGGTCCGCGGCGAAGTCGAGGCGCACCAGCACCCCGGGCATGGCGATCGCGGTCAGCAGCGTCCGCATCAGGTCGGTCACCCGTTCCACCATGTCCGCGTGCCCGGTCATGATCTTCGAGAGAACCTGGACGCCGGTGAAGCTGCCGGTGAACATCTTGGCGGTGGCCTCGATGTCGACGTGCGGAAGGAGTTCCCCGCACTCCTTCGCACGGGTGAGCAGCGCCGTATTGTGGTCGTTCCAGCCCTGCATGGGGATGCGGCGGTCCAGGCCGTCGACCGGGGTGCCCTGGTCCACAGTGAGCCGCACGCTCCCCCGTACCAATGGGTCGCCCTTGTGCAGCAGGTGGGCGAGGACCAGTGCCTCGTCCAAGCTCTGCTGCAGGAACAGTTCCGACTCCGGTACCGGCGGCAGGGCTCCCACCTGCCCGGCCAGCACTGCCTGGGCGAGCTCTTCCTTCGAGGTGAAGTGGAAGTAGAGCGCTCCCTTGGTCACCCCGGATTTCTTGAGCACTTCGGAGATCGTCGCGGACTCGTAGCCGACCTCGTCGAACAGCTCCGCCGCCGCGACCAGGATCTTCTGCCGTGTACGAATGGCTCGCTCTTGCCGCGCCATACATCCTCCGCTACCACTCGGGACAAGAACAAACCGCCAGGTTTGCACTCTCCCCCGTGCTCACGCGGCGTGTTCACCGCGCTACCGTCCGATATCACCCCTGGTCAGCCGAAATGCCAACCAAGCCATCCTCGACTATATCCGCCTTCCGAGAAAAAAACCAGGGCACCGGTTTTTCATGTCAGGTCTTGAAAACAAAACCGGTTAGTTCGTATCTTTGGGCTCTGCGTAACTTGTACTTCGGTTCCTAACGGGGGGATGGTCCGATGTTGGCACTGACGCGTGAGTATGCGGAGACCTATCGACGCAGCGGGAATGGTGTGGTTGACCGCCACCCCGCCCCGATCAGCGTTTTGCCTGCTCAGCGGGGCTCGACCAAGCCTCGCCCCAGATCTGCCACCCAAGAGCTGACCCACCTGCTCTTCGACCGCGACGACCGCGAGCGGGTCCACGGGGGCTGGCGGCGACTCCTCGCCGGCAAGGCCTTCTCCTACCTTCCGGAGCTGACTCCGGACGAGCGGACGGCGGTTTCCTACGAGCGTCTGCGTCTGGTCAACAGCACGGTCGACGATCCGGCGGCGCTGGCGCACGACGCCCGGCTGCTGGCCGGGCTCCACGAGTGGACCGGGTTCGTGGACGGGGGCCTGTGCACCATGGCGAGCATCCACTACAACCTCTTCATGGGGAGCCTGCTCGACCACGATTTCTACGGACGGGAACTGTCCGCCTTCACCTCGATGCAGCGCATCGGGACCTTCCTGTGCACCGAGCTGGCACACGGCAACGATGTCGCCTCACTGCAGACCGTCGCCGTCTTCGACCGGGCGACGGACGGCTTCATCCTGAACACACCCAATCCGGGTGCGCGCAAGTTCATGCCCAACACCAGCCTCATCGGCGGTCCGAAGAGCGCCGTGGTCGCGGCTCGGCTCCTGGTCGACGGCGAGGACCAGGGCATCTTCCTGTTCCTGACCCCGCTGAGCGACCACGCCGGGCACCTGCCCGGGGTCACCGTCCGCCAGCTGCCGCACCGCACGGGAACGCCGGTCGACCACTGCCTCACGTCCTTCGACCACGTATGGCTGCCGCGTGAGGCCATGCTGGAGGCCGACCACGGCCGGCTGGACGAGGACGGCACGCTGACCAGCGCGCTGGGAAACCGGCGCAAGCGCTTCCTGCGCTCCGTCAACCGCGTCACCGCGGGCAAGCTCTGCATGAGCGCCGGCACGTTGGGCATGGCACGGGCCGCGCTGGCCATAGCGGTGCGCTATGCGCACCACCGGCACGTCGGCGGCCCGAAGACCGGCCAACGCATCCCGGTAGTCCGCCACCGCAGCCACCACGGCCGGCTGCTGCACTCCCTCGCGAACGCCTACGCCATGACCTTTCTGCACCGGACGGTGATGGACCGCTTCGTCGCGCACCAGGAAGCGGAGCGTGAAGAGGTGGAGCGCCTGGTCGCCGTCGCCAAGGGCTGGATCACCTGGCAGGCGCGGGAGATCACGACCGAGTCCCGCGAACGGTGCGGCGCGCAGGGTCTGTTCCCCGCCAACAGGATCTCGGACCTGCCCGGGAACATCGAGGGCGGGATCACTGCAGAGGGCGACAACCTGGTGATATGGGTGAAGGCCGCCGCCGAGATGGTCTTCGGGCACCAGGTGGGCCCCATCAGCTCGGACACCCGGCCGGCCGCCGAACGCGACCTGACGGACCTGCGCTTCCTGCGCGACTTGCTCGCCTCCGTCGAACGGACCTGGCAGGCACGCGCCCGCATCGCACTGCGCCAGGGCCCCTCCGGGGACCCGGTCGGCCGCTGGAACGAGTCCTCCGGCGCCGCGCTGGAGATGGTCTCGGCCCATGCAAGCAGGCTGGCGGCCGACGCCTTCCTAGAGGCGGCGGGGCAGGCGACCGACCCCACGACCCGCAAGCTGCTCTCGAACCTGTGCAGGCTGTTCCTGCTCCAGCAGCTGCGCCAGCACACCGGTGACCTGCTCGCAGAGCAGCGGCTGACGGTGCAGCACGTACTCGGTCTGCACCAGACGATCGACGCAGTCCTCGCGGAGCTCGCCCCGCACATGATGACGCTCGTGGACGCCTTCGACCTGCCGGACGAGTACCTCGCCGAGGTCCCCATCGCCAACGCGGGCTACCTCGACCACTACCAGGAGAGCGCCGCCTTCTGACCCGGCCGCCGCGAGTCGCGCCGCCGACTCGCCGCTCGCGGCGCACGGGTGTCAGTGAAGGGAACGGGACGGCGCTGCCTCATGGGGTGACTGCGTCCGCGTCGGCCCGATCAGGACGATCACGAAGCGAACCACCCCGTACCGCGCACCTTCCCCGACCACCTTGTGCAGTTCCCTGTCGTCCAGTGCGAAGACGAGCCCCCTGCCCCGCCGCGGGCGGCACCGTCTGGCCGGTCTACGGCCGCAGTTCGCGCATCGCCGAGGACATGGGGCCGCCCTCCGAGCGCTCGGTCTTGCGGCCCTTGATGCCCGGCCCCAGCGTCCGGGCGTCCACGGCCTCGGCCGGCGCCCCCCGCGCGTACAGCCCGTCGGGGGCGGTGTCCCGGTCGTGCGGAAGCAGCCAGAACACCCGCCGCCGGAAGGTGCCGGAGGAGCGCGACGGCTTGGCCTTCGGCCCCAGCAGGGCGTACCCGACCATCCGGCCGTCGCGGTGGTACGCGGGCCTGCCCCGCCGCGTCGGCAGCCGGTCGAGGCTCTGGCGGACGTAGTCGAGCCGGCTGATGTCCTCGAGCCAGACGAGGTCCACTTCGTGGACGATCTCGTCCTCTGCGATGAGGGCGCTCATGCTGTCTCCTCGTCCGCGAGCAGGCCGATGCCCGGGTAGTACTTGCGCTGGTTGGACAGGATCATCTCCTTGGGCGACGCCAGCCCCACCACCTCGCGGACGCGTGCCGCGAAGGCCCGGGAAGAGATCGCCGGGGCCCCCTCATTCTGGCACCAGCTCCTGTAGGCCGCGTAGAGCCGGGCCTGCTCCGCCCGCAGGTCGGGTTCGAGCCGGCAGGTCTCGCCGATGAAGCGCCCGGTGTGGTCCTCGGTCTCGGCGTACGCCGTGGTCGCGATGCGGACCCGCTCGGGGCCCGTGAGGTCCTTGTCGCCGCCGAGGTACCGACGGGCCCCCTCTATCAGCCAGTTGAGGATGCCCGGACCCTCCTGGGTGACGAGGATGTCCGCCAGGTTGTCGATCTTGCGGTCGTCGGAGACGACCCGCTCGAACGGGATCAGCCGCATGCGCCGCCAGAACGCGAAGCCGCCGGTGCCCACTTCGGGGCGGTGGTTGCCGAGCAGCCACAGCTTGTGCGTCGGCTCGAAGCTGAAGAAGTCCTGCCGCATCCGGCGCGCCTTGATGCGGTCGCCGCCGGTGAGCAGCTTGACGCGGGCCTCGTCGAAACGGTCGCCCGGCTTGACCTCGCTGCACACGATCACCCGTCGGCCGTGCAGCTCCGCGAGGTCGGTCGGGTGGCCCTCGTACGGGCGGGCCATCAGGAACCCGGGGGGCGCCGCGTCCGCGTAGTCGCCGAGCAGCTTCATCAGGACGTCCAGCAGTACGGACTTGCCGTTCTTGCCGGAGCCGAACAGGAACGGCATGACCTGCGCACCCACGTCGCCGGTGACGGAGTAGCCGAGGAGCAGTTGCAGGAAGTCGATCATCTGCGCACCTTCGGCCCCCTCGCCGAAGGTGTCGGTCAGGAAGCGATTCCAGCGCGGGGTGGGCATCGGCCGGGGCGCCGCCGAGGTGGAGCGCGAGTGGAAGTCTTTCGTGGGCTCGGCAAGGCGTATGTGCCCGGTGCGTAGGTCCACGACGCCCGCGGGGGTGCACAGCGCGTACGGGTCGGCGTCCAGCCGGGCCGCGTTGAGCACCATGCCCGGGGCGGACTTCGCCTGGGTGAGCATCGCGTTCATCCCGCTGGTGCTGAGCGCACGGCGGCGGTGCTGCTGCAGCGCGGCCGAGGTGTGGATCCCGCGGGGGTCGGCGGCGGCGATGCTCTCCGCCAGGTCCCCGGCGGCCCATACGACCGTGTCGTCCTCGTCGATCTGCCAGCGGGTGCCGTCCCACCGGAACCAGCCGATGCCGGGGACGTGGCGGTAGTCGTTGTTGTAGAGCTTGACGAACAGTTTGGCGTTGCCACGGTCGCTGAGCGTGTCGGGCAGCAGTCCGTCCGCCGTCGCCTCGCCGGCGGACGCCGCGATGCCGGCGGCGCCCGCGTGGGAGCCCCGGGCATCGCCGAACTCCATGGTCTCCACGGACTCCTGGGGAGCCGGGACGGGCTGCGCGAGGATCTGCGCGGCGACGGCCTGCACGTCGAAGCCGGACAGCATGCTGTCGTTCTCCACGCTCACACGCGGCCTCCGAGCGCCAGCGGGCGCGCCAGACCCGCGCCGATGCCGCCGCTGATGATGGCGCTGCACCGACGCTGCTGCCCGGGGCGGGCCCGCTCGGCCATCTCCTGCAGGGCGCGGGCGGCCTCGGCCCCGGTGACGTACCCCGCGGCGACCAGTCCGCCCGCCGTGTAAGCGGCGCGGTTCAGCTTCTCGGAGAACGCCGCCCCCTCGGGTACGGCTGCGCAGGCGGCGACCTCGGCGAGGACCCCCGCCAGGACCCGCTCCGAAGCCCCGCGTTCGCCGCCCGCGGCGATGACGGCCTGCCGGGCGCGCGGCGGCACGGGCCGGGGCCCGGACACCGCCGGGGACGAGGGCGCCGACGGCAGGTGCCCGGTGCGCTCCAGCTCCCGGGCGAGCCAGCCCGGCAGCGGCGCGGGCACGCGCGTGGCCCCCACGGGCCGGTAGACGCCCGCCGGGGTCACGGTCCCCGGAGCCACGATGTACCCCCCGTGCGCCCGTACGTCGACCTGCCAGGCCAGGGCCCGGCTGCCGCCCGATCCCGCGGAGCACTGCCAGCGGTGGCCTCCGGCGTTGCGGTACCACACGTGCAGGCCCCCGGAGGGCGTGCGCACGCGCAGGGTCGACTCGTCGTCCGCCGGACTGGCGGCGCCCCGCAGCGCCGCCAGCACGCCCAGGGTGTGGAAGCCGTTGGCCAGCCCGGTCAGGTCGACCGTGTCGGATATCCCGACACCGGGCAGCAGCCGTTCACGGTCGGGGAGTTCGCGCGCGTGCGCGTCGATGTCGATGACGACCAGGCCTGCGGGGCCGGTGGCGACACCGACCCCGAGCTCGGGGCGGGCACCCCACCACTGCTCGATCCGTTCGAAGTCGAGCGTGGCTGCATGGAATCCATGGCACCAGCGGCCCGCCCGGAGACAGTCGCACGCCCCCCGGTTGTGGCCCGGGGCGCGGCACCCGTCGCAGTTGCCCACCGGCGTCTTGCGGCCCGAGGCAAGGGGGTGAACCGGCCACCCCTGACGCGCACACCATCTGGCAGTCGTCAAAGGCCGCGATGCGACCGTTGCAGCTCTGGTGAACTGCCGTGGGTCGCTGCGCGAAACCCGCAGCTCAGCTGCCATTCACTTCCCCCATCAGCGACTGAAGCGACTCAACGCCCAAAATCAGATTAGCGAAACCCCTGAGGGACGAGAGGCAGATGAGCCAGAACAGGTGTGCGTGTCCACAGGGGGCCCCAGCGACCGAGCGACTGAACGGTCAGCTACCGAATCTCTTTCAGTCGCTCGCCGAGCAGCTCACAGAACACCAGGTCACAGGCCTGCGCAAGACTGAACAGCGACCGAAGCGACTCAAGTCGCCTATATATGACGCACACGCGCACACACGCGCACGCACGCCAATGTCTCCATATACCTGAGCCTTCAGTCGCTTCAGTCGCTGCCGCATCCACATCAGCCCTCTGACCTGCACCTTTCCCCAACCGCTTGCAGCGACCCAGCGATCGTTCAGTCGCTCCCCTTCAGTCGCTGCCCCCGCACCCGCCCCTTCCGGGCTGCTCGAGCCCGCCTGGGCCGGGGGTCTAGCAGGAAGCAAGCGACTTGGGTCAAGGCCTCGTGGCGAGCAGGGACCGGAGCTTCTCCGCGTAGGCCCTGGGGTGCGTGGTGTTCCCGTTGTGCCCGCCGGGGAAGGTCTGTATCTCGGCGCCCAGAAGGTCCGCCAGTTCGGTGGCGCACCGCCGGTCGAACACCCTGGCCGGCGTGTCGGCGCCGACCGCGGGGACGATCCGGGTCTGCGTGCGGGTCAGTTCGGCCGGGTCGAGGGTGTCCTCGATGACCGCCGACAGGTCGTGCTCGATGAAGTAGCCGAAGTTGACCCGCCGCTGGTCGTCGATCGGCTGCGGGGTCAGGCCCGGCTCGGCGTCCTGCCGGGAGGGGTCTATGCCCACCACCCGGGCCATCTCCGGAAACACCCCGCTGAGCCCGCTCGCCCGGTACAGCTCCTGCAGCCCGGCGAGCTCCGCCTCGTGACGGTCCCGCAGCTGCGCCGGCAGCAGCCGCGGGGCCACCGGCTCGTGAGCCACCAGGGTGCTCAGCTGTCCCGGATACCGCGCGGCCACATGCAGCCCGATCAGGGCGCCCATGCTGCACCCCAGCATCAGGGCGGGCTCGTCGGTGACGACCGCCAGCAGCCGGTGCACGTCCTCGGCGTGCTCCGCGAGCGACGTGGTCCGCCCGGGCTCCTCGAGCCGGCTGCGGGAGAGACCGCGGCGGTCGTAGGTCAGGACCCTGAAGGTGTCGGTGAGATGGGGAACCATGTCGACGGTGCGGCCGGCATCCCCCTCCCCGCTCTGCGCGATGAATGGATGGAATCGAACTGTTCCTGCTGGGCCGCGCCCTGATGAAGCTCGGTGAGGAAGCCCTGCCCGAACCCCCCGGCGGATCGGGCCAGTACGCGGGCAGCACCCGCTCCGTGGTCATCGTCGCCGGGGACATCGCCGCGCACCCCGACACCACCGTCGGCGAGACGGCCCAGCGCACCGGGCTGCCCCAGAGCCAGGTCTCCACCGCCGTCGCCCGCCTCCGCGAGGCCGGTTCGGTCCGGACGGCCCCTGACCCCGCCGACCGCCGCCGCACGCTGGTCCGCCCGGCCACGACGGTCTCCGACCGCGTGGCCGCTGTCCGGGCCGCGGGCTCCTCCAAGGTCGAGGAAGCCCTCGCGAAGGCCCTCGGCAGCACCGCGGCAGCCCGGCTCCCGGAGGTGACCGAGGCCCTGGAGCTCCTGGCCCGCCACCTGGTCCGGGAACCCCGCTAGCCCGGCCCCGGCCCCGGCCCCGGCCCCGGGCTCAGGCCCCGCGCCCTCAGCCGGCCTGCGGGCCGAACTCCCCCGTCAGCAGGAGCTTCTTCTGCGGCTTGCCCATCGCGTTGCGCGGAACCGCCGGCACGAACCGCACCTCGCGCGGCCGCTTGTGCACGGACAGGTGCGCGGCGACGAACTCCGTGAGCTCGGCGCCGCTCACGCCCTCCGCGACGACGAAGGCGACGATCCGCTGCCCCAGGTCCGCATCCGGCACCCCCACCACCGCGGCCTCGCTGACCTTGGGGTGGTCCAGCAGCGCGTTCTCGATCTCCCCGGCGCCGATCCGGTAGCCGCCCGACTTGATCATGTCGATGGAGGCCCGCCCCACGATCCGGTGCACCCCGTCCGCCTCGTCCACGGCCGCGATGTCGCCCGTACGGAACCACCCGTCCTCGGTGTACGCGGCCGCCGTGGCCTCCGGACGCCCCAGGTATCCCGCGAACAACGTCGGCCCGGTCAGCTGGAGTTCCCCGATCTCGGCGCCCGGCTCGGCCGCGACCCGGGTCCGTATCCCCGGGAGCGGGGTGCCGACCGTACCGGGGCGGACCTCGCCGCCCGCACGCCCGCTGACGGTGATCAGCGTCTCCGTCATCCCGTACCGCTCCACGGGCCGCAGCCCGGTCAGCCGCTCCAGGTCCCGGAAGACCGGCGCGGGCAGCGCGGCGCTGCCCGAAACCAGCAGCCGGGCCCCGGACAGCGCGGCCGCCGCCTCCGGAGCCCCGGCGATGCGGGACCACACGGTCGGCACCCCGAAGTACAGGCTCCCGCCCGCCGCCGCATACGCCTCGGGCGTCGGCCGCCCGGTGTGCACGAGGCGGCTGCCGGTGCGCAGGGCCCCGAGCACGCCGAGCACGAGCCCGTGCACGTGGAACAGCGGCAGACCGTGCACCAGCGTGTCCTCGGCGCTCCACTGCCAGGCTTCGGCGAGCGCGTCCAGGTCGGCGGCGAGCGCCGCGCCGGTCAGCACCACGCCCTTGGGCGCGCCCGTGGTCCCGGAGGTGTACAGCACCAGCGCCGGGTCCTCCGGCGCGGCGGCGGGCCCGTTCCAGTCGGAGCGGCGGGCGAAGTCCACGTCCACGAGCACCGCCCCGGAGTCCCGCAGGATGTGCTCGCGCTCGGCGGGCCCGGCATCGGGCGGCAGCGGTACGAACGGCACCCCGGCCAGCAGCCCGCCGACCATGGCGGCGACGGTCTCCAGGGAGGCAGTCGCGGTCACCGCGAAGGCCTTCGCCCCGGCCACGTCGGCGGCCACCGCGCGCGCGGCGCCCAGCAGCTCCTCGTACGAGGCGGTCCGCCCCGCAACGCCGATCGCGTCCTTCCGGTCGCCGTACACCCCGTCCAAAGCGGTCAGCACGGTCACGTCCCCCTCGGTGTTCTCATCGCCTGGTCGGCCCCAGGCTACGGCCCGGGTCCCGCCCACCGGGCAACACCGGCCCGCCTGCGCTCGAGGCGGAGTCGAAGCCCGCTCCCGCCCGCCCAGCGGCGCCGCGCCGCGCCACACCACCCGCGCGGCGCCCCGTAAGGGGCCCGGGGCCGGAGCCCCGGGCCCCTTACGGTCAGATGACGCCCTGCGCCAGCATCGCGTCCGCGACCCGCTCGAACCCGGCGATGTTCGCGCCGGTGACGTAGTCGCCCGGGGCCCCGTACCGCTCTGCGGTCTCGTACGCGACGGCGTGGATCGAGCGCATGATGCCCGCGAGCTCCTCCTCGACCCGCTGCGCGCTCCAGGCCACCCGCCCGGCGTTCTGGCTCATCTCGAGGGCGCTGACGGCGACCCCGCCCGCGTTGGCCGCCTTGCCGGGCCCGAACGCGACCCCGGCCTCCTGCAGGATCCGTACGGCCTCGGGAGTGGTCGGCATGTTGGCGCCCTCGGAGACCGCCTTGACCCCGCCCGCGACGAGCGTACGGGCGTCCTGCGCGTCCAGTTCGTTCTGCGTGGCGGAGGGGAAGGCGACGTCCGCCGGCACCTCCCAGACCCGCCCGCCGGGCACGAACCGCGCCGAGGACCCGCGCCGGGCCGCGTACTCGCTCACGCGCCCGCGCTCGACCTCCTTGATCTGCTTGAGCAGCGCGAGGTCGATGCCCTTGTCGTCGACGACGTAGCCCTTCGAGTCCGAGCACGTCAGCGGGTTCGCGCCGAGCTGCTGGAGCTTCTCGATCGTGTACAGCGCGACATTGCCGGAGCCGGAGACCACCGCGGTCAGCCCGTCCAGCGACTCGCCCCGGACCTTCAGCATCTCGGCGGCGAACAGCACGCTGCCGTAGCCGGTCGCCTGCGGACGGATCGCGGAGCCGCCCCAGCCCTGGCCCTTGCCTGTCAGGACGCCGGCCTCCCAGCGGTTGGTGATGCGCCGGTACTGGCCGAAGAGGTAGCCGATCTCGCGGCCGCCGACGCCGATGTCCCCGGCAGGCACGTCGGTGTGCTCGCCGATGTGCCGGTGCAGCTCGGTCATGAAGGACTGGCAGAAGCGCATGACCTCGGCGTCCGACCTGCCGTGCGGGTCGAAGTCGCTGCCGCCCTTGCCGCCGCCGATGCCCAGGCCGGTCAGGGCGTTCTTGAAGATCTGCTCGAAGCCCAGGAACTTCACCACGCCGATGTCCACCGACGGGTGGAAGCGCAGGCCGCCCTTGTACGGGCCGAGCGCACTGTTGAACTCGACGCGGTAGCCGCGGTTGACGTGGACGCGGCCCCGGTCGTCCTGCCACGGGACGCGGAAGAGGATCTGCCGCTCGGGTTCCGTGAGCCGCTCCACCAGGGCCACGGCCGGGTCGGCGTACTCGGGCCGGGCGGCGAAGACGGGGGCCAGGGTCTCGAGGACCTCCCGTACCGCCTGGTGGAACTCGGGCTGCGCGGGGTTGCGGCGCTCGATCTCGGCCCGCAGGTCTTCCAGCCTGTCCTTCGAGTCCTTCACGTGTGTCCCTCCAGGGAGTGCGCGGTGCGTAGACGACGGCAGGTGCATGGTGTCCGCGGGACCGCGCGTACCGGACGCCTCCGAGCAGAGCGCGCTCCGGACACGCCTTTTCGGAAAAATGTTTCCGAAAAACGGCCCCGGCCCCCGGCGGAGGCTACCGCCCAGAGAGTCGTTCCGGGGAGGGCTTCCGTTCCCCGGACGGCGGACATCCCCGCGAATCCCCCGCGACACGCGGCCGCACTGCCCCTACCATCGGCAGCCTTGACGATTCGATGACCCGTGCATGACCGCGAACAGACCATGCGCAGGCCGCGTACGGACCACGAGCAGCGCCGAGCAGACCGCCAACAGGGGGAAACCGACGTGGACATCGCAGGGCTCGTCTCACTCATCGCCGCGACGATCACGACGGGCCTGATGGCGGGCCTGTTCTTCGCCTTCGACGTCTCGGTGATGCCGGCGCTGGGACGCTCGGACGACCGGACGTTCATCGCGGTCATGCAGCGCATCAACGTCGCCATCGTCAACGGCTGGTTCATGATCGGCTTCCTCGGCTCCCTGCTGTTCACGGGCCTCGCGCTCGCCCTGCACCTCGCCTCCGGGGCAGCCGGGGCGGCGCCGCCGCTGATCGGTGCGCTCGTCGCGTACGCCCTCCAGCTCGGTGTCACCGGCCGGGTCAACATCCCGCTCAACAACGCCCTGGACCAGGCCGGCCCCGTCGAGCGCATCGCCGATCCGGCCGCCGTCCGGCAGGCCTTCGCGTCGCGCTGGGTGCCGGCCAACCGCTGGCGGACGCTGCTGTGCACGATCGCCCTGGGCTGCCTGGCCTGGGCCCTCGTACTGCACGGCCGCCTCTGACGCCGTCGCGGCTCAGCGCGCGGCGGCCCGCCCGTACTGCACCAGCGCCCGCGCGAGGGCCGTCAGGGCCGCCGTGCAGAGCAGGGTGCGGATGATGTTCGTGGTCACCCAGGTCCCCTTGAACTTCTCCACGATCGAGAAGTCGGTCAGCTTCGCCGCGTCGCCCGCGTCGGCGAGCTCGTTGTTCAGCGGGATGTTCACGGTGAAGGTGATCACCAGCATGACGAGGTAGAGGGCGGCCGCCGCCCCCACCCACACCGCGACCCCCCGCCGGCCCTTGCGGTACTCGAGGACCGCCGAGGCGACGGCGACGAGCAGGGCCATCACGAAGACGGTGCCGAACAGCCCGTTCCCGTCGATGACCGCGTTGAAGTTCTGCATCGCGGTGACGTACGTCCGCTCGTCGCCCCGCGCCAGCCCCGGCATCACCGAGACGTCGAAGGCGAAGAACAGGCCCGCCATCAGGCCCACGAGCACGGTCGAGACCATGAGCCAGACGGTCGCTATCCGGTTGCGGCCACCTGCTGTGTTCGTCTGCGTCTGCACGAGAGGCTCCCCTCTGGTTGGTCCGGTCGATCCGGGCGTACTGCCACGGGTTCTGATCTCGTCTCGAAATTTCCGGTGCCTGCGCAGGACACGCCCTCGGTAGGGTGCGGCCATGAGCACCTCCGCACTCCGCCTGGAGCCGGTCACCGCAGCCAACTTCGACGCGGTGTGCGCGATACGGGTACGCCCCGACCAGGCCCACCTCGTCTCCCCCGTGGTCAAGTCCCTGGCCGAGGCCTACGTCCACGGGGAAACCGCCTGGCCGCGCGCCGTCGTCGACGGCGACGAGGTCGTCGGCTTCGTCATGGCCTTCGTCGACATCGCCTGGGCCCCGGAGCGGGACCCCGCCGACATCCGCTCGGGCATCTGGCGCCTGAACGTCGATGCCGCCCACCAGGCCAAGGGCTACGGCCGCTTCGCGGTCCGGGCCGTCGCCGCCGAGCTCCGGCGCCGCGGCGCCGACCGCGCGTACGTCACCTGGGAGCCCGGCCCCGGCACCCCCGAGCCGTTCTACCTGGGCCTCGGCTTCCGCCTCACCGGCGAGGCGAGCGGCAGCCAGACCGTCGGCGTACTGGACCTCCCGCCCGCCTAAGCCGTGTCCGGCAGGACCACCGTGCGCGGGGGCCCCGCGGCCGGCGGCCCGGCGGCCGGGGCGCCGGCCCCCGTACGGAACTCCTGCGGGCTGACCCCGCGGACCCGCTTGAAGGCCGTCGACAGAGCGAACGCCGAGCTGTAGCCCACCCGTCGGGCCACCGTCGCCACCGTGGCGTCCGGCTCCCGCAGCAGATCGGCCGCCAGGGCCAGGCGCCACCCCGTCAGGTAGGCCATCGGCGGCTCCCCGACCAGCTCCGCGAACCGCCGCGCCAGCGAGGCCCGGGAGACCCCGGCCTTCTGCGCGAGCTCCTCCACCGTCCAGCCGTGGGCCGGGTTCTCGTGCAGCAGCCGCAGCGCCCGCCCGACCACCGGATCGCCCTGCGCCCGGTACCAGCCCGGGGCCCCCGATCCGGGGTCCGCGAGCCACGTACGCAGCACCCCGATCAGCAGCAGGTCCAACAGCCGGTCCAGGACGAGCTCCTGGCCCGGGTCGTCCCGGGAGATCTCCGAGGCGAGCAGCCCGATCAGGGTGGCGTCCGCGGCCGCCGCCGGTCGGACCAGCACCGTCGGCAGCGCGCCCAGCAGCCGGCGGCCAATCTCGCTCGGCGCCTGGTAGGTGCCGCTCAGCATCACCGCCGACCCGGCGTCCTGGAACTCCGCGCCCCAGGTCCGCACCCCCAGCGCCATGGACTCGCTGACGTCCTCGCCCGCCTGCGTGCTGCACCGCTGGTCCGGGTCCACCGTGATCTGCACCGGCGTTCCCGGGGCGTCCGCCAGCGTGTACGGCTCGGGCCCCCGTACGACGGCCACGTCCCCGGGGCCGATCAGCACGGGCGTGCCCCCGTCGGGGAGCAGCCAGCCCGCCCCGTGCACCATCGTGACCACCGACAGCGGGGCCCTGTCCTCGATCCGCACCGCCCACGGCGGGTTGAAAACGGACTTGAGGAGGAAGGCGCCCCGGGCTTTGGGTCCTTCGAGGAGGCCGCTCAGCGTGTCCATGGGCCCATCCTCTCCCGGCGCCCTGCCCCGCGACAGGGACTCAGACGTCCCAGACACCGGTCGCCGCCGCGTCACGGGCGAACTCGGCGAAGTCCTTCGGCTTCCGGCCGAGCACCTCCTCCACCCCGTCCACCAGATGCGCGTTGCGCCCGTCCAGGATCAGCGTGAACAGGTCGGCGAACTCCTCCGGCAGGCCGTGCTCGCGGAGCACCGCCCGGTACGCCTCCTGGGAGACGGGGACGTACGTGATCGTGCGCCCCGTCGCCTTCGACAGCTCGGCGGCGACGTCGGTGAAGCTGATCAGCCGCGGTCCGGACAGCTCGTACGTCCCGCCGATGTGCCGGTCGTCGCCCAGCGCGGCCACCACCACGTCGGCGATGTCGTCGGCGTCGACGAAGGCCTCCACGGCGTCGGCGGTCGGCAGGGCGATCTCCCCGGCCCGTACGGGCTCCAGGAAGAAGCTCTCGTCGAAGTTCTGGTTGAACCAGCTGGACCTGACGACCGTCCAGTCGGCGCCGGACGCCTTCAGGCTCTCCTCGGCGCGCTGCGCGGCCTCCTCGCCCCTGCCGGACAGCAGGACCAGGCGGCGCGCCCCGGCGGCCACGGCCGCCTGCGAGAACGCGCCGATCTGCTCGGCGGCCCCCGGGAAGGCCAGGTCGGGGTAGTAGGTCACGTACACCCGGTCGACGCCCTCCAGCGCCGGGCCCCAGGTGACGGGGGCGTTCCAGTCGAAAGCAGGGGCTCCGGTACGGGAGCCGATCCGGACCGGGCGGCCCTGGAGCCGGAGCTTCTCGGCGACGCGCCGGCCGGTCTTGCCGTTGCCCCCGATGACGAGGACGGCGGGGTCGGCGGAGTTCGTGTGCTGCGGTGTCCGTGTCATGGCTCCAGTCAAGCCCGGCGCCGCGAGACGGAACATCGCCGAAAAGCTCAGCTCCATACGCGTACGTCCACGCCCTGCCCCCGCACACGGCGGCGCAGCCCCTCAGGCTCGGGCCCGCCCCGCGTCCTCGCCGAGGGTGTGCGCGACGAGGGCGTTGGCGTGGCCGTGCCCCAGTCCGTGCTCGGTCTTGAGCCAGGAGACGAGCTCCATGTGCTTGCTCAGCGGAGAGGACCGGATCAGGTCCTTCCATTGCGCGACGGGACGTCCGTACTTCTTCTCGATCGAAGGGAAGTAGCTGGCGGGGCCCTTCACCGGCTCGCTCATCTCTGCGGTGCTCCTGTCCGTACGTCGTGCGTGCTTCGCCGTCACAGAGGTAGACGCCGGCCCCGCCCGAAACTCATCGCCCGCAGCCAAAGATCTCGGAAAAGTCACCGGAACAACGATCCGCACAGCCATGCGACGTTCACCCGTATGGCCGATCGCGCCACCTCAACTATGGTCGAGATCAACTCATGTGATCACATGGCGGTATGACCCCCACGAGGACGCTCTACCTGCTCTGCTCCGCCGCCCCGCCCGTATTCGACGTGGCCCACGTCGTCGAGGACGCCCAGTCCCGCGGCTGGGACGTCTGTCTCGGCCTCACCCCGACCGCCGCGCACTGGCTCGCCGGAAGCCTCGACGGCCTTGCCGCCCTGACCGGTCACCCCGTGCGCTGGCAGTACAAGCTCCCCGGCGAGCCCGACGTATGGCCGGCCGCCGACGCCATCCTCTTCGCCCCGGCGACCTTCAACTCCCTCAACTCCTGGGCCCTCGGCCTCACCGACCGCTTCGCCATCGGCGTCGCCGCCGAGGCGATCGGCAAGGGCACCCCCGTCGTCACCATGCCCTGCACGAATGCCGCCCTCGCCGTGCACCCCCAGTTCGACCAGTCCCTGGCCACCCTGCGCGGCGCCGGCGTCACCGTCCTCTACGGCGAGGACGGCTTCGTCCCCGGCCCGGCCGGCCCCGACGCCCCGTCCCATTTCCCGTGGCCGGTGGCCCTCACCGCCCTGGACGCCGTGACCGCCCCGCGCATCCCCTGAGGGCGGCGGCTACTCCCCCGTCACGCCGTCGATCGCCTCGCGCAGCAGGTCTGCATGCCCGTTGTGCCGGGCGTACTCCTCGATCATGTGGGCCAGGATGTAGTGCAGCGAGTACGCCTCGTCGCCGTAGTGCCCCGTCACATCGAGCGACCCGGCGGCGTCCACGATCGCCCGGGAGCGCGCGCACGTCTCCTCCCAGACCTTGAGCGACTCGGCCGGGTCCGCGTCCTCGACGTGGAAGTCCGTCCACTCCCCGGCCTCGTTCTTCGGAAAGTAGCCGCGTACGTCCTCGTCGTTCAGGACGTTGCGGAACCAGCTCCGCTCGACCTCCGCCAGGTGCCGGACCAACCCGAGCAGGGACAGCCCGGACGGCGCGACGGCCTTGCGCCGCAACTGCTCGTCCGTCAGCCCCGCGCACTTCATCATCAGGGTGTCCCGCTGCCACTGCAGAACGCTGGTCAGGGTGGCGCGCTCGTCACCCACCAGCACGGGCCGGGTCCGCTGTTCGTCGATCATCAGGCGATGATCACAGCCGTACGCCGCCCCGCACGCGCCATTTCACATGCCGGACCTCACCTCCCGGACCTCACCTCCCGGACCGCAGCCCCCGGAAGAAGGCCCGGATGTCCCCGACCAGCAGCTCCGGCACCTCCATCGCGGGGAAGTGCCCGCCCCGTTCGTACGAGGTCCAGCGCACGACGGAGTCGGTGTGCGCGGCGATGTGCCGCAGCGGAACGAAATTGTCGCGGGGGAAGTCGGCCAACGCGGTCGGCGTGGCCGACACCTCGGGGGGCAGTCCGTAGTAGTCCGCATGCGCGCGCTCGTAGTAGATCCGCGCGGCGGACCCGGCGGTCCCCGTCAGCCAGTACAGCATCACGTTGGTCAGCATCTGGTCCCGGTCGATCGGGCACCCAGGATCACTCCACTCGGCGAACTTCTCCCCGATCCAGGCGAGCAGCCCGACCGGCGAGTCGTTCAGTCCGTACGCGAGGGTCTGCGGCCGGGTCGCCTGGATGTCGGCGTACCCCTGCCGCTCCCGCGCCCAGACCCGGTACCGCTCCCACGAAGCCAGCGTCCGCTCCCGCTCCGCCTCACTCAGCCCGGCCAGTTCCTCGGCCCCGGGCTTCTCGGTCGCCCCGCCGCCGGGCAACAGGTTCAGGTGCACCCCCACCACGTTCCCCGGCCTGATCCTCCCGAGCTCCCGCGACACGGCGGCCCCCCAGTCCCCGCCCTGCACCCCGTACTCCGCGTACCCGAGCCGCTCCATCAGCACCCCGAAGGCCCGCGCGACCCGCTTGAACTCCCAGCCGGTCTCCCGGGTCGGCCCGGACAGGCCGAAGCCCGGTATGTGGGGCAACACCAGATGAAAGGCATCGGCGGGATCCCCACCGTGCGCCCGCGGATCGGTCAGCGGCCCGGCCACCCGCTGGAACTCGACGAAGGATCCGGGCCAGCCATGGGTCATCAGCAGAGGCGTGGCATCCGGCTCGGGCGAGCGCACGTGCGCGAAGTGCACCTGAGCCCCATCGATGACGGTGGTGTACTGCGGCCACTCGTTCAACCGCGCCTCGGCGGCCCGCCAGTCGTACCCGGTACGCCAGTACCGCACGAGCTCCTGCAACTCCCCGAGCGGCATCCCGTAAGCCCGCCCCACCCCCGGCAACTCATCGGGCCACCGCACCCGATCCAGCCGCTCGGCCAGGTCCTCGAGCTCCCGCTCGGCCACATCAACCCGAAACGCGTGCGCCCACTCCCCAAGATCACTCATGCGGGCAGGTTAGGGGGTGCCTGACCACCGTTAACGCCGTTAATGCCGAAGGCCCACCCGGGCGGGAGCATTAACGCCGTTAACGCCGGCAACCCGACCTGTCCCAGCGAGGACCGTTGCGCCGGACGCCTGCCGGGGCCCGGACCATTAACGGCGTTAACGCCCCGGGCACCAGCCGGACGGACCGTTAACGGCGTTAACGCCGGGCGCCAACCCGGCGGCAGACCGTTGACGGCGTTAACGCCGTTAACGCCGTTAACGCCGAAGGCCGACCGCCCCCTTGGCCTCCCGCTCCCGCAACGCCCGTACCACCGGCCCGGTGACCGCCGTCGTCACCAACGCCATCAGCACCAGCGCCGTGAACAGCTCCGCCCCGATCACCCCGAGCCCGAGCGCCACGTTCAGCACCACCAGCTCCGTCACCCCGCCCACCACCATGCAGTGCCGCCGCCCAGCAGCCCCACGTCCGTCTTCAGCCCGCTCCCGACGAAGAACAGCGGCAGCAGCACAGACACCGCGAACTCCCGCATCCGCTCCGCCGCCGCCTCGCCCCGAACAGCGCGTGCACCCCCATCGCAACGAACCGCCCGACACTTCCGGCGGTCGCGGCGTTAACGCCGTTAACGCCCGCCGGAAGAAATCTCCCCCAGCCGGTCACACTCCCGCCCGCCCATCCGTCAGTGCAGTGAAGACAACGAAGCGAAGCCGACCACGCAGCAACCGCACCCACCCACGGGAGACCGCAATGACCGCACGCATGGGAAACCCCGCCCTCGTCGTCCCCGGTGCCATGGCCGGCCTGACGGCCATTGGCAAGGCCGTCGTCGCCACCGGCGTCAGCGAGCGCACCCTCGAGCTCGCCCACATCCGGGCCAGCCAGATCAACGCCTGCGGCGTATGCCTCGACATGCACCCCCGGATCGCGAAGAAACTCGGCGAGACCGACGAGCGGATCCACGCGATCGCCGGCTGGCGCGACACTCCTTACTTCACTGATGCCGAGCGCGCCGCCCTCGCCCTGGCGGAGGCCGTGACCCGCGTCGCAGACCGCAGCAACGCGGTCCCGGACGAGGTCTACGACGAGGCGGCGAAGCACTACGACGAGCAGCAGCTCGCCGCCCTCATCCTCTCCATCTCCACGGTCAACATCTGGAACCGCCTCAACCTGGCCACCCGCCAGCAGGCCGGCACCCCCTGGTCCTGATCCCGTGGTCCTGCCCCCGCCCTTGCCGACCGTTAACGGCGTTAACGCCGTTAACGGTCTCCGAGGCGGCCCGTCCTCCCAAAAAGTAATAGTTAAAACCACCCCAGGACCCTACAAACCATCACTCGCCCTCCCCTAAAAAGTACTTGTCGACTGGTTTTCTTTGCCGCCGCCCCACTAGATTGACCTTGTACGAGCCTCCGCCGCAGCGACGACCACAGCTCGCACCCCGGCAACAGACACCAACCGCCAAGCACCAGCGGGCGGCAAGCGGCAGGGAGACCACATGGCAAGGGCCCGCCAGGAACGCGCCGAGATCACCCGGCAGGCGATCCTCGACGGTGCGGCCATCGCCTTCGACCGCTTCGGCTTCGGCGGCGCCAGCCTCAGCGACGTGGTCAAGCACGCCGGGGTCACCAAGGGCGCCCTGTACTTCCACTTCCAGTCCAAGGAAGCCCTCGCCCGCGCCCTGATGGACGAGCAGTTCCAGGTCGCCGCAGGCGTCCCCGCGGTCGAGGAACCGGGTCTGCAGACCGTCATCGACCTGACGCACCAGATGGCATACGGACTGCGCGCGAACGTCCGCATCCGCGCCGGCATCCGCCTGGTCATCGAGTTCGGCTCCTTCACCAACCCGGACCCGACCCCGTACAACGCCTGGATCGACACCGCCCACGGCTGCCTGAAGCCGGCCCAGGAGCGCGGCGACATCCTCCCGTCGCTCGACGTGTACGACCTCTCGACGCTCCTCGTCGGATCGTTCACCGGAATCCAGGTCACCTCGCACGTCCGCACCGGCCGCGGAGACCTGCACACCCGGGTCGTCGACCTGTGGCACTTCCTGCTCCCGGGGATCGTGCCCGCGCACCGCATCCCCCACTTCGACCCGGCGGGCTCGCCCGCCTGCCGGGCCGAACTCGGTCTGCCTGCCCCGGAGTCCTCCGCGGTTCCGGTCGGCTGACGACGTATCCAGGGCGGCCTCGCACACGCCGTGGCGAACCACGGGGGTGCTCGCTACGGCGTGTGCGAGGCCGCCCTGTCGCGTACCCGGATCCGGCCGCGACACCCGCGCCCCCACCTGCGCCTCACCCGCGCTCACACCCACATCGTTAGCAAAACCCAAGCGTGGCGCCCACATCCGCCCGCGAACGTTAGTAAAGTCCCTCTCATGACTTCGCCCTCGTCTCAGAGCGACCGAGAGAAGGTCGTCTCCAAGCTCCCCCCGTGGCTCCGCCAGGAGTTGAAAATCCGCACCGCCCAGCTGCGGATCGACATCCAGGACGCCGTTCACCAGGGGATCGCCCACTGGAGCGCCCTCGCCTCCGCCCCCTCCCCCGTCGACACCTCGGGCGCCGAATCGTTCTCCACCTGGCTGCCCGCCGGCCAGTGGGAGTCCTTCCGCGCCGGCTCCAAGGACCGCGGTGTCTCCCTCATCCAGGGGCTGGCCCAAGCGGTCCGCCTCTGGCTGGAGATGAACCCGGCGCCCACGGTCAAGCGGCCCTCCGTCGTACGCCGCATCGTCGTGTGCAACCAGAAGGGCGGCGTCGGCAAGACCGCCATCACCGCCGGTACCGCCGAGGCCCTCGCCGAGGACCCGGAGACCCTCCACCCGGTCCGCATCGCCCGCCAGCTGGCCCGCGCCGCGGCGTCCGACGAGGGCAGGCAGGGCGAGCAGCCCCACCCCGAGACGACCCCCCTGGACCTGGAGGACCTCCCGGGCCTCGGCATGCGCGTCCTGCTGATCGACTTCGACCCCCAGGGCCACCTCACCAAGCAGCTCGGCCAGCAGCCGCTGCCCATCGGCGGCGACAGCCTCACCTGCCACATGGCCGGCGAGGCCAAGGGCCCCCTCGCCGACCTGATCGTCCCCATCCCGGACCAGCGCTTCGGCAACCGCCTCCACCTCCTGCCCGCCTGCACGGACGCCTTCCTCCTCGACGTCCGCCTCTCCACGGTCCGCGCCCGCGAGGCAGCCCTCGAACGCGCCCTGGGCCCCGTCGAATCCGACTACGACGTCATCCTCATCGACTGCCCGCCGAGCCTCGGCCTCAGCATGGACGCCGCCATCTACTACGGGCGCCGCCGCGACACCGAACAGCCGGGCGCCTCCGGCGCGCTGATCGTCGTACAGGCGGAGGACTCGTCGGCCGACGCGTACGACCTCCTCACCTCCCAGATCAACGACCTGCGCGACGACCTCAGCCTCGACATCGACTACCTCGGCCTCGTCGTCAACCTCTACGACGGCCGCCGCGGCTACATCGCGACCTCCTCCCTCCAGGCGTGGATGGACATAAAGGATCCGCGCGTCGTCGCCGTCGTACCGGACCTCAAGGAACAGCGCGAAGCCGTCCGCGTGAAGCAGCCCCTCTTCGTCTACTCGCCCAAGGGCGACCAGGCGATCGCCATGCGCGCCCTCGCTAGGGAGATCTCATGAGCAAGGCCGACAAGCTCGGAGTCTCGGCATCCTTCGCGCGGGCCCAGCCCGTCGGCGTCAGCTCCCGCCGCGCGGCGATCGCGGAGGCCACCGGCGCCCCCACCTCCGGGATGGTCCCGCCGTCCGAGGTCCCCATCGAGGCGCTCGCCCACAACCCGTTCAACCTCCGCGAGGACCTCACCGAACTCGAGGAGCTGGCCCAGTCCCTCGTCTCCCGCGGCCAGCTCCAGCCCCTCGCGGTCGCGACCCGCATGGCCTTCATGGAGGCGCACCCGGGCCAGACCGACGGGCTGGGGCGCGCCCCGTACGTGGTGATCGACGGCAACCGGCGCCTCGCGGCGGCCCAGCTGGCCGGCCTGAAGACCATGCACATCCACGTGAACGACGCCCTGTCCGCCTCCGCGGCGGACATCCTCGAGTCTGCCCTGATCGCCAACGTCCACCGGGTGGACGTCGCCCCCATGGACCAGGCCCGCGCCCTCCAGGAACTCGTCGACGTCCACGGCTCTCAAGCCCAGGTCGCCAAGCGCCTGGGCAAGACGGCGGCCTGGGTCTCCCAGCGCCTGACCCTGCTGAACCTCACTCCGAGCCTCCAGGAGAAGGTCGACACGGGCGAGCTCAAGGTCGAACCGGCCCGCCGCATCGGCCGCCTCCCCCAGGAGCACCAGGAGGCCGCGGCGGACGAGACCCTCAACACGGTCGCCCCTCCCCGCCAACGCGCCCACCCGACGCCGACCGTTAACGCCGTTAACGCCGTTAACGCTCCCCCTTCGCCCCCCTCTCCCCCAGCACCCCCGACGCCCTCGACACCGCGGATCACGATCGCGACGGACACCCCGGAAACGATCGCGGACGCCCTGACGGCCCACCTCACCCCGGACGACCTCAAGGCCGTCACCGAGCTCCTGCTGCTGCGACTCTGAGCCAGGCATCCGAGGCAACACCCACGACGGGGGCGCTGACGGCATTAACGCCGTTAACGCCCCCACGTGCGTTTCGTGTGCGTTCGATCGTGCGATTCGCATAGGCTGCCCTTGGAGGTACCAATGCCCAACGAACAAGAGAGCCTCTTCGCAGCGGTCGACGCCCTGCTCGAAGAAGCAGCCGCCCAGGACCCGCTCCCGCACCCGGACGAGCGCAAGCGCCTGCGCGAAGCCGCCGGCCTGAGCCAGGACCAGATCGCCAAGGCGCTCTCCGTCCGCCGCGAAACGGTCACCTCCTGGGAAACGGGCCGCACGGCCCCCCGCCCTCCCAAACGCGCCGCGTACGCCCGCCTCCTGGAGGGCCTCTCCACCCTCCACCCCGTTGACGCCGTTAACGCCGTTAACGCCGTTAACGCCGAAGCCCCCGGGGACACCCCCACTCCGGCCCCGAGCATTAACGCCGTTAACGCCACCCCGCCCCCGGCGACCATTAACGGCGTTAACGCCACCCCGCTCGCCATCAACGCCACCGCCGCCCCGGCACCCACCATTAACGCCGTTAACGCTGCTGCCCCGACCGCACCCGTTAACGCCGTTAACGCCCCCGCCGACGCCGAGCCCCGGGCCAATCCGGCAGCCCCGGGGTCCGGGGCGGAGCCCCGGTTCCGGGAAGGGGCGGGTAGGGGAACAGCCCCGCAGGGCCCCACCCCGACGCCCCCCACCGTTAACGGCGTTAACGCCGTTAACGCCGAGCCCCCGGAGGCGGCCCAGGAGGCGGCCCCCGCGCCGACCGTTAACGCCGTTAACGCCGATCCCTCGGCAGCACCCGCCACCCCGGCCCCGTCGGCGGAACCGACCCCGACCGTTAACGGCGTTAACGCCGTTAACGCCCGCCCCCCGGCCACACCCCGGCGGCCCCGCCCCACCCCCCTGGAAGGGAACGGCCCCCTCGCCGTCCTCACCGGCACCGGCCAGGCCCACACCACCGCCGGCCTCGTCCTCGACCACCCCACCACCGGCGGCCTCCCGGCCATCCTCACCTGGGCCCTCGGCCCCGACGCCGGCCTCCGCGCCCCCCGCCTCCACCGCAACGGCAAGGACGGCGACCCCCTTCTCGTCCTCACCGCCCCCGCGCTCGAGCTCCTCGGCCTCCCCCTCGCCCTCGAGGACCGCCGCGGCCTGCGCCTCCCGGACAACCACCCGGTCATCAAGCAGCTCACCAAGGCCAAGTGGCAGCTGACCCGCCGCGGCTTCGGTCCCTGGCCCCGCATCTACCGCCCCGCCACCCCCTCCACCGGCCGCCAGTGCGTCCAGCTCGCGATCCTGCCGTGGGGTGCCCTCGACCCCCGCGCCTGGGGCGAGGGCACCCCCGACCTCCCCGCCCCGGAACTCGCGGAGCTCCTCACCACCTACGCCTCCCGCGTCCTCACCCCCCGCGGCTCCACCGCCGTCACCGGCCTCGAACTCATGACGGCCCTGCGCCCGCCCACCCGTGCCGCGAAGGACGAAGCGACCAACACCTGGGTCTCGGCCCCGGTCCCCGGCTCGCTCACCCGCCCCGTCGACCCGGCTCCCCCGGAGGCCCCCGACGAGCACCCGGTGGTCGCCGCCCTCTACCCCCGCTCCCACCAGCGCACCCCGGCCGAGGTCCTCGACGAGGAGGCGTACGACTGGATCCGCGACCCGGAGCTCCTCACCGACGCCGAGTGCACCCGCACCCACGCCGTCGGCATCGACGTGAACATGGCCTTCGCCGCGGCGGCCAACCGGCTCCCCGTCGGGCTCGGCCCCGCCACCCACCGCACCGGCCCCCGCTTCGACCCGAAGCTGCCCGGCTGCTGGCTGGCGGACCTCTCCTCCATCGCCCTCGACCCCCGCCTCCCCAGCCCGTTCACCCCGCACGGCCGACCCCCCACCGGCCCGGCCTGGTACGCGACCCCGACCCTCGCCTACGCCCAGGAGCTCGGCCACGACGTGCACCCGACCGAGGGCTGGCTCCGCCTCGATCACGGCCCGTACCTCGACGCCTGGTACACCCGGCTCCGCGACGCCTACATGGCCACGATGGCGGACCTCGGCGTCACCTCGACGCTCCCCGAGCCCGAGTTCCTGACGGCGATGGCAGAACTTCAGCAGCACTCCGACCCGGTCCTGAAGCCGGTCCTCTCGGCCATCAAGTCCACCGTCAAGGGCGGAATCGGCAAGCTCCGTGAACGCCCCCAGGGCGCCGGCTACCGCCCGGGCGAAGCCTGGCCCGCCCTCGAACGCCCCACCTGGCGCCCCGACATCCGCGCCGCCGTCATCTCCACGGCCCGCGTCAACATGCACCGCAAGATGAACAAGCTCGCCACGGCCGCCGGCCAGTACCCCATCGCCGTCCTCTCCGACTGCGCGGTATACCTCTCCGACGGCCCCAGCCCCCTCGACTTCCTCCCCCGCACCCCCGAAGGCAAGCCCCTGCCCGGCGGCTTCCGCCTCGGCGTCAGCCCTGGCATGGTCAAGCACGAGGGCACCCAGCCCCTCCTCTGGGCCGTGCAGATGCTCGACGAGAACCACAATCCCGCGCGCCACATCAAGGGCCACGACGCGGCAGCCGACGGAGAGTAGTCCATGACCCAGATCGACGACAGCCTGACCCGCGCGGACGAACTGCACTTCACCCGCCACGTCCCCAAGTCGGCGGGCGCCCAGATGCGCTTCCTCGTCAAGCAGCTCAAATCCACCCGGGAGACGGCCCGCCTGCTCGGCATCTCCCAGCGCACGGTCGAGCGTTACGTCAAGGACCAGATCAAGCAGCCCAAGCCGGCGCTCGCCGGCCGCCTCGAGTCCGAGGTACGCCGCCGCTGGCAGCCCCTGGTCCGCAAGCGTGCCCGCGACAGGGCCGCCTCGACCACCGGCCTGGTCATCGAGACCCGCGCCCGCTTCGGTTTCACCGCCGCCCCCGGCACCACCGACGACGGCCGCATGCGCCGCATCACCCAGCACCTGCCCCCGGAGTACGCGGCCCGCCTCTTCAGCGCCCAGGCAGCCGGCGCCGCCGAGTCCCGGCTCCAGCAGATCGCGGCCGAAGCCCTCCAGGAGATGTACTTCAAGGACAACGGCTCCCGCGCCACGGGCCTCTTGGTCGAGTTCACCGACATCGACTACGTCGACTTCGCCTTCTGAAACCCCGGCCGGAGGGACCGAAGGGACCAGAGGGACTGAATTTCGCCATTACCTGAAGCGTTTTCCAGCCATCGCGTCCGGAAGACGGAAGGGTCTGAAGGGACCAGAGGGACCGGAGGGACTGAATCCGCCAACTGCCGGCATCAGACGAAAGCCGGCATCAGGCAACCGTCGGCGTGGACAGCCCTCGCTGCGACCGCGCGGTCTTCCGGCCGACCTGCCGGGGTTCGATCGTCCGCGGATCCACGGCCTCGCCCGGCGCGCCCTCCCGGTACAGGCCTTCGGGCTCCGCGTCGCGGTCGTGCGGCAGCAGGTAGAAGACGCGCCGCTTCTGCAGGCCGCTGTCGGGGTCCGCTTCCGCCGTGTCGCCGAGCTCGGTGAAGCCGATCATGCGCCCGTCACGGTGGTAGCGCGGCTTCCCCCGGCGCCGGGGGGTCTTGTCCAGGGCCTGGCGCACGTAATCGAGCTCTTCAGGGTCCTCCAGCCACACCACTTTGTCCTCGTGGGCGAGATCGCTTGAAGTCAGTAGCGAGCTCATGGCCTGGATCCTTCCTCGTTCACGTAGGCCCTTCCAGGCCCCTTGTTCCGCCACGCCGCGAGCGGCGTCGAAGCCGGTATCCGGCAGGCCCCCGAGGGCCGCCGCCGGCTGGTGGATCTGTTCATCGTCCTTGTCCATCGTAGGCGTGCCCGCCCCCGGGCGGTGGCACACGTAGGCCTTTCACGGCGCGCTTGCCCTGTTCGCCTCGCGCGGGTTCTGCGTTTCGTCGGCCAGGAGCGCCAGGCCGGGGTAGAACTTCTGCCCGTTCGAGCGGAGCATCTCATTGGGCGAGGCGACGCCGACCTCGGCTCGAATACGTGTGGCGAACGCGCGGGTCGTGGCGGGACGAAGGCCCTCGCCGTCGAGACACCACGCACTGTACGCGCGGTACAGCGCTCCCTGCTCCACCTTCAGATCACGGGGCTCGGGCAGCTCCGCCCCGGTGGTGCAGCACTCGGCCAGGAACCGCCCGATGTGGTCCTCGGTGGTGGCGTACGCCTGCGTGGCGGTACGGACCACGCTGGGCCCGGTCAGGGCCGGCTTGGTGGCGAGATAGGCCTTGGCCCCCTGGATCATCCAGTGGAGGATGCCCGGACCCTCCTCCTGTACGAGCGCCTCCGCCAGGTTGTCGATCTTGCGGTGGTCGGGGACGACCTTCTCGAACGGGATCAGCCGGATCCGGCGCCAGAAGGCATGGCCGCCCGTGCCGACCTCCGGACGGTGGTTGCCCAGCAGCCACAGCTTGTGGGTCGGCTCGAAGCTGAAGAAGTCCTGCCGCATCCGCCGCGCCTTGAGCCGGTCGCCGCCGGTCAGCAGCTTGACCCGTGCCTCGTCGAACTTGTCGTGCGGTTTGAGCTCGCTGCAGACGAACAGGCGGCGGCCGTGCAGTTCCGTCAACTCGGTCGAGTGCTCGTTGAACTTCCCGCGCTCCATCAGGAACCCGGGCGGGGCCACGTCCGCGTAGTCCCCGAGGATCTTGATGACGACGTCGAGGAGCGCCGACTTGCCGTTGGCGCCGACGCCGTAGAGGAAGGGCAGCACCTGGCCGCCGACGTCGCCGGTGATGGAGTAGCCGAGCAGGAGATGAAGAAAGTTGATCATCTCCTTGCCCTTGTCGTCGTCGCCGAAGGTCTGGTTCAGGAAGGCGTGGAACCGGGGCGTGGGCATGGCCTCGGGGGCCAGGTAAGTGGCGCGCGAGTGCAGGTCCCGGGTCGGATCCGGCTTGTGCAGGTCACCGGTGCGCAGGTCCACGACGCCCGCGGGGGTGCACAGCGCGTACTTGTCGCCGTCCAGGACGTCCGGGTCCAGGGCGAGTTCGGGGGAGGCCTTGGCCTGCGTGAGCATCGCCTTCACGCCCGAGGTGGACATGGCGCGCTTGCGGTGCTGCGACAGCTCCCGGTCGGTGAAGACACCCCGGGAGTCGTGCGTGGGCAGTTCCTCCGCCATGTCCCCGGCGGCCCAGATCGCGGCCTTCTCCCCGCCGGTGCGCTTCCACCGGTACTCGTCCCACACGTACCAGCCCAGTCCCTCCACGTGCCGGAACCGGTTGTGGTGGAGATGGGCGAAGAGCTTCGCGTTGCCGCGGTCGCTGAGGTTCTGCAGCAGCCCCGTCGCGACGAAATCGGCTCCGCCGCCCCCGGCCGCCGGAGCCCCGCTCTGCTGGGCCGGCAGCCGCCTGCCGCGCGCGGCGGCAGCGGTGTCGGTGCTCTCGGGCGCGAACGCAGCAAGCTGTTCCGCCGCTGCCTGGGCGTTGAACCCCGTGCTTCCGGCGCTGCTCATGGGCGTTCCTTGGGAGGGATCGGTCGGCCGCTTCCGGCACGGAGCCCCGCTTCGACGATGAGGACGTTGCGGCGCGTCTGGTGGGGTCGGGCGTGGTCCGCGGCCTCGAGGAGCAGCCGGCGGCATTCCCCGGCGGCGAGGTGACCCCCCGCGGCGAGCCCTCCGGCGGTGAAGGCGGCCCGGTTGAGCTTCTCGCTGAAGGCCGTTCCGGCCGGGCTGGCCCCGCAGGCCCGTACCTCCTCCAGGAGCCCCGCAAGAGCCCGCTGCCCGCCCTGCAGGGACCCGCGGCCACGCGAACCCCGTACAGGCCCTCCAGGGGCCGCTACGGGCTCCACAGGGGCCGTGTCGATGCCATGGCCGGTGCGTACGAGTTCGGCGGTCAGCCACAGCGGCAGGGCCGCGGGCAGCCGCGCACCGGGCAGCGCCTCGTACACGCCGGCGGCCGTACGCGTCGTGGGCGCCACGATGTAGCCGCCGACGGCACGTACGTCGACCTGCCAGGCCAGCGCGACCTTCGAGCTCGATCCGCTGGAACACCGCAGGCGCGGGCCGCCCTTGGGCAGCCGGTACCAGATGTGCATCCCTCCGGAAGGCGTGCGCACCCGCAGGGTCGACGTGTCTTCGCAAGGGTTGGGCCGGGACCGGTACGCGGCCAGCAGCGCCAAGGTGTCGTAGCCGCTGCCGAGTCCGGTCAGGTCGACGCGCTCGTCGATGGGGATGCCGGGCAGCAGCCGCTCCCTGGCGGGCACGTCATCGGCATCGGCATGTGCATCGACGTCGATGACGACGAGCCCGGCAGGCCCGCAGGAGACCCCGATCCCGAACTCGGGCTCGGCCGCCCACCAGTCCCGCAGCGTAGGGAGGTCGGTGGTGGCCGCATGGAACCCGTGGCACCAGCGTCCCCGGGAACGGCAGGTGCAGTCCTGCGGAGAATGCAGACCGCCCCGGCAGTCGGGGCAGTTCGGAGCAGGCGTCTTGGTCCCTGGAGCCAGTGGATGGACCGGATACCCGCGCAGGGCCATCCAGGTCGCCACGTCCAGTGCCGTCCCGCCACTCACGCCCTGGGGCAGGTTCTGGGAATAGACGGGCACTGGCTCTTCCTTGACGCGTGTTCAGGGACGGTTCCTCCTGTCCCGGGCTGCTCTCCGAGGTGCTCGTCCGACCTGCACATCAGGGACCAGAGGGACTGAAGATTCACTATCGCGGAGCGTACCGCAGACATCGCGCAGGCTCCGCCCGATAAAACCGCTGTATTGAGAGTTCAGTCCCTTCAGTCCCTCAGTCCCTGAAGTTCTACCCCAGTTCGTCCGCAAAAGTTCCCCGATCCACCCCGGTGCACGCCCGGGCGTGTCGTGGCGCGAACCCCCCGTCGGCAAGTGCCACTCCACCCCACCTCCACCAGGGCCCGAGGGTCCCTCGGTAAGCCGTCCCTCCCCGCCCGGAAGCTGACGGCCCTATCGACGACCCCACCCGGGTGCCGGCGCACCCAGGTACTGAACGGTCCCTGGCCCGGTTCAGTCCCTCCCGGTTCAGTCCCTCGAGAAACCTGCAGGTCAGAGCGGTGGAGCCAGAATCTCAGGGACTGAAGGGACTCAGAATCACTACTTCCAGGCTTTATGTGCGTGTGTGTATGCGCGGGCGTAAGAAAGAGCAGGTAGAGGTACCCATGTTCATATCTGGCTCATAACTAGAGAATTGAGTCCCTTCGGTCCCTGTGCCCGCGAGCCCGAGCCCCTGACCTGCAGGTTTATGCAGTGACTGAAGGGACAGGGACCGAAGGGTCCGAACCGGCCTTCAGCCCCTCGGCGGGGGAGGGAGTACCGAGGGAGGGGTCGCGCCCCCCGGCACGGAACGCCACGAGGGACCGAACCCCGACCCGGCCCCAGATCCGGCCCAGTCCCTGGGACCCCCACCCTCCCCGTTTCCAGGGCGGCCGTGCCCGGAAAGCCGCCGGCCCCGTCGCACGGGTGCGCCGGGGCCGGTCGATGACGTCGTGACGCGCGGGCCTTCATGGAGGGGTCGTCGAAGACGACCGTCCGCGACGGCCGGGCGCCTCATACGAGAGCCATGTGCTCCCGGTACCAGTCGGCCGCCTCGTCCAGGCGGGCCAGCGGCCCCGGCCCGGGCGGGCAGCCGGCGGCCTCCCAAATCCCGGCGCTGTCGTACCAGTGGTCCTGCGCGAGCAGCCAGAACTGACGCGGGCTCAACCGGGAACCGGAAGCCGCCAGCCGCTCCAGGCACTCCGCCTCGGGGAGGTCCCGCTCCACCGGAGGCACGATCTCCCGCCCGGCGAGCGCCCGCACCAGAGCGCTCGTGCGCACCGGCTCCGGATGACTGGCGTGCCACACGGTTCCCCCGTCCGGGCCGTACCCGAGCGCGAGGCGGGCGATGAGGTTGGCCAGATCGCCGACCGCGACCAGGGACAGCAGAGCCCGCCCGCCTCCCCACAGCGCCCCGGTGGCTTCGAGGAGTTCTCCCAGCCCCGGTACGACCCAGCGGTCTCCGGGGCCGATCACCAGACCGGGACGGAGCACCACCGCCCCCGCGGCCAGTGCCGGCGCCTCGCCCGCCAGACGCGTCCGGCTGGTGGCTGAAACGGGCGCCGGAACGACACCGTCCACAGGGATGCCGCGGTGTGGTCCGCAGCCGTAGACGGCCGAGGTGGACAGGTGCACGATCCGTCCGACACCGGCCCGGCGGGCCTCGTCCATCAGCGCCGCGGTTCCCTCGGTGTTGACGGCGGCGCACTGCCGTTCGTCGGAGCCGATCAGCGAAGCCAGGTGGACCAGGACGTCCGCTCCCTCACAGCTGTCGCGCAGCGACCCGGGGTCGGACAGGTCTGCTCGGACCCATTCGTCGGCAAGGCCGCCCTCCCGGGGGTCCCGACGGCCCACCACCCTCAGCCGCAGCGCGGCGGACTCCGGCTCTTCGCACCGGATCCGGGCGAGTGCGGACAGGACCGCCGCTCCTATGAAGCCGGTGACGCCGGTGATCACCACCTGGCGAGGCACGGCCCGCTGCGGGCGACGCGGCTCGGTCATCAGTACACCGTTCATCTCGAAAAGCCGGACGGCCGGGATCATACGTCCAGGAGATCCGTAGGATTAGTTGGCAATCAGTCAGACAATCGGCCACGAGCTCACTCGGACCGGGTCCAGAACGGCGCGAACCTTGACGTACTCCTCTGCACCCCGGCCCCCCGCTCCGGAGCAGCAGCCGCGGGCACAGAGCGCCGACGGACCGCTGGCGGGCAGGACGGCACTGGTCACCGGTGCCAGCCGCGGCATCGGCCGTGGCATCGCCGAACGTCTGGCCTCCGACGGCGCGCTCGTGGTGGTCCACTACGGACAGGACGGTGCAGCGGCCCATGACGTCGTGACCTCCATACGGGCCGCCGGAGGCCGGGCTTTCGCCCTCCGGACCCGGCTGGGCGTCACCGGCGACGCCCAGGCGCTCTACGCCGCCCTCGACTCCGAACTGGCCGGGCGCGGCCTCGAGCCCGGGATGGACATCCTCGTCAACAACGCCGGCGTCAGCGGCTCGGCGCGGATCCACGAGGTCACCCCGGAGCTGATCGACAAGATCTTCTCCGTCAACGTCAACGCGCTCCTCTTCATCGTCCAGGAAGGCCTCACCCGCATGCGGGAGGGAGGCCGGATCATCAACATCTCCTCCGTCGCCACCCGGATCGCCTACCCGAAGTCCGTCGTGTACTCCATGAGCAAGGGCGCGGTCGACACGCTCACCCTGGTGCTCGCCAAGGAGCTCGGGCCCCGCGGCATCACGGTCAACACGGTCTCCCCGGGCTTCGTCGCGACCGACATGAACGCCAAACTCCGCACCACTCCCGAGGATGCCGCGAACCTGGCCCGGATGTCCGTCTTCGAACGCATCGGCGAGCCCTCCGACGTCGCCTCCATCGTCGCTTTCCTCGCCTCGCCCGATGCCGGATGGATCACCGGCCAACGCTTCGACGCATCAGGCGGCTCGCAACTCTGACGGGCTCCACGCGGTGGCCCGGCCGAGGCAGAGGCCTTCGCGGCGCAACCACCGGGGGAGTGGAGCGGGCCGGGTACCGGAGCGGCGCCACGGACGTCCGTGGCCGCGCTGCGGGGAACACGGCGACGAGCCACTTCGTTGCCTTGGGGCCCACTGCTTCCGACCGAACCCAGGGGTACTGTGCCGAAGACCTTGTCCACTCCCGCCGTCCCCTCCCTCCCGCCCCTGGTCACCCAGGCCGAGCGCCTGATCGAGCTGGGGGTGCACCGGCTCGCGGGGATGCCCGCCGACGAACTGCGCGCATGGGCCGAGGAAGCCGAAGGCCGATCCGGCGACGCCCTGCTCGCAGTGCACCCGGACCGCGCCCCCGCCTCCGCCCTCGCCCCGCTGCTCCGCCGCGACGGCAAGCCCGGCTTCGTCGTCACCGACATGCCCGACGTCGACCGCTTCGTCCCGGCCGACGGCATCGAGCCACCCGGCACGCCCCTCTACCTCCTCACCGGCCTCGATCGCGGTGACCACATGGCCAACTGGAGCCCGGAGGAGGCACTGCCCGCCCTCACGGAGCAGGACCGCACCCCGCTGCTCCTCACCGAGGGCATCCACTGGGTGCTCCAGCAACCGGCAGCCCTGGAACGCAACCACTGCTTCATGACCATCGGCTCCCGGCTGCACAAGGCGAACGGCGCCCTGGACGCCCGCACCCCGGCGATCTGGATCAGCAACGGCACGGGCCGGGACGGCCGCGAGCGTCGCAACGCCCCGAAGGTCGGCTGGTGCTGGTGGGGCAACCGCCACACCTGGCTGGGTTTCGCCTCCACCACGGCCCGCAAGGCGTAGGGGGTGTCCGCAAAGTCCTGCCTGGCCCGTTGCCGTGCCGGCCGGTCCGGGACTTGCCCTGGACCTCGCTCCAGGTCGTAGCGTCGACGGCATGACCCGCACTGAGCAGCATCCGATCGGCTCGCCCTTCACCGCCAACAGCACAGCCGCGGACGTCATGGCTGGTCTCGACCTCTCCGGCACGAGCGCCGTCGTGACCAGGGGCTACTCCGGACTCGGCCTGGAAACCACCCGGGCCCTCACGGCCGCCGGGGCCCACGTCATCGTTCCGGCACGCCGACCCGAAATCGCGCCTGCGAGCTCTATAGCGGAGATGCCGCTTCAGGAACGATCGAACGCGGATGGGTGGACGCACACGGCAACGTGATCGGCGCCGACTTCAAGACGCCCTCCCAGGGCGACGCCACCGGTGTGTGGGCAGCCACGTCCCCACTCCTCGACGACCGCGGCGGACTCTACTTCGAAGACTGCGACGTCGCACGTGTGTCTCCGGCCCCAACACGCCGATGGACGACGGCGGCGTCCGCGAGTACGCCATCAACCCCGACTCGGCCGCACGGCTCTGGGAGCTGTCCGTCACCGCGACGGGCGCCACCCCGATGGACCGATGAACCCGCGCCGGTTGGGGCCGGAAGTACCGTGCGCGCGGCGGGCCAGGACCTCTCCCGGGGCCGTGTCAGCTGCGGCTGGCGTCGATGACGCAGAACCGGTTGCCGTCGGGGTCGGCGAGCACGACGAAGTCAGGGTCCTGCGGGTACAGGTCCCACTCCACCCGCTGAGCACCCAAGGACACCAGCCGATCCACCTCGGCGGCCTGCTCGGCGGCGTCGTCCGCGTACAGGTCCAGGTGGACCCGCGGATGCTCCTGAACCGGTGTCTCACTCAGCCCGAGCGCCAGTTGGACCCCGGCCCCCGCTGCCGGCATCAACACGACCCAGTCCTCTTCGATCTCCCCGCGCGGCAGATACCCCAGAGCCTCCGTCCAGAAAGCGGCCGCACGCGGCACATCCGAGACACCCAGCACCACAGATCTGATCGTCAGCACGCACCCATCCTGCCGGACGCACCGCGCAGTCGTTCCTGTCGGAGACCTTCAGACGTCCGACCTGACCGCTTGATGCAGCGAGCCGAGCTCGAACGCTCACCGCGAGCAGGTCGGTCAGCTCGAGGACCGTCTGGACGAGATACGTGAGGAAGCGGATCGGTGTGCTGCGGGAGTTCCAGCCCGACCATGTCCGCCGCCCCGGGCTCGCAGGGCGTGCTGTGCACGAGTGAGGGCGGCGTACGCCGACGTGCTGTCGGGTACGCCGCCCTCAGGGTGGACGGGGGCGGCTGCGGGAGGCAGACCGCGCGCTCACGTCGCCTACTTGGGGTCGCGCTTGAACTGCGCCGTGGACCAGCGGTAACCGAGTGCGATGAGGGCGACGGACCAGCCGAGGGCGAGCCAGCCGTTGTTGCCGATCTCGGTGCCGAGCAGCAGGCCGCGCAGGGTCTCGATGGCCGGCGTGAAGGGCTGGTACTCGGCGATGGGCTGGAACCAGCCCGGCATCGAGTCGATGGGCGTGAACGCGCTGGAGATGAGGGGCAGGAGGATCAGCGGCATGGCGCTGTTGCTGGCCGCCTCGGCGTTGGGGCTGGCCATGCCCATGCCGACCGCGATCCAGGTGAGCGCCAGGGCGTAGAGGGCGATGAGGCCGAAGGCCGCCAGCCACTCCAGGACGGAGGCGTCGGTGGAGCGGAAGCCGATGGCCACGCCGACGAGGCCGACGAGGACCACGCTGGCGATCGACTGCAGGACGCTGCCGACGACGTGCCCGATGAGGACGGAGCTGCGGTGGATCGCCATCGTCCGGAAGCGGGCGATGATGCCCTCGGACATGTCGGTGGAGACGGACACCGCGGCGCCGACGACGGTGCTGCCGATGGTCATCAGCAGGATGCCCGGCACGATGTAGGCGATGTACTCGTCGCGACCGCCGCCGCCGATGCCGCCGCTCATCGCGCCACCGAAGATGTAGACGAAGAGCAGCAGCAGCATGACCGGGGTCATCAGCAGGTTCAGCGTCAGCGAGGGGTAGCGGCGCGCGTGCAGCAGGTTGCGGCGCAGCATCGTGGACGAGTCGCGCAGGGCGAGGGAGAGGGAGCTCATCGGACGGCCTCCTTGGCCTCGGTGGTCTGGCTGGGCACGGTGGCGCCGGTGAGGGCGAAGAACACGTCGTCGAGGTCGGGGGTGTGGACGGTGAGCTCGTCCGCCTCGATGCCGGCGGCGTCCAGCCGGTCCAAGACGGAGCGCAGGTCGCGCTGGCTGCCGTCGCTGGGGATCTGCAGCGCCAGCGCCTCGTCATCACGGGCGACCTCGCCCAGCACAGCGGCGGCGGCCTGGTAGGCGGCCGGGTCGGAGAACCGCAGCTTCACGTGTCCGCCGGGGATGAGCCGCTTGAGCTCTTCCGCGGTGCCTTCGGCTGCGATCTTGCCGTTGTTGAGGACGGCGATGCGGTCGGCGAGCTGGTCCGCCTCCTCGAGGTACTGGGTGGTGAGGAAGACGGTGACGCCGCCGGTGACGAGTTCGCGGATGATCTGCCACATGTTGTGGCGGGAGCGCGGGTCGAGTCCGGTGGTGGGTTCGTCGAGGAAGATGATGCGCGGGTTGCCGACCAGGGTCATGGCGATGTCGAGGCGCCGCTTCATGCCGCCGGAGTAGCTGGCTGCGGGCTTCTTGGCGGCCTCCACCAGGTCGAAGCGCTCGAGCAGTTCGGCGGCGACCCGCCGCCCCTCGCTCTTGGAGAGGTGGTGGAGGTCGGCCATGAGGAGCATGTTCTCCTCGCCGGTGATCAGGCCGTCGACGGCGGAGAACTGCCCGGTGACACCGATCGCGGCACGCACGGCCTGCGGATCGGCGGCCAGGTCGTGGCCGCCGACGCGGATCTCACCGGCGTCCGGGGTGATCAGAGTCGAGAGGATCTTGACGGCGGTGGTCTTCCCGGCGCCGTTCGGCCCGAGGAGGGAGAAGATCGTCCCCTCCGGAACGTTCAGGTCGATGCCGTCCAGCACGCTCTTGTCGCCGTAGGACTTGCGCAGCTCGTTCGCCGCGATGGCCAGGTTGGTCATGGTGGGGTGCTCCCTTTAGAGGCTGCGGGCGGTGATGTTGCCGTAAGAGGTGCTGGCGTGGATGTTCAGGTCCGGGGTGCCGCCGGTGTTCTGGAGCGAGTTGTTGATCCGGCCGTAGGTGGTGCCGGCGTCCAGAGCGGCGGAGACTCCGCGGGCGGCAACGACCGTGATCTCGCCGGCCTCGGTGCGCAGCGTGACCGTGCCGCGCATGGCCTCGGCGATCTGGAGGTCGCCCTTCTTGGTGCTGATCTGCGCGTCCCCGCCCAGACGGCCGAGCGAGACATCACCCGACATCAGGGTCAGACGGGCGCTCGCGGCCTCGTCGATCTTGACCGTGGCCTGCGCGCCCTCGAAGGAGACGTCGCCGAGGCGTCCGACGCCGCGGAGTTCGGCGCTGGCAGCCTTCGCCTCGACACGCGAGCCGGCGGGCAGCTGGACCGTCACCTCCACCGACCCGGACGAGCCGAGGATCCGGTTCTTGGCCGGTGCGGCCTCGATGCGCAGGACGCCGTCGGTGTAGGTGACGGTGATCTCCTCGGCGGCCTTCACGTCACGGCTCTTGGAGGCGTTGGCGGGCAGGATCTCGACGGTGGTGTTGTCCCGGTCGGCGGCGATGAACCGGATGTGTCCGGAGGGGATGTCGAGGACGGTGGAGATCGGGGCGGGGGTGTCGAACTTCTGCATGGTTCTCTCCTGTTTATGTAGCGCGCTCTCTCGGCCCGCTGTTTCTGATGATGGAAAAGCTACGTTGCATTCACAGATCTGGCAACACGTTCGTTGCGCAAAATCGCCATCAGTGCAGGTAGAGGCCGAGAATTCATTGCAATGAGCTGAAATCTAATGCAACGCGCCCCACCCCACACGTTGCAATGAATTGCGGGTGAACGCTATACTGGCGCCCTCGAGACGCCCTTGAGCCACGACAGACCGCGAAGGAGCCCGCGATGCCGGGAGGCAGACTCACCCAGCAGGAACGCCAGCAGATCGCGCTGGGACTGGCCGACGGCCTCGCCTACGCGGAGATCGCCAGGCGTCTGGACCGTCCGACGTCGACGGTCACGCGTGAGGTGATGCGCAACGGCGGCCCCGGCGGCTACCGCGCGGACCTGGCCCACCGGGCCACCGAACACCGCGCACACCGCCGCAAGCAGGCCGCGCCCCGCGACCCGAAGGCGCCCGCGCAGACCCACGGCCGCGACGCCGAGGCGGTGCGCGCGTACGAGGAGACGTTCACCACCGTCCTCATGCAGGCGGGCACGCCCAAGATGATGGCCCGGGTGCTGTCCTGCCTCTACATCACCGATGCAGGCAGCCTCACCGCGACCGAACTCGTCGAGCGCCTCCAGGTCAGCCCCGCGTCCATCTCCAAGGCGATCGCCTTCCTCGAGGGCCAGGGCCTGGTCCGCCGGGAACGCGACGAACGCCGCCGCGAGCGGTACGTCGTCGACAACGACGTCTGGTACCAGTCCATGATGGCCAGCGCCCGCGGCACCGCCCAGCTTGCCGAGACCGCACGGCAGGGCGTCGGCATCCTCGGCCCCGGCACCCTGGCCGCCACCCGCCTCGAGAACATCGCCCGCTTCGTCGACTTCGTCTCCGAAAGCATCGCCCGCGCAGCCGAACAGGCCCGCGAAGTCCTCTACACGAAACCCGAATCATCCTCGGAAACCACCACCTGAGCCACAACGCGTCCGCCGAAGGTGACGCGACGGCGCTAGAGCGGCCGGCGCGGCTGCGGGACGGTGGCGGCGGCCCGGGACGGCCGACCGAGCCGTACTGCGACTCCGGGCGAGTACAGAACGCTGACCGGGGCCTCCCGCGGTGTCGGGAGGCCGGCCGAGGCGAGCAGGTTCTCTTCGCACGCGAGCAGTTCCGCCCGGTACAGCGGCCAGCGCGGGTGGTCGTTGGGCAGATACGCCGCTCCGCTGGAGAAGGCGTTGTGCATGCCCCACCGGGCGGTGAGGAAGTGCTCCAGCTCGGTGGGCTCCTCGATCCGCTCGCCCCTGGCCACCGTGATGCGGCTGTGCGCGCCGCGCGGGCCGGGCCAGCGGCGGGAACTGGCGTAGTGGACGGTGTCGCCGTCGGTGCGGACGCTCATCCGGGACCACAGGTAGGGCAGCCGGAAGCCGACCCGCCCCATCACGACCGGGAGCAGCCGCGACGCATCCATCGACCGGAACACGACACCGCGCCGCCCGTGCGCGTCGACCGAGTACAGGCGCACGTTGGTCTCGGGGAACGATCCGAAGTACGGCACTCCACGCAGCCGCAGCCAGCCGACCCGGTGCATCCGGAAGGCCACGAGGCCTACGTAACCGACCCCGTCGTGCGTATCGGGCACGGTCCCGCTCGGCAGCAGCGGAGCCACGACCTCCGGGTCGACGGCCCAGTGGATGAAGGCGAGATCGAGCCACTCCTGGGTGAGGAGCGGGCTGTGTATGCGGACGGGGGCGTCGGGCGTCACGGGCGGCGGCTGCACGGCGCCAGAATGCCAGAGCGGCCACGCTCGGCCTTCAAGCGGCAGAGCCGGGCCCGTTGTACGTGGAGTGGGCGGGATCGGCGGCGCGGCCGCGCGCCACGTGATCCGACGCCTCAGGAGCTCGCGCGGCTCACCGACCAGCGGTGCACCCGGTCGCCGTCGTGCGTGAGCCAGGTGCCGTCCCCCAGCGAGGTGACGTCCTCGCCCACCGGCGCCGGGTAGCCCGGCCGGCCGAGCGGACGCAGCGTGTCCGCGTCCAGCAGCCAGTGCCGCGTCTGCGGTGCCCCGCCCGCCGGATGCACCGGGCCCTGGACCAGCACACGGCGCCCGTCGAGGACCTCGGCCGACAAGAATTCGTCGTTCTCCGGGTCGACGGACAGCTCCGCCAGGTCCAGCAGCGCCGCCTGCTGCCCGGAACCGAGGTCGTACGCAGCCGGCTCGTCGCGGCGGTCGTCATCGGGGAACAGGTGCTCGGCGTACCGCTGCGTCAGCACCCCGGAGCCCGGCAGGAATCCCGCCACCGCCCGCATCCACGTGCCGCCGAGGATCCGCAGACCGTGGGCGCCCGGGGCTCGGCCCACCAGGTCGACCAGCTGTGCCAGGCGGTCCAACAGGACACCACGACGGCGCCGCCGTCCGGACGCCAAGACTGCACCGCGGCCGACGCCGGCGACCTGATCTGCCGCCGACCCAGCACCTCACCGGTCGCCGCCTCCAAGAGCAGCAGGTCGTCCCAGGTGTAGTTGCGGTCCGGCTCCAAGTCGTACACCAGGGCCGCCTTTTCCTTGTCGGGCTCCAGCGCCGGTACGACGACGCTCACCAGCCGTCCGTCCGGGCTGACGGCCGGGCGGAGTGCGTCCGGGCGGCCCGTGCCACGGGGCGTGGGGGAGCACCCAGCGCAAGCCGCCGCCGGGCCCAGCGCCCGCACCGACGCCACTTCGGCCACCACGCATCCGCCGTCGGGCGTGGGAACCGCCCGCTCCTGCTCCTCGGTCCGCGCAGCGGCCGTCGGGCCTCCGGTCCCGCCCGCGAGGAAGTCCTCGCGGGCGTGGACCTCCACCAGCCCGGGCGTGCGGACGAGGAGCCGCCCTCCGGCGACTGCCTCGAGAAGAAACGGCCTACGCGGCCGTCGTGCGGCCCGCCGCCGCCTCGATGACCTCGTCCAGTACATCGCGGGAGCGGACCAGATCGCCGATCATCCGGTCGATCCGCTCCCGCTCCGTGGCCAGTTCGGCCACCAGCGCCGGGGTGGCGCGCACCGACGGGCCGCCGTCCTCGTCCCGCATGCAGGGCAGGATCTGCGCGATCTTCGCGCTGTGCAGGCCGGCCGCGTAGAGCTCCTGGATCCGGATGACCCGGTCGACCGCCCGCTCGGGGAAGTCCCGGTGGCCGCCGGGCGTCCGGTCCGAAGCCAGCAGGCCCTGCTCCTCGTAGTAGCGCAGGGAACGTTCACCGACCCCGGTGCGCGCAGCCAGTTCGCCGATCCGCATGCCCCACCCCAGCTCTTGAATCTGACATCAATGTCAGCTTTTACGGTACCGGCATGACGCAGACACAGCACGGTCCCGCCGCATCCCGCTTCTTCGAATCCGCCCGCCTCGGCAGCCTGGAACTGCCCAACCGCCTGGTGATGGCCCCGCTGACCCGCAACCGCGCCGGAGCCGACGGAGTCCCCGGCGAACTCATGGCCACGTACTACGCGCAGCGCGCCTCGGCCGGCCTGATCATCGCCGAGGCCAGCACCCCGAACGCCGTCGGGCAGACCTACCCGCACATCCCCGGCATCCACACGCCGACGCAGATCGCCGGCTGGCGCCGGGTCACCGAGGCCGTGCGGGCCGCCGGTGGCGGGGGGATGTTCCTCCAACTCCAGCACGGCGGCCGGGTCGGCCACCCCGAGACCAGCGGGTACGTGCCGCTCGCCCCGTCCGCGGTGGCGTTCCCCGAGCAGCTGCACACCCCCGGCGGTCTCCGGGACGGCGTCGTACCGCGCGAGATGACCGCCGAGGACATCCGGTCCACGATCGCCGACTTCGCGAGCGCGGCCCGTGGCGCCGTCGAGGCGGGCTTCGCCGGGGTGGAGGTGCACTCCGCCAACGGCCACCTCCTGCACCAGTTCCTCTCCCGCAACACCAACCGCCGTACCGACGAATGGGGCGGCTCCGTCGAGAACCGCATCCGCTTCACCGTCGAGGTGGTCCGGGCCGTCGCAGCGGCCATCGGCCCGGAGCGGGTCGGCGTACGCATCTCGCCCGGAGTGAGCGTCAACGGGATCGAGGAGGGCGACACCGAGGAGATCTACCCGGCACTGGTCAAGGCCCTGGCCGACCTGACGCCGGCCTACCTGCACCAGGTCCACGCCGACCCCGACCGGCCCGGCTTCGCCCAGATCCGCCGCGACTGGCCCGGCACCCTGATCGCCAACCCGGCGCTGTCCCGCGAGGAGGTCGCGGCCGACGGCGGCAAGAGTCGGGCCGAACGCCTGCTGTCCGAGGGCGCCGACCTCGTGTCGCTCGGCCGAGGCTTCCTCGCCAACCCCGACTTCGTGGAACGGCTGCGCACGGACGCGCCGCTCAACGAGCTCCGTCCGGAGTTCCTGATGCACGTACAGGGCCCGGAGGGCTACACCGACTACCCCGTGCTCGGCGCCTAGGCCGGGTCCGGGTCCGGGAGCTGGATCCGGGCGGCGTGATGGGCTTTCTCGTCGGCGTCGGCGAGCCAGAAGTACAGCGGCGGCAGGACCAGTTCGAGGACGGTCAGCGCCACCTGGAATTTGTGCGGCCATCCGTACAAGGCGAGCGACAGCAGGCGCCCGGCCGCCCCCAGCAGGAATACTCCGGCCAGCCACCGGATCGCGCTCGCCGGGATCGGCGACTGGCGGGCCGCCCAGATCCAGGCGAGTCCGTAGCCCGCGAACGTTGCGCCCAGGAACCGGCCGAGGCTGTCGACGGTCACCCCGGCCGAGCCCGCGCCGGGTATCGCCGCGTTCCCGAGCAGCACGTGTCCGAGCCCGATCGCCACGCACGAGACGCCCATCGCCACCACGAGCCACTTCAGAGTCCTGGCCATGCCCCGACCTCCCACCACCGGTAAGTAGACGTGTGTCTACCAGTAGGCGCCACTAGTAGACGCGTGTCAAGTAAGATGCGTTGCATGCCTCCCCGCCGACGGCTCGGTCCCGACGAACGCCGCGCCCAGCTCCTCTCCGTCGGCGCGCAGCTCTTCGCGCAGCACCCCTACGAGGAGGTACTGATGGAAGACGTCGCCGAGCGGGCCGGAGTCTCCCGCGCCCTGCTCTACCGCCACTTCGCCGGCAAGCAGGAGCTCTTCGCGGCCGTCTACCGGCAGGCGTCCGACCGGCTGCTGGAAAAGGTCCCCCTCGACCGGCCCGGCGACATGCTCGGCCAGCTCGAAGAAGGGCTCGACGTCCACCTCGACTACTTCATCGCCCACCGCAACACCGTCCTCGCGGCGAACCGCGTCCTCGCGGGCGACCCGGTAGTCCAGACGATCATCGACAGCGAGCTGGACGTCCTGCGGGCCAGACTCCTCGACGTCCTCCCGCTCGCGGACGACTCCGCCCGGGCAGCCGTGGCAGCCGTCCTCAAGAGCTGGTTGGTGTTCGTCCGGGTGCTCTGTCTGGACTGGCTCACCGCGCAGACCTGTACGCGCACGGTTCTGCGCGACACCTGCGTCGGCGCCCTGCTCGGAGCCCTCCGCCCGTTCCTCGAGGATTCCCGCACCGAGGCGGACGGCCCCTGACCCCTGACTGCGCTCACCCTCGCCCTACGCGTCGGCGAGGGGCCGACGATCGGGCACGGGCACGGACGCGGTGGCCGGCTGCCGCCTCATCCGGGGCTCCTGGCATCGAACACGCGCGGCATGAGCGGTTCAGTTGGCCGGACGGGCCAACTACACCGCTCAGGCACACCCGTTGCCGACCCCACTCCTCCTTGCGGCTGACCCCCATTCCCCTGCGCTGAGCGCCGACATGGCTTCGTCATCGGGGGTGGCGGGTGGAGCGCGGAGAGCTGATCGCGGGACGGTACGAGTTGGAGAAGCGGCTCGGGCGGGGCGGGACTCCAGCACGATCAGCAACAGCCTTGACGGCGCGGGACCATCCCGGAGTGTCTAAACTTTGACGCTGCAAGGGGTGGTGTTCTACTCCCTGCTATGACGACTGTGACGAAGCTTCTGCCTGCCGCTGTCATCGACGAGACAGCCCAGCTGCTGACCGAGCACTACGTTTTCCCGGAGATAGCCGAGCAGCTCGCCGGCCTGCTGCAACAACGCCTCGCCGAGGGCGCCTATGACGTGGACGGCGCAGAGGAACTGGCCCGTCTGGTCACCGCGGACCTGCAGTCCGTCAACGGCGACCGGCACCTGAGACTGAAGCACCACACCGACCCGGTCCCCCCGAAGCGGGGGGCGGCAACCCTCGAGGCCATGCGCCGGGACTTCGACACCTCGCTCGGCGGTGCGCCCCGGGTCCAGTTGCTCGACGGAGGGGTCGCCGTTGTGGAGCTGGCACCGATGCTGTTTCCGCTGGAGTGGGCCGCCGAACCGCTGGGCGCCGCGCTCACCCTGGCCTCCCGCGCCCAGGCCCTGATCGTGGACCTGCGTGCCAACCGAGGCGGCGACCCGGACACGGTCGCCTTCGTCTGCAGTTACCTCCTGGACGAGCGCACCCATCTCAACACCATGTCCTGGCGTGGCGGAGAGCGCAGTGAGCAGTCCTGGAGCCTCCCGCACGTTCCCGGCGCCCGCTTCGGCGGCAGCAAGCCGTTGTACGTGCTGACCAGCGACACCAGCTTCTCCGCCGCTGAGGAGCTGGCGTACGACCTCCAGCAGCTCGGCCGCGCCGTAGTTGTCGGTGAGCGTACTCGCGGCGGCGCACATCCGTGCCAGGGCTGGACGGTGCACCCACACCTGGAAGCCACCATCCCGTTCGGCCGCGCCATCAACCCCGTCTCCGGCACGAACTGGGAAGGCACCGGCGTGCAGCCGAACGTCCCTTGCGCTGCTGCTGACTCCCTCGACCGCGCTCACGAGCTGGCCCTCGCCCGACTGGCAAGCTGACCCAGCCCAGCCCAGCCCAGCCCAGCCCAGCCCAGCCCAGCCCAGCCCAGCCCAGCCCAGCCCAGCCCAGCCCAGCCCAGCCCAGCCCAGCTCACCGACAGCACTCTGCGCAGCGCATCCGCCCATCCACGCAGCGGCTCACTTCGGCGGCGGAGGCCCCGTCTCCGCGCCTTTGATCACGTTGTGAGCACAGTCGACGAACCATGTCACCCCACGGGGTGACCAGTTCCCCTTCCAGGTCCCCCTCGACGGGCAGATGCTTGTGATCGCCCTCCCCCGCCGCATTGCGGTGGGGGAGGGCGGCCGCTTGCCGAACACGTCGTGGGCACGCCGCGCCGTCCGGAAGGAGGACAGCCGCCCTGGCCCGCTCGGTGTCTGCGAGGCGGTGAACTCACCGCTGGTGTCCCTGCCCCTGGGACGGCAGTGGCTCCTGCGGTCCCTCCGACCGGCACGTCCCGCTCGGCTGCCCGGACTGGGCCGCGGTGCGCCTCGACGCGGCCGTGCCGCCTTCGGCCAGGTGGTGAGGCTTGGCCGGGTGGCCCCGGTCGGCTCGGCTCGGCGGAGTTCGCCCGCCCCGTCGTGCGCGATCAGCTCGCCCCGGCCGATCACCACGAGGTGCTCGGAGGTGTTCTCCATCTCGCTCATCAGATGGCTGGAGACGAGCACCGTGCGTCCCTCGGCGGCCAGGTTCCGAAACAGCCCGCGTACCCATCGCACGCCCTCCGGGTCCAGGCCGTTGACCGGTTCGTCGAACATCAGCACCGGCGGGTCACCGTCCAGGAGTCCCGGCACAAGCTGGCCCGCGACATCTGCCACGGCAAGAAGGGCACCATCCACCAGGCGTACCGGGACGGGATGGAGGACCAGCTCGGCTCACTCGGCCTGGTCCTGAACGCCGTGGTTCTCTGGACCACCCGGTGCATCGACGCCGCGGTCACCCAGCTCCGCGCCGAGGGCCACGGGATCCGCGACGAGGACATCGCGCGGCTGTCCCCGCTCAAGCACAAGAACCTCAACGTCCTGGGCCGCTATAGCTTCACCGCCTCCATCCCGGTCGGCGGCGGCCTGCGTCCGTTGCGCGATCCGGACACAGTCGGACTCGACGATGACGACGAGGGGACGGAGGACTAGCTGTTGCGGCTCACGAGGTCGTTGCCGATGGTTGACGCGGTGTTGCTTACCGCTGTGTCCATGTGGGTGTCCAAGTCTCGCTGTCGGGGCGGTCGGGCTGTGTGGAGCTGAGGTAGTTGCGGAGTGTGGTGAGTGCGGGGTGTGGGCTATCGCGGCGCCAGATCAGTGAGTGCGGGTAGACGGGCGTCGGGTCGGTCACCGGGATACGGCGCAGGCCGTGGTCGGCGGGCCAGATGAGGCGGGTGTGCTCGCCCATGAAGGTGGCCAGGGCCGGGGTGTCGGCGATGGTGTCGAGGAGCGCGTCGGAGCCGAAGTTGGGGCCGGTCGCCTCGATGGTGAGGCCGAACTCGGCGACGAGGTCTTCGTAGTAGGCGGCCCACTCGGTGCCGGGTGCGATGCCGGGCATCCAGATCCGGTGCCCGGCGAGCTGAGCGAGGGTCACTGACCGGGCGCGCGCCAGTCCGTGGGCAGGGCCGGTGAGCAGCTGGAGTGGCTCGTCGAGCACCCGGACGGACTCGATGTCCTCGGGAAGGGGCCGGCCGGGCGCGGCGACGGCGCGGAAGGACGCGTCAATCGCACCGGACCGGATGGCGGCGACGGCCGTGTCGATGTCGAACAGCATCAGCACGTCGAGGTCGATTTCGGGGTGTGCGCGGTGGAAGCCGCGCATCAAGCCCGACGCCGCGCCGCGCGAGTTGATCACGTCGACGCGCAGCGGCCGGTGGCCGGTGAGCACGGACGCGACCGCGCGCTCGGCGACACGCAGCAGCTCGCGCGCGTGGGGTAGGAACGCCTGCCCATCGATGGTGAGCTCGGCGCCGCGCGCCGCGCGGATGAAGAGCCTCACACCGAGGTTCTTCTCCAATACGGCGATGCGCTTGGAGACGGCCTGCTGGGTGATCGACAGGTCGGCGGCGGCTTCCTGGAACTGGCCCGCGTCTGCGACGGCGACGAAGGTACGTACGGCTTCGAGATCCACGCGAAGCACGTTAATGCACAACGCATGGTTGTGGAACGCTGACGGATTGGTTGTTTGACCTGGTGCTGTCCTGCTCGCTTAGCTCTCACTGGTCAACGTCAGTTTGTTCAGGTGAGACATCAAGGGGGCGCTGAACATGGTGGGCAGGAGACCTTTGGGCCAGCAGTTCGGGTGGCTGTGGGCGGCGTATGGGGTCAGTACGTTCGGCACGCGGCTCGCGTTCGACGCGTTCGCTCTGATCGCGATCCTCGTGCTGCACGCCGGGCCGATCCAGGTGTCGGTGCTGGCAGCCACGGGGCTTGCGGTGGGGGCCGCGGTAGCGGTGCCGCTCGGACCGTGGGTGGAGTTTCGCCGCAAGCGGCCGGTGATGGTCGCGATGGACCTGACCCGGTTCGTGGCGCTGATGAGTGTCCCCGCCGCGTACGCACTCGGTCTGCTCAGTTTCGCCCAGCTGCTGGTGGTGTCCGTCGTCGTGGGCGCGGCCGACATCGCCTTCAGCGCGGCCAGTGGCGCGTACCTGAAGGCGCTCGTGCCGGCGGAGGACCTGCTCGTCGCGAACGGGCGGTTGGAGTCCACGAACTGGACCGCCACTGTGCTCGGACCGCCGGCCGGCACGGCCGCGATCGGGCTGTTCGGACCGGTGACGACCGTGATGGCCGATGCGGTCAGCTATCTGCTCTCGGCCGTGGGGATCCGTGTGATCGGCGGCAGCGAGCCGCGCCCTGTGCGCACCGGCGCCGAGAGGGCGCGGCTCCGCCCCGGCGATCTGCTCGAAGGGTGGCGGTTCATCCTGGCCCACCCGGCACTGCGTCCCATGTTCTTCAACACGGTCCTGGTCAGCGGCCTGATCATGGCAACCCTGCCGCTGCTCGCCGTGCTCATGCTCGGCCCGCTCGGGTTCGCCCCCTGGCAGTACGGCCTCGCGTTCGGCCTGCCCTGCGTCGGCGGCATCATCGGCGCACGGCTGGCCCGGCGGCTCGTCTCCCGGTTCGGACGGCACAGGGTCATGCTCACCGCCGGGACGCTGCGGGCGTGCTGGTCGATCGGTCTGGCCTTCGTCCGGCCGGACGTGGTCGGGCTCGTGCTGGTCATCGTGGTCGAGTTCGGACTGATCACCTGCATGGGCGTGTTCAATCCGGTGTTCGCCACCTACCGGCTCGACCGGACACCGACGGACCGGATCGCCCGCACCCTGTCGGCGTGGTCGGTGACCAGCAAGGCAACTGTCGCGGCCATGACCGGGCTGTGGGGCCTGCTGGCCGGCATTACCGGCCCCCGCACCGCGATCGCCGTCGCCGGTCTTCTCATGCTGATCACCCCCTTCCTGCTTCCGCGGCATGACCACACACCGCACCACGAGCAGGATCTGGTCCGGAGCCCAATGTGACACACCGCAACTCGCCACCCGTCCGAAAGCAGGCTGCGGCTGGTCCGCCGATGCGCGTCCCGTCCAATCACTGGCTGCCCATGAGCAACTCGGTGGCGCGCCAGCTGCACTGCCGGACGTTCTGGTCACAGCCGCAGGCGCAATGCCCCTGCTCGACCTCCGTCTGAAGCCACCGGTCGGCATGACGCCGACCAGCACCATCAGCAAGGAGAACACTCGCGTGAGCACTGCCCCCGCGCTCGATCCCGCGCGCACCGCCCTACTCGTCATGGACTACCAGCCCGCGACCCTGGCCCTACTGCCCGAGGGCTGGGACCGCGAAGCCCTGCTGGCCCGCATGGAAGGTGCCATCGCCGACATCCGCGCCAATGGCGGCACCATCGCCTACGTCCGCGTCGGCTTCACCGAGGCCGACTGGGACGCGATCCCGGCCACCAGCAAGTCCTTTGCCCCACTGGCCCAGCACCGCCTCATGCACCACGAGGACCCTGCCACCGCCGTCCACGAGCGCCTGGCGCCCCAGGACGGCGACATCATCGTGCGGAAGATCCGCTACGGCGGCATGTCCACCACCGATCTCGACGAGCAGCTACGCGAGCGCGAGATCACCACTCTGGTCGTTTCCGGCTTCAGTACCAGCGGCGTCGTCCTGTCTACCGTCATCGACGCGGCCGACCGCGACTACCAGCTCTACGTCCTGTCCGACGGCGTCGCCGACCCTGACACCGAAGTCCACAACATCCTGCTCCATCGCGTCTTCCCCCCACGGGCCCACATCATCGACACCACAGAATTGCGCACCCTGCTCCGGGCTGACTGACTCGAACCGCCGAGCCAATCCCACCCACGGCCGCCGCACCCGCCCAGGACCGGCCCACGCCCACGCGAATGACCAGGTCGGGCAGCGGCACCGACCCGGAGCTGATGGAACGGCTCACCCGGCAGGTGCTCGACGGGACGAACGACCAGGTGCTGGAGTTGCTCGCCCCGCCGACGGGAACGCCCAGCGCCCGGGGAAGCCGCCGCCCAACGCCCGGCTCACAACCATGATCAAGTGCTTAGCGTTACTGACTGTTCCGCTGGTCCCCAGGGCCGTGCCCGCGGACTACAAGGCCTTCATGCCCGTGTACGGGCCGGGGACCCTCGACGGGTTCGTGATCGGCAGCGAGTGTGCGAAGTGGTATCGCACCAACGGGACCTTCACCGACTTCCTGATGCGCTGCTTCGACTGCCTCGACCGGGCGCCGTTCACGGACCGGTCCTGGCCCGCGGCCGGCGCTCGCTACGAACCCTTCGACAGCCAGGTGCCGAAGTAGGCAAGCGAGCCAGCAGTCGGCCAGATGGGCCATCCATGGCGCTCCTCACCCCTGCGGTCGGTGCGCCATGATCAGCTCGAATTCCTCCAGGCTCAGCAACCTGGCGTTCAGCTTCTTGAGGGACGCGCCGCGGATCGCCGACTGCGGCCCCCGCGTCGCGGCCAGCGCGGCCTTGTCGCGGAACAGCGCGCCGACGTGCGCGCGCCCCGCAGCAGCGTTCAGGAAGAGCGTTGCGCTGACTGCACCGTCCAGGGCCTCCAGCTGGGGACGGCCCAGCTCCTCGAACGTCTGCCGGTACGCGGGCGCGTCGGACGGGTCGAACTCCACGTACCCGGTCCGAATCCACATGCCCGGCGCCACCTTGGGCGCGGGCGTGTACGACACGGCCTCCCAGTCGTCGACGGTCACGGTGTCTGCGAAGGGCGCCAGCAGCTCCAGACGGCGCTCGCGCAGCCGCGTATCGCTCTCCGCCCGAGCGCTCTCGCTCTCCCACCACGAGCCCATGAGGATCTTGCCGATCTCCCCGTCCGCGAACAGCCCGAAGCGGTGGTAGCCGGGGTTCTGGATGAGCAGTCCGGGCGCCTCGCTGCGGAGCGCGTCGAGCACACCCTCGAGCTTGGCCGGGTCGCCGGTGGCGTAGGTGGTGCGCACGTACCAGGTTTGCATGGCTCGTCCTGTCGGAGGGAGGCTCCCGCGGCGGGGGCGCGCGGCTCCCCTCCATGCGAAGCCGAACCGAGCCGGTCCGCGACGCGAGTGGCCCATTCGGTGGTGGCACGGGGTGGGCTGGTCGCACTCCTGGAGCGCAGCCGTGCGAAGAACGCCACCACCTCCTGGTGTGGCTCGCCGGACAGCTGCTCCACTCCCCGACCCTGCGGGCATGCGTGCCTTCGGTGGTAGGCCCAGCCGAGCGGGCCGCCTACGCCGGGCAGCTGCGCAAGGAGGTCTCCGAGGCGCCCCACCCCCACGTCGTCGCCGAGTTGGCCGCCTCCCTGGATGCCCGCGACCCCGGACGCCCGGCCCCGTCCCTCCCGTACACAGGCGACGCCCCTGACGCCCGGGACCTGATCCTGGCCCTCACGACCGCCCGGGCCGCGGTCGAGGCCGCCGACGGAGCCGTGGTGCTGCCCGCCGCCGGACACGTACGGGAGTTCCACCCATGCGTCCGGCCCGCACTGGAGGCCCTGATGTCCGGCGCCCGCCCGACCCTGGGCGACCTCGCCGAACCGCTCAGGCCTCACCGTCGAACAGGTCGCGGGCCTCGCCACGGAGCTGGTATCCAGGGACGCGGCCGCCGTCTCCCACCCGCCCCACAGAGCAAGCCAGTTCAGATGTCACCCGATCGTGCGGCAGACCCCTATGGACGCTCTGCTCGTCGCGCCCCAGGCCGCCCTGCACGACAGCGTCACCACTGCAAGTGACCTGCCTACGGGCGATCCAGGGCCGAGGTATAGGGGCCCCGGCCGGTGTGGTACATCGGTGACCGGACTGCTGTGGGTGCGCCCGGCCGCACACACACGGACCCCCGAGATGTCAAGTGCGCTTGCGGTTGCGGCGGCGTATGGGGCAGGCTGGGCGTATGACTGAAACCCGCCGACCGACCCGGGTTGCTCTCGACGCGGACGAGGCCCTGGAGCTGGACCGTCTGGCCCGAATGGTGGACGAGCGTGGTCGGGCCTTGGACGAGGCCCGTACCGCACTCGCCGAGGCGGCTGGGCGGATTGCAGCCCGCTACGACCGGGGCGGGCCGGCTGCGGTCGCGGCCCGGGTGGGCTGGTCCCGCCAGCACGTCTCGACGCTGGCCGCCGCCCACCGCCGCGGGACCACCGCCGACGACGTGGAGGCGGCATGAGCACCGCGGCAGAGCAGCCTCAGGCAGGCAGCGTGCCGCAGCCGGCCGCGACCGCGGAAGACCTGCGCGCGGCACTGGCACGTATCGCCCCCGACGCCGTGCCGACGTTCGATGCCGAACGCGCCACTGCGGTCGCCCGGGCCCGAGAACAGGTCAGCTCTGCCCCGATGCGCCGGTTCCTGCGCCAGTGGGCCCTGTACGTCGCCATCGAACGCCACCCCGAGACGGCCGCCCGTCTGCGTCTGCTCGAAGACCGCGCGGCTCGCGTCACCGACCCGGACGAGGCTCGGGCGATCGCCTCCGAGATCGGCCACATCCTCGACAAGGCCGCCGCCGAGGCCGGCGTCCCCCACGGCGGAGCCCGGTGACCGCCTGGAGGTGGGAGTACGACCCCAACGCCGACGAAGTCATCAAGGGCCTGCCCGCCCACATCACGGCCGAAGTCGAGCGACTGGCCGACGAGCTCGTCGCCCTCGCCGACGTCGGGGTCGACGTCACGGACATCGGCGAAGGAGGCCGCAAAGGTGTCCCTGGAGGTCTGCGCCGCATCCCCCTCCTGGACGACGGTTGGTTCTACGCCCTGCCGCTGCCCCGCATGCAGCTGATCGCGATCGTCCGCGTGATCCCGCCCTACACCGACTTTTAGCCGGCCCCAGGACTCCCGCCGTGCGCGGGCCGGGTGCGCGCAGAGAGGCCGGCTTCCCAAGATGGCCCGGCGCCCTCAAACAGAGCATGCCTGAAGCGGATGCACCGTGACGTGCCGTCGACGATCAGCTCTGCTCTTCGGGAGGACCGGCGAGATCGGCCTTCGGCTGCCCAGTGGCTTGCGGGGGCACCGCGATGTAGACGCCGTCGGCCTGACGCAGTGTGCCGCTCGACTCGATCGCCCCCGTCAGGAATTTACCCCGTGGCGGTGCTGCTGTACGCGGCGCTGGGCAGCGGGCGCCCTGCCGGGCGGCGACACCGACAGCGGCCCTGGCCGTCCTCGCCCTGCTGGCGGCCGCACCGCTCGCCCGGGCCCCACGGCGGCCCGCCGCCGTACTGGCGCTCCTGCTGGCCGAAGCCGCCGCGGCATCCGCTCTCGGGCTGCGCGCCGAGCAGATCTGGCCCCTGTACCCCGCCACCACTCTGCTGGTCGCCGCCGTAGCGGCCGCCCGGACCCCGCGCACCGGGTGCGCCGCAGCCCTCACCGCCCTCGCCGTCCAGGAGACCGTCCTTCAGGTGGACCTCTTCCGGGACGGCGGACGCTCCCGCGTGTTCGCGCCGGGCTTCCTCGGCCTGACGGCCTGTCTGGCCCTCCTGGTCCTGCTGGCCTGGTCCGCCGGCGCGTACGTGCGACAGCGCCGCGCGTACGGCGAAGCCCTACGCGCGCACGCCGCAGCACAGGCGGTCACGGCAGAGCGGCTGCGGATCGCCCGCGAACTCCACGACATGGCCGCCCTCAGCATCGGGGTCGTCGCCATCCAGGCCGGGGCCGCGCGACGGATCCTGGACAGCGAGCCGGAGCGGGCCCGCGACGCCCTCAGCACCATCGAGAGCACCAGCCGCGACACGCTGCGCGGCCTGCGCAGCATGCTCGGCCTGCTCCGCCGGACGGACCCGCAACCGCCACCCGTGGCGGCGACGCACCACTCGCGGGACTTGCCGACCTCGACCGTCTGGTCGCGGCGACGGCGCACGCCGGGGTCCACGTGGAGATACACCGCCGGGGCGTACCCCGCGCACTGCCCGAGGCCGTCGACAGGTCCGCGTTCCGGGTCGTCCAGGAGTCGGTGACCAACGTCGTACGCCACGCGGGCGCCCGGCACTGCCGGGTGACACTCGTGTGGCGGCAGCGCCAGATGTCCGTCGAGATCGTCGACGAGGGCTGTGCCGGCGGGCGCGACGTCCCCGGAGCCGCCCACGCCGCCGGAGCCGGATACGGCATCCAGGGGATGCGGGAGCGGGTCGCCCTGCTCTACGGGACCTTCGACGCGGGCCCGCAGACCGGGGGCGGCTTCCGTGTCGCTGCAGTCTTCCCGCTGCCACTCGATCCGCCGGACCGGCTGGAGCTGACAGGCCGGCCGGACCCGATGGTTCTCACCGGCCTCGACGATGCTGACCGTCTGGCCGGATCGGGCAGTCCTTCCCGTCCCGGTGAGGCGGCCTCATGACGATTCGCGTCCTCCTCGCCGACGACCAGCCTCTGGTCCGTGCCGGTTTGCGGCTGGTCGTCGACGCGACCCCCGGCCTCGCCGTCGTCGGCGAGGCGGCGACCGGTACTCAGGCCGTCGCCCTGGCCAGGGAACTGGCCCCCGATGTCGTCGTCATGGACATCCGGATGCCCGGCGTGGACGGCATCGAGGCGACCCGGATGATCACCGTCGAATCCCCGGAGGTCCGGGTCATCGTCCTGACCACCTTCGACACCGACACCCACGTCCACGCCTCGCTGCAGGCCGGGGCCAGCGGTTTCCTCGTCAAGGACACCGACCTCGACGGATTCCTCGGCGCTCTGCGCGTCGTCGCGGCCGGCGACGCACTGATCGCGCCCGCCATCACGCGCCGCCTGATTGCTGAGTTCGCCGGACGCCCGGGCACCGCCCCCACCTACGCTCCGCCGGCACCGGACCTTGCCGGGCTCACCGCACGAGAACACGAAATGCTCACCCTCGTCGGGCGCGGCCTGTCCAACGTCGAGATCGCCGACCACCTCGGCATCGGCCCGGGCACCGTCAAGACGCATGTCAGGAACCTGCTTGCCGAACTAGGCGCCCGGGACCGGGTTCACCTGGTCATTGCCGCGTACGACGCGGGTCTGGTCGCCCCTGCACGCTGACCTCCGGACGCCGCCCCCAGTCCTCATTCGGGTGCGGCCGCCGCGGCTGAATGACCCACCACGCCCCCACCCGCCCCACCGCCCGCGCGGTGCGTCACGAGCTCTTTACTGCAGCAAGGTCGGCGCCGCCCTGATTGCACCGCCCGGCCCGCGCATGCCCGGCGACGTCGTGTTCCATCTTCTGAGCGCCTGGCGCACCGCCCGAGTCCAGGACCCGCGAGACGAGCCCGGCCCCGGGCGAAGAAGCGCCGGCCGCCGGACTCCACGGCGAAGATCGGTGCGGGCCCGGGGCTTGGGCGAGCCCACGGCCAAACCCTGCGCGGGCTCCGCGAATTGCACGGGCTGGCTGTGCAACGCCGGCATGACCCGGCACAGCGGCTTCTCGACGTCCTGCCGGCTCAGCCGACTCCGGCGACTCACTAGACTCCCCCGGCGCGCGGGCGCCCCAGCGGCCATACGTATGATCTCGCTTTCTCCCCAGAGCGAAGGTCGATGAACCAGCGATGCCACCCCGTAAAACCCCTGGAAAGTACGCCGGTTGGATCGCCACTGCAGTCGCGGTGGTCCTCTCGGTTCCCGTAATCGGTTCCCCCGCTCAGGCGGCCCCCGGAGACCCGGCGACCGCGTCTTCCTTCAACCTCAAGTCCGGACCGGACCTCAGCGGTCACGTGGCCGATCTGAAGGCGGCGTTGCCCACGCAGGGCGTTCAGGACCTGCTTGACCAGGGCAACCGGGTCGCGCGGACGGGCGCGTCCTGCACCACGGACCCGTTCGGCTCGGGCGACGACGGCAAGGTGCTGGCTCCCGCCAGGAAGCTCTGCTGGGATCCCGGCGACTCCGCCACCGAGGAATGGATACCCCAGGGCATGACCGGCGTCTCGGACGCCCAGACCGACGAGCTGTGGGGCTCCCGCAAGCCACTGGTCACCGCCTGGTACGACAAGGTCGGCAGCAAGGGCGTGCGGCTGTCGTTCCTCGACCCCGAGACCGCGATACCGGGCGACCCCGACGGACGCCGGTACCGTCACGTCCTCCTGGTGGAGCCGTACTACAACAGCAACAACCACATCTCCTACAAGGCCGTCGACGTCCACGCGGGCGGCATCGCCTGGTACAAGTACTACCTCTACGTCGCGGACACCATGAACGGTCTGCGGGTCTTCGACATGCGTTCCATCCTGGACCTCAACCCGGACCAGAACGCATCGGTGGACGACACCACGCTGGACGGACTGAAGAGCAACGTCCGGGACGAAACCCAGATCGGCCGGCAGAACAACGTCTACTACAGCCACACGTACCGGTATGTGATGCCGCAGGTGGCCTCGTACAAGTTCGTCAGCGCCCAGGGCAATTCCTCCGCGGGTACCTGTGTGGCCACCGGAGCGCCGAAGGCGTCCTACATCTCCATCGACCGCAGCAACACCGCCGCTCCGGCTCTGATCATGGGCGAGTACTGCGACTCCGACGACACGCACCCCGAAAAGGGCCGGATCGGCACACTGCCGATCGACGACGGCACCGGCCTTCTCAAGTCGACCATGGGCGTGGTCAGCGCGACGGGCGCGTTCTACCTGCCCCGCGACCTCACCCAGGGCGCGGCACGCTACGACGGCATGTACTACTTCAACCGCAGTTGGACCACCCACAGCGGCAGCCTGCGCCGGGCGACCGTCTCCGGCGGCCGTCTGGTGGACTACGGCGCCAACATCACCAACGCGGTCGGTCCCGAGGACCTGTCCTTCGAGCACGGGCAGAGCGTGCCGGGGGGCGGTACGCAATACCTCTGGTCGCTGACCGAACACCGCACGGACACCACGGACCCGACCTGCACGGACCCCGGCTCCCCATGCGGCCGAGTGATCTACGCGCACCGGGTTACCGACATTCTGGCCCGGCCCTAACCCGCGCCTCACCCACCGCCGCGGCCGCCGACACGTAGGCGGCCCCGGCGGTGTCCGGCGAGGGCCGGGCAGTCCTTTCGCGGTGGTCGTCGCCTTCAGCGTGTACAGCCGCAACACCACGTAGTTTTCGCGCCCAGCGCGGCCGACCCAGCGTTGGTTCGGCTGGCCGTCGACAGTGACCACACCATGTCCTACCGCCTGCAGGGCGCGGCGCCGGTCGCCCCTTCGACCTCAGGATCGACGGCGACATACAAGGCAGTGGTTCCTTGCCACGAGCACCTTCCCGTTGGCGACCGCCGCGCTGCACCGTGTGAATGGGTGAGTTGGTGGCACTGGTTGTTGTCAGCAGGGACTCGGGGTCGGCCGGGCCGGCCTCCTGCCGTTGACTATTCCCCGGACCAAACCCACGCCCTAGACTGCGACCGCTCCAGGACTTGGCGATCATCGGGAGGGCGTGCGAGATGAAACGGGTACTGATCAGCGCATTCGCGGCCGTGGTGTTAGTCGTGTCCGGGGGGAGTGTCGCCACTGCTTCCGACGGTGCTCCGCCGCGCACGACGCATGGCCCTTGCCAGTACACACAGACCCCGGACGAGCCGCCGGCGCGCCCTGTTCCGCTGCCGCCTGACCCGCGGCGCACCCCCAGTCGTGGCACGGTTGATATGGCTGTTCCGACCAGCCAGGGCCCGCTCCCGCTGCACTTGGACCGGGCCAAGGCGCCGTGCACGGTCCAGAGTTTCCTGCACCTGGCACGGCATGGGTTCTACGACCGTACGGTGTGCCACCGTCTGACGGCGTATCCGACGCTGAAGGTCTTGCAGTGCGGCGACCCGACCGGTAGCGGTGAGGGCGGGCCCGGGTACAAGTACAAGGACGAGCTGCCGGTGGACCTGCCGCCGGCACCGACCGATCCGACCGGCGCGCGCCGCCTGTACGGGCGCGGCCTGCTGGCGATGGCCAACGCCGGGCCGGACACGAACGGCTCACAGTTCTTCGTCGTCTACGGCGATTCCGCGCTGCGACCGAACTACACGGTGTTCGGCACGGTCGGCCCCGACGGCCTGGCAACACTCGACAAAACCGCCGCCGGAGGAATCGAGCCGACCGCTGAGGACCCGGCCCCGGTCGACGGCACACCCGTGTTGCGGACCGAGCTGCTCCGCGTCCGGCCGTCCTGCCAGCATTGACGCACCGCGACGTGGCCACGTCCTCGATGAGCGTGCCGGGCGCCTGTGGCCGCCCCAGGCGGACCATGCTGACCGGGTGAAGCGTCTGGGTACGGAAGCGGAGGGCTCCGGACCTTGTGCACAGTTGCGACGCTGCATGTGGTTGTCCGTCAGGCCGCATGGGCTGTCCGGTCACTCGATCGCTCGTTCTGCGCGGGTGTGGGAGGCCTCTGGGGACAGGCTGGTGCGGTGGAGCTGGTGTCATCTGAATGAGTTGATCCGGACAGCGAGATGCGGCGTAGCACACTGAACTGCGCAGTTCCGGGTGCGTTGGCCGTCTGACCTGTGAAGTCTTGCGCTTGGGGCCTGGTTGCGCAGGTTGATTGAGTGCTGCGCAGTTTCAGCGATCCTCGATGCCCACGCTTCCTTGCCCGGCTCCCAGACCATAGTGGGGCCTAGATCCAGTATCTATCTCTGATAAGAAATGATGCAGGTGCTGGCGCATGCGGGCTGCGGGTACGCCGTCAGAGCTCTCTTTTGGGCGGGAGGTGTTGGCTGCATGGTGGCGAGGTTTGACCCGTGTACGTCATGTTGAGATCGTTTAGGTGACTACTTGTTCACGCGGAACTTGAAGGAGCACTATGCGCGCCAGCGTCGCACGACGTCTCTCCACTTTGGCTTTGGGGATCGGGTTGACCCTCTCGGGGACCGCCTTCGCGGCTTCCCCTGCCTCTGCCGCCGCGATCACGTGCCAGACGACTGGCGGGGACCTCTATGTCACTGCCACGTCGGCTCCGGTTCGGACTGCTTACTACGAGACCGGGCGAGTCGTCGACACCGTCCACCGGGCAGACAGGCTTTACTTCACCCAGTGGTGCAAGAATTCCAAGGGCAACCTTTGGTACTGGGTGGACAAGACCTATGGGGTGAAGGACGGCTGGATCTACTCCGGCAACGTGTCGCGTATCTGAACCGGCGCTGCTGGCGGGGGCCCGCGTCAGCGGGCCCCCGGGTCCTGGGGGCGGAGCCGGAAGGACACCGGGGTGGGGGAGCGGAGCGGACCCGCCCAACGGGCCGCAGGCTCGGACCCCGTGAAACGGGGTCACTCTGGCCTGCGGAGCAGGCCGTTCGGGGTGGAGCGAAGCGGAACCCCGAACCAGTCCGGAGCGAAGCGCAGGACACCGGCCCGAAGGGCCGGCCCTAGAGACCCGCTTCGCGGGTCCGCCGCCAGCGCAGCGAGGCGGTTCTCTCCTGAGCGCGCAGCGCTCAGGT